>NZ_BIMR01000209.1 GCF_004306155.1 Cellulomonas biazotea
CCCCGGCCCGGGTCTCACTGGTCGAGGACCGCCGTGATGGCGTCGTTGTCCTCGTCGACCGTGCCGGTCTTGTCGAAGGTCGCGTTGCGGAACAGCGTGACCCACGGGCTGCCCGAGGCGTTGAACGCCTCGGAGAAGTACTCGGCGACCGGCGTGCGACCGTCGGCGGCGAGCTTGTTCATCGTGAGGGCCAGCGGGTCCTCCTGCGCGTACTCGTTGTCGAGCAGGCTGTTGCGGCCGGGGACCTCGCCGTTCTTGGCGATGACCTCGAGCTGCGCCTCGTCGGACGTCATCCAGGCGAGGAAGTTCCACGCCTGCGCGACGTGCTCGGAGTCCTTGGAGACGCCCATGGCGTCGCCGCCGAGGAACGTCGACTGGCCGCCGTCGACACCGGGGATGCCGGTGACGCCGACGTCGATGCCGGCCTCCTTGGCCGCGTAGACCGCGGTGTTCGGGTACTGCATGACGCCGACCTCGCCGTTCGAGAACGGGGCCGTCCACGTCGCGCCGGTCTCCTCCTTGGAGCCCGCACCGACCGCGCCCGCGTCGTTCAGCGCGGCGTACGTGTCGTAGACCGCCTGCGCCGACTCGGACGCCAGCAGCGACTCCTTGCCGTCGGCGGACAGGACCTCGTCGCCGGACGCCCAGATGCTCGGGAACCAGGTGAAGACGAGGCAGCCGCCGCAGTTGCCGCCGTAGTACGTGCCGGACACGCCGGGCTTGCCGAGCGCCTGGACGGCCTCGGCCTGCTCCTGGAACTCGGCCAGGTTGGTCGGGCCCTTCTCCGGGTCGAGGCCGGCCTCGGCGTACAGCGCCTTGTTCCAGACCATGACGGAGATGTCGGTGACGAACGGCACCGTGTGCTTGGCGCCGTCCGGGTCGGTGCCGGCGTCGACGTGGCCGCGCGTGATGTCGTCGGCGTAGTCGAGACCGTCGATGTTGTCGGTCAGGTCGGTGAACAGGCCGTTCGCGACCCAGTAGGGCAGACGCACGACGTCGCCGGCCAGGAGGTCGGGCAGCTCGTCGTTCGTGGCGGCCGCGCCGACCTTCCCCTCCATGTCGTCGTTGGGGATGATCTCGAGCTCGACCTGGTTCTCGTGCGACGCGTTGTACGCCTCGACGAGGGCCTTCGCCTGGCGCTCCAGGGGAGCGCGCGTCCACATGGTGAGGGTGGTGCC
This sequence comes from Cellulomonas biazotea, assembly GCF_004306155.1. Lineage (GTDB taxonomy): Bacteria > Actinomycetota > Actinomycetes > Actinomycetales > Cellulomonadaceae > Cellulomonas > Cellulomonas biazotea. The sequence continues at coordinate 1,179 of NZ_BIMR01000209.1, forward strand.
GTCGTCGACACCGTCGGGGCCGACGGACTCCGCGGGGGCGTTGCCGCCGCCGTCGTCGTCGGATCCGCTGCTGCAGGCCGCCAGGCCGGTCAGCGCCAGGCCGGCCACGGCCAGCAGGGCAGCGCCTCGTGCACCCCGCGATCGGGACAACCGCTTGCTCATCGTGCTCTCCTCGGACTTCATCGTCGAAGCGAACTCCGTGCGTCCCCCGTCGGGCGCCCGGTGGCTGAGGGTCTGCCGAAACCCTTTTCGGAAACGTAGCGGTGGGCCTCCGCGCACGTCAAGTGGTCACTTCGGCGCGTCGTACCGCTACGATCCGGGGAAGACGTCGGCGTCCGCCCCGTCGGTTTCGCTCGACCAGGGGGTGAAGGTGCAGACGACGCCCGGAAATCCGCGGAAGCCACCGACCCTCGCGGACGTCGCGAAGCTCGCTGGCGTCTCCCTCGCGACGGCCTCCAAGTCGCTCAACGGCCGGCAGCAGGTCAAGGCCGAAACCCGTGAGAGGGTCCTTTCAGCCGCCGAGCAGCTGAACTTCTCCCCCAACGTGCTCGCCCGGCACCTGCTGTCCGGGCGGTCCGGCACCATCGGCCTCGTCACGCACGACCTCGAGGGCCGGTTCTCCATCCCGACGCTCATGGGCGCCGAGGACGCCGCCGGCACCGGCAAGACGTCCGTGCTCCTGTGCGACGCCCGCGGCGACGCGCTGCGCGAGCAGTACCACGTGCAGGCGCTGCTCGGTCGGCGCGTCGACGGGCTCATCGTCGTGGGTGCCCGCCCCGACCCCCGCCCGTCGCTCGGCCAGCTCCCCGTGCCCGTCGTCTACGCGTACGCGCCGTCGCAGGACCCCGCCGACATGTCCGTCGTGACCGACAACCTGCTCGGCGGGCGGCTCGTCGCCGAGCACCTGCTCACCTGCGGCCGGACCCGCGTCGCGATCGTCACCGGCGACGCCGGGTACGGCGCCGCGCACGACCGCGTCGACGGCGCATCCGCCGTGCTCGCGGAGGCGGGCGTCGAGGTGCTCGGGGGGCAGGCGCTCTACGGCTCGTGGACCGAGGAGTGGGGCCGCACCGCCGCGGGCCTGCTCATCTCCCGGTTCGACGACGTCGACGCGATCGTCTGCGGGTCCGACCAGATCGCGCGCGGCGTGCTCGACACCCTGCGCGAGTCCGGCCGCCGCGTCCCCGAGGACGTCGCCGTCACCGGCCACGACAACTGGGAGATCCTCGCGCTCAACGCGCGCCCGCAGCTCACCAGCATCGACATGAACCTCGAGGAGCTCGGCCGCCGCGCCGCGGCCCTGCTGTTCGACGCCATCGAGGGCAACCCGCACAGCGGCACCGAGGTCATCCCGTCCCGCCTGGTCCCCCGCGGCTCGACGGGCCCGAAGCCGGCCTGACCTGCCCCGGCCGGGCTGACCGCCGACCCGGGGCGACCCCGTCATGGTGAGCGGAAGTCGGCGCCGTGCGGGCACCATCACGGGGTCGACGGCCGGCCGGCCTGACCTGCCCGGCCGGGCTGACCGCCGACCCGGGGCGACCCCGTCATGGTGAGCGGAAGTCGGTGCCGTGCGGGCACCGTCACGGGGTCGACGGCCGGCCCTGCCTGACCGCGACCGGTCAGCGCGGCGGGCGGCGGGTCGGCAGGTGGAGGCGGACGCTGGTGCCCTGCGCCGGGCGCGAGCGGAGCGTCGCGCGACCCCCGTGGCGGGCGGCGATGACCCGGACCAGCGCGAGGCCCAGGCCCGAGCCCGGCAGACCGCGGGCGTCCCGTCCTCGGGCGAGCTCGTCGAACACCACGTCGACCTCGTCCGGCGGGATGCCGGGACCCGAGTCCGCGACCTCGACGACGACCGTCCCGTCCTCGTCGGTCCCCCGGACCTCGATGCGGGTGCCCGGCGGCGAGAACTTCACGGCGTTCCCGAGCAGGTTGTAGACGGCCAGGTACAGCAGGTCGACGTCGCCTCGCACGTGCGGCAGGGGCCACGGGACCGTCGGCAGCGTCACCACGACGTCCGGCCGCGGACCGCCCGCGGCCACGGCCTGCGCGGTCACGTCCTCGACGGCGTCGCGGACGACCTCCGCCATGTCGACGTCCTCGTCCTCGATCTCCTGCGTCTCCAGCTCGGCGAGCTTGCGCAGGTCGGTCACCAGCGCCGCGAGCCGCGTCGACTGCGACACGAGCGTCGCCCGGGCACGCCCCGCGTCGTCGCCGCCGTCCGCACCCGCCGCGACCGCCGCCCGGATCGCCGTCACCGGGTTCTTGAGCTCGTGGTCCAGGCGCGCGAGGAAGCGACGGCGCGCGTCCCGCTCCGCCCGACAACCGGCCGCCTGCGCGTGGCGGACCTCCGCGTCGGCCCGGCTCCGGCGGCGCGCCGCGGCGGCTCCGGCGACCAGGACCACGGCCGCCAGGACCACGCCCGCGACGAGCAGCATCGGGGCCGGACGGACGGTGAAGCGCAACGCCGTCGACGGGGCCGCGAGCGCGACCACCAGCGCCGCCACGACCGCGACGGCCAGCACGGCCACCGCGGCGACCACGGAGCCGCGAACCCGCCGCGACGGCGCCGGGCGGTCGCCGTCGCGGAACGGCAGAGCGTGTGGGTCGGCGTCGCGCGCAGAAGACCTGGACGGGTCGGCGTCGTGCGCGGACGCGCTGCGCGGGTCGGCGTCGTGCGCAGACGGCGTGGGCGGGTCGGCGTCGCGCAGCGGCGGTGCGGGTGCGTCGGCTCCGCGACGCGGCCAGGTCGTCATGTGCGGCTGCCGCGTCGGACGTCGCCGCAGAAGCGGTAGCCCTGCGCCGGGACCGTCTCGACGAACCGGGGCGCGGCGACGTCGTCGCGCAGCACCCGCCGGATCTCCGCGACGCGGTGGTCGACGGCACGCGTCGTGACCATCGACTCGAACCCCCACAGGGCCGCGAGCAGCCGCTCGCGCGTGTGCAGCTCGCCCGGGTGCGTCATGAGGTAGTCGAGCAGCAGCGACGCCTTCGGCGTGAGCGCGACGGCCGCGCCGCCGAGCGTCACGCGCCGGGCCGAGCGGTCGACGCGCAGGTCGCCGCAGACCAGGACGTCCGACGCCGCGAGCGCCGGCTGGCCCGGCACCGCGCGGCGCAGGACCGCCCGCACGCGCGCGAGGAGCTCCTGCGGGTCGAACGGCTTGTTGAGGTAGTCGTCCGCCCCCTCCTCCAGGGCGGCCGACCGCTCGTACGACTCGCCGACCTGCGTGAGCAGCACGACGGGCGTCCAGTCGCCGCCGGCGCGCAGCCGCCGCACGAGCGCCCGCCCGTCGAGGCGGGGCATGAGGACGTCGCACACGAGGATGTCGGACGGCGTGCGCGCGTGGGCGTCGAGCGCCGCCTCACCGTCCGGCGCCGTGCTGACCCGCAGCCCGGACCGCTCGAAGAACGGCACGAGCCCGTCGAGGATCGCGGGCTCGTCGTCGACGAGCAGGACGTGGGGCGGCGGCGCCGTCACCGGGTCCCCCACCACACGGCACCGCCGACGACGAGGAGCACCACGACGTACAGCAGGGACGTCAGGTAGCCGAGCACGAGGCCGGTGACGGCCAGGCCGGTCCCCCGGTCTCCGCTGCGGCCGATCTGGCGGAGCGCGACGTGCCCGAGCACGACCGGGATCGCGGCGAACCCGCACAGGCCGAGCACGAGGGACGCGACCGCGAGCGCGTTGGTCCGCGGGGCGACCGCGTACCCCGGGGCGACGCCGGTCACCGGTCGCTCCCCGCGGTGCCCGCCCCACCCGCGGCGGGGTCGGTGCCGGGGTCGGGCACGCCGGGCTCGGGCAGGCCGAGCTCGACCGTGCCGACGGGGCCGTACGCGTTCCCGGCGCCGCCGTCCCGGACCGCGGGGTCGCCGTCCTCCCACGCGACGCGCACGTCGGCGGCGTCGAGGTCGACCGACGAGACGCTCGCGACGACCACCCGGACCGACGAGGCCGACACGGCGAGCCGCTCGACGTCGCCCGCGACGACCAGCGCCCCGGCACCGTCGACCGTGAGCGTCCCGCACGCGTCCCCGACGACGACCGCCACGGCGGCGTTCTCGACCCGCAGGTCGCCGCCGTCGCAGGTCAGGTGCTGCGTCGCGCGCGACCCGAGCGTGGCGCGGTCGAGCATCGCGGCACCGGCGTCGTCCCGACCGACGGTGCGGCGAGGGGGCGCGGTGTCGTCGGCCGCCTCGATGCCCTGCGACGTCGGGTCGCCGCCCGCGGTGTCGCCGTCCGACGTCCCGGCGTCGCTGCCCTCCGGGTCGTCCTGGACGACCTCGACGCTGCACGCCGCGAGGGTCACGGACAGCAGCGCGACGGCCCCGACCGCTCGCGCACGGCGCCCGGCCGCAGACGTCCCGCGTCGTGCGGTCACGACGGCACCACGATCTCGACGCGGCGGTTGAGCTGCCGCCCCGCGGGGTCGTCGACGCCGTCGACCTCGTTGGGCGCGACGGGGCGCGTCTCGCCGAAGCCGGTCGTCTCGAGCGACCCGGTCATGCCGCGGTCGGCCAGCGCGGCGGCGACCGCGTCCGCGCGACGCTCCGACAGGGCCTGGTTGAGCTCGTGCGACGACACCGCGTCGGTGTGCCCCTCGACGCGCGCGGCCGGGACCGTCGCCAGGACCTGCGCGACCGCGTCGAGCGTGGCCGTGGCGTCGGGTCGCAGCGCGTGGCTGCCGAAGTCGAACAGGACGGCGGCGTCGAGGACGACCCGGGTCCCGCACGACGGCACGGGGGCGAGCACGCCCATCGACGGGAACGAGCCGAGCCGCGGCACGGGCGGCAGCTCGGGCATGTCGGTCGGGATCCCGTCGACGAGCCCCGAGCCGTCGCCGTGGTTGACGATCGTCAGGTCCGGCCCGTCGTAGAGCCCGGACCCGTCGCCGTAGTTGGTGATCGTGGTGGCACCGTCGGCGTACGTGCCGGAGCCGTCGCCGTAGTTCGTGATGGTGCGCTCACCGCGCGCCCACGTGCCTGACCCGTCGCCGTAGAGCGTCACGCTGGTCGTGCCGTCGTCGTACGAGCCCGATCCGTCGCCGTAGCTGACGACGGTCGTCGTCGCGTCGGAGTACGTCCCCGACCCGTCCCCGTAGACGGTCACCGTCGTCCCGTTGAGGGTGTACGACCCGGACCCGTCGCCGTAGTTGACGACGGTGCCGTCGGGGCCGGTCAGCGTCCCCGACCCGTCGCCGTACGCCAGCAGCGCACCGGGCGACGCGATGCCCTGCGCGTCGCACCGGGCCGGCTCGACCCGCACGCCCGGCAGGTCGCCGACGGCGTCGTCCACGGTGACGGCGAACCCGGCGAGCGACGCGTCGAGCATCCCGAGGTCGGGCAGCACGAACAGCGGCACGGGCGGGATCTCGCCGACGTCGTACCCGGCCACGACGGGGAGCGTCGGGGTGGGCGTCGAGGTCGCGGACGGGCGGCTCGCACGGGCCGTGCGGCTGGGCGCGTCACCCTCGGGCGTCGTCGGACCGCCGCACGCGGTGAGGGCGGCCGTCGCCGCGAGGATCACGAGAACGCGCGCCGACCTGCGACGGGACAGGGTGCGGGAGGAGGGCATGCCGACAAACTACGTGGACCGGACCGACCCGGCGGTCGCGGCGCTGTCGCAGCGGTGTCGCAGTACTGCGACAGGGCGACGCGGTTCACCCGTCCGGGCGTCGGCGCCGCACCGCGGCACGGGCGCGCAGGTGTGGGTGGCCGCGCCCCTCCGCGCGGCCACCCCCACCCCGGTCAGGTCAGTCCCAGGGCCAGCGCCAGCCGCCGCCCGACCACGGCCACTCCCAGCCCGTCTTGGGCGGGAGGACCGGGCCGACCGGGTCGGACACCGCCGACGCGGTGACCAGGCCCGCGCCGAAGCCCGTGACCCGGACGGTGACCGTCGCACCCTCGAGGTCCGCGGGGACCTTCAGGCGGTCAGCGGTCGCCCCGGCGACGCGGACGCCGTCGGCGAACCAGACGTACGCGAGGCGCACGTCGCGCGGCTGCCAGCCCTTCGTCTCGACCTTGAGGGTCTCGCCGACGCGGACCTTCCCGGTGACCTTCACGGTGCCGGGGACGACGGCCGCGGCGGGCGAGCAGTCGGGGACGTCGGCCCGGAAGGCCCACGACACCGCCTGCGGTCCGGCCGGGAAGGCGTACCCGTCGAGCGGCACGGCCGCGACCGTGACGACCGACCCGAGTGCCACGGCGACGGTCCCGGTGACGACCGAGCCGTCGACGCGGTACTCGACGCCGTCGGTGGTCGGCACGGCGAGCGACCCGTCACCGGGCTCGCCGTCGGTGCAGACCGGGCCCGTGTAGACCGGGACGGCGGGTGTGACGACGACGTCCTCGACGGGGCAGTCCGGGGCGGTGAAGACGTGCTCCCACGTCGTCGTCGCCCCGTCGGCGAGCGTGTACCCGTCGGCCGCGCGGGCGGTGACGACGACTGCTGCGTCGGCCGCGACCTCCACGGTGCCGGTGACGTCCGTGCCGTCGATCGCGTAGACGACGCCCTCGACGTCCGGGATCACGACCCGGGCCGCCTCGGCGACGCCGTCGGTGCAGACCGCTGACGCCGTGAAGGTGGGCGCGGCGGGCGTGACGACCCCGTCGGGCTCGGCGGCGCCGACCTGCCACTCACGGATCCCGACCGACCCCTGCCCGGCGGCCTCGCCCCAGGACTGGGCGACGATCCGCAGCGCGCGGGTCGTGACGGCGTCGAAGCCGACGGGCACGAAGCCCGTCGAGGTGCGGGCGTAGGTGCCGGACGTCAGCGCGACGTCGTGCCAGGTGGTGCCGTCGGCGTCGAGGTACTGCAGGGTCCACGACCGGGGCGCGATGAGGCCCTCGTTCTGCGCGTCGGGGACGTTCTGGTACCACCACACGTTCGCGCGGTCGACGGTCACGTCGAAGTCCCACGTGAGCTGCGCCCACTGCTCGCCGACGCGGTCCCACGTGCCCCACGACGACCCGTACTTCGACGCGTCGTCCTCGCCCCAGGCGTTGGTGCCGTCGACCATGCCCGCGACGTTCTCCCACCCGGAGGTGAAGGACGCCGTGGCGGTGGCGTACGGGGCGACGTTGCCGGACAGCGACGCGCCGTCGCCGAGCGGGATCGTCACCGTGGCGGTGGCGGTGTTGCCCGCGCGGTCGCGGGCGCGGACGACGAGCTCGTGCGGGAGCATGTCGGGCGCGTCGACCACGGCACCGTCGGCGGCGACGACCCACTCACCCGTGCCGTCGAACCGGTACTCGACCGCGGCGACCCCGGACAGGGAGTCGGTCGCGCCGAGCGTGACGGCCCGGGTGGCCTCGTCGAGCGCGGCGGTGACGGCGGGGACACCGGTGTCGACCTTGACCGTGCGGCTGACCTCGGCGGACGTATTGCCCGCGGCGTCGGTGGCCCGGCCGCGGACGACCGTCTCCCCCTGCGCCGACACCGGGACGTCGACCGACCGGGCATCCGGTGTCGAGATCCACGCACCGTCGCCGACCCGCGTGCCGATCGTCGTGAGGTACGACGTGTCGTCGTCGGCAGACACCCGGACGGTGACGGGCGAGGAGAACCAGCCGTCCTCGCCGGACGTGCCGGACGCGGACAGCGTGACCGCCGGGGCGGTCGTGTCGTCCTCACCGGGGTCGACGGTCCCGCCGACGTGCACGGTCGCGGTCACGTACCCGGCGGACTGGCCGAGCGCGCGGCCCTCGACGGTGAACGTGCCCTCGGCGGCGTAGTCCGCCGGGTCGACGGGCCGCCAGTTGACCGGCGCCCACGCGGAGGAGTCGCCGAACGGCAGGCGGACGGCCGCGGGCAGCGACGGTGCGACGCCGACGGGTGTCGCGACGGACACCGACGGCAGCGACGACGCCTGCGCGGAGTAGACCTCCCACTCGGAGACGGACACCGAGTGGACGTACGGGCCCTCGTCGAGCCCGCGGAACGTGGCCCGCAGCGCGGTCGTCGAGACCGGGTCGAACGTCACGGTGTGCCACGTGTCGGTGGCCGTCGGGTACGTCGCGCCGGACACCGGCTGCCAGTCGCCGGCCTCGTCGAGGTACTCGACGACCCACGACTGCGGCGGCCGGATCCAGTTGCCGTCGCGGTGGAGCTCGATGCCGACCGACCCGGTGCGCACGGGCGCGTCCCACGTGTACTGCACCCAGTCGGACGGGTGCGACGACGTCGTGCCGCGGTAGTTGCCCCACTGGTCGGGCGGCAGCAGCGCGGTGGTCCGGCGGAAGCCGTCGTTGACGGCGCCGAGCCGCATGGGCGGCTGCTCGGTGAAGGACGCCGACGCGGTCGCCTCCAGCGCCACGTTGTCCGTCAGCCGGTAGGCCGGGTCGTCGGCGAGCGTCTGCTCGACCGGCAGGATCCGGTCACCGTCCCACTGCACCTCGTCGATCGCGATGGACCGGCGGAAGTGCCCGCCGCCCACGGCGTCCTTCGTGTGGTACGTGATCCACCAGCGACCCTCGTGCTCGACGATCGACGGGTGCACGGTCGTCGCGGACGTGCCGCCGAGGATGATCCCCTGGTACGTCCACGGGCCCAGCGCCGACGGTGCCGTCGCGTACGCGATGCACGCCTGGTAGTTCGACGGCGTGCACTCGCTGCCGCCCTGCTTCCAGTCGTACGCCAGGTAGTAGGTGCCGTTGCGCTCGAACACCCACGGCGCCTCGAAGAACCCGGTGAGGCCGGGGATCGTCGCGATCGTGCCGTCCAGCGCCGTCATCGACGACGTCAGCTTGACGACCCGGGCGACGCTCCACGAGCCCCAGTACAGGTAGACGGACCCGTCGGTGTCGGTGAAGACGTGCGGGTCGATGACCTCCTGGCCCGTCGTGGACGAGCCGAAGACGTCGGTCCAGGTGAGCAGCGGCGCGCCGATCGCGTCCGTCCACGGACCCACCGGGGAGTCCGCGACCGCGACGCCGATCGCCATGTGGTTCGGCACGGCCGTGTTCTCCCACTGCACGGGCGCGTACCAGTAGAACTTCCCGTCGGCCCCGGTCGTCACCTGCCCCGCGAACGCCGAGTCGCCCGTGGCCCACCCGAAGACCTCGTCGGGGTCGAGGTTGTCGGCGTACAGGTCCCAGTCGCCCGACGCGGGGTCGTCGGTCGCGAAGACCCCGTAGTCGTGCATCTCGAAGCCGCCCTGCTGCTCGGCGGCCTCGTCGTGCCCGCCGTAGACGTAGAGCGTCCCGTCGACCGACAGGGGTGCCGCGTCGGCCGAGTAGTAGGTGCCGTCACCGAGGATCGGGTTGCCGTCGGTGTGGAAGGACCGCGTGGGCGCCGGCGGGTCCGCCGCGACGGCGGCGGTCGGCCACGCGGCCACCGCCGTCGCGACGAGGGCCCCGGCCAGTGCGGCGGCGACGGTCCTGCGTGTCGTGGTCTGCCTGGTCTGCGTGGTCATCGTCAACGTCCCACCTTGATGCCGTCGGAGGTGCGCGTGGTCGGTGCGTAGCCGGTCTTGGTGCCGGTCACCTCGACGGTGAGGACGGCGCCGCGGTCGGCGGTGCGCACGAGGTACAGCGGGCTGGTCGCGCCCTTGACGGCCTTGCCGTCGACGAACCACTGGTACGAGGTGGTCACCGGGAACGGTCCCCACGCCGCGTGCATGGCGGTCACGACCGACAGGGGCTTGGCCAGGCCCACGATCCGCACGTCGCGGGCCGTGAGGGTGCCGGGCTGCACCGTGGTCGGTGGCGAGGACGCCCAGGTCGACGGCTCGTGGCCGGCGGCGGTGCCGCGGACCTCGACCGTGAGGACCTTGCCCGCGTCGGACGCCGCGACCTTGTAGCCGCTGGACGTGGCGCCCTTGACGGCCTTCCCGTCGAGCAGCCAGCGGTACTCGAGGCGGACGCCGTCGGCCCAGGCCGAGGTCTGCGCCCGGACGGTGCTGCCGACGACCGCGGTGCCCGCGATCGCGACCGACCCGGCCTGCACGGTCGGCTTCACGACCGCTGCGGTCGGGGCGGACGTCACCGAGACGCTCTCCCAGCCGTCCAGGTAGCCCGTGACCTCGACCGTGACGGTCTTCCCGAGGTCCTTCTGCGTCGGCGTGTACTGCGACGCGGTGGCTCCGGCGACGACCTTGCCGCCCGCCGACCAGCGGTACGCGAGCTCGACGCCCTCGGGTCCCCAGCCCGCGGTCTGCGCGAGCAGCACCTGCCCGACGGTCGGGACCCCGACGACCTCGACTGTGCCTGCGTTGACGACGGCCTCGCCCGGTCCGGCGACGACGGTCAGCGACGACTCCGCCACCGACTCCCCCGCCGCGGCGCGGACCGTGTAGTCCCCGCCCGCGAGGTCGCGCGGCAGCGGCGCCGTGCGGAGCGTCCCGGAACCCCGGGAGTCCGTCGTCAGCGAGCCGAGGGCGACACCGCCCGGCTCGACCGTCACCGCGTAGGCGGTGTCGACGACCCCGCCCGTGAGCGTCACGTCGAACGCGTCGCCCGCGGTCACCGGCTCCGTGGGTCCGGTGAGGACCAGCGGTGCCACGGGAGCGCTGTCGACCTCCCACTCGACGATGCCGACCCAGCCCGACGTGGGCTTGGTGAGCGTCGCCCGCAGAGCCGTCGTCGTGACCGGCGTGTGCGTGACCGTGTCGAACTGGCCGAGCGTCGTCGTGAAGCCCGAGGGCTCGGGGACGGTCGCCCACGTGACGCCGTCGTCGAGCAGGTACTCGAGCGTCCACGACGCCGGGAGCCGCATGCCACCGCCGTCGTCGAAGAACATCAGGCGGCTCGTGCCGGTGGTGACGGGCGTGGGCCAGTCGAGGCGCGCCCACTGGGTGTCGCCCGCGATGTTCCACGTGCCCCAGGCGGTCGCCTGGTTCGTCACCGGCATCGTCGCGACGCCGTCCGTGATGCCCGCGGCGCGGTTCCACGTGGTCGACGCGGACACGCTGACCGCGGCGTTCGGGGCGATGTTGACGGGCGCGTTCGGGTCCGGTGCCGGGACGGCGATCGTCCCGACGGCCGAGACGTTGCCCGCCCGGTCGGTGGCGCGGTACTCGACGGTCGCGGCCTGCGCGATCGTCGCGCCGGTGCCGTAGGCCGTCCAGGCGCCGCCGTCGACGCGGTACTCGACGGTCGCGACGCCCGAGCCGGTCTCGGTGGTCGCCAGGGTGAGGCGCCGCCGGGACTCGTCGAAGGTCGCGGTCACCACGGGTGCGGTGCCGTCGATGTCGACCGCGGCGGACTGCACGGGCGAGACGAGCCCGCCGGAGTCCGTGGCGCGGGCGCGCACCGTGTGCCGGCCGTCACCGCTGACGGCGACCGGGCCGGTGACGGCCGTCCACGCACCGCCGTCGACCTGCGCCTCGACCGTGGGCGACGGGTCGTCGTCGTCGGTCGCGGTGACCGTCACGGCGACCGGGCCGGTGAACCAGCCGGACGCGGGACGCTCGGGGTCGGTCGCGAGCGTGACCACGGGCGCCTTCGGCGCACCCGACCGCACGGTGACCGTGACGACGGGCCGCTTGTCCGTGCCGGCCACCGTCCCCTCGACGGTGAACTCACCGGCGGCGGCGTACGACGCCGGGTCGACGTCGTCCCACGTCACGGGCAGCGACGCCTCGGAGCCGTCGTTGTAGACCGCGACCACGCGGGCCGGCAGCACGGGCGCGGTGCCCGCCACGGTCGACACCGCGAGCGGGTCGAACGTGTTGATCTGCACGGCGTCGGTGGGCCGCACGAAGACGGTCGCGCGGGCCAGCTTGGACGTCCCCTGCACGAAGCCGGGGACCGTGAACTCGCCCTGCGCGGCGTACGCGTCGGCGGGCACGTCCTGCCACTGCACGGACCGCTGCGTGCGCGTCCCGTCGGCGAACGTCACCTCGACGGCCTCCGGGAGGACCGGCGCGACGCCGACGAGCGTGCGGACCGCGACCTCCTCGACCGCGACCGGCTCGTCCGCGAGCGCCTGCCACTCGATGATGCCCGGGTACGACGCCCCGTTGCGGACGAGCGTGGCGCGCAGCGACGTCGTCGTGACGGCGCCGTGCGTGACGGCGTTGAGCTCGCCGTCGACGGTCGGGTACGCGCTCGGGTCGGGCACCGGCTGCCAGGAGCCGTCGGTCGCCAGGTACTCCAGGGACCACGACGACGGCGGCAGGACGCCGTCCGACGCCCGGTTGGAGTGGAACAGGATGCGGGACTCGTCGACCCGCACCGGCTCCGGCCAGGTCAGGCGCGCCCAGTACGTGTTGCCCGCACCGGCGGCGGTGCCCCACGTGCCCCACGCGTCGGACTCCGCCGCGACCGGGTAGGACGCGTTGCCGTCGTTGATCGCGGCGACCCGGTTCCAGCCGGTGACGGCCGACGCGGACGCGGTGGCGTCGGGTGCGACGTTCGTCTTGGCGGTGCCGCTGACGTCGACGTCGACCGTGACGTCCCTGCTGGTGGTGAGCTCGCCGTCGGACGCCGTCAGACGCAGCGTGTACCGGCCGGTCGTGTCGAACTGCACGACGGTGGTCGCCTGCGTCGGGCTCGCGACGACGGCCTGCGCACCCTCGGGCGCGCTGACCACGGTCCACGCCGAGGACAGGGCGCCCGCCGGCTGGGCGTCGTCGGACACCGAGCCGACCAGGCGGACCTGGGCGGGCTGGTCGAACGCCGGGTCGCGGTAGACCGTGACCTTCGGGGCCGCGTTGGTCGACGGCGGCGCCTCGACACCCGTCGCGAACGCCTGGACCTCCTTGACGCCCGTGCGGAAGCCGGCCGCGTGCTTCGCGGTGACCCGCAGCCGGTCGGCCCGGACCTCCGGGAACTGGACGCGGTTGAGGTTGGCCGTCGAGTACACGGGCGTGCGGGCCTGCCCGGGGACCGGGTGCCAGCCCGCGGCGTCGTGGTACTCGAGCGTCCACAGCTCGGGTGCCGCGTACCCCTGGACGGTCGCGCTGGACGACGACCGGTAGAAGTAGACGCGCACGTCGTCGACGGCCTGCGTGCCGTCGAGCTCGACCTCGATCGAGTCGGTGGCGTTCGGCGAGCCCGCGGTGCCCCAGAAGGGCTCGTTGGCGGTGCTGCCGTCGACGGCGCCGGTCGCGGCGCGGCCGGTCGTCGCGTACGTCGTGGTCACCGGCCGGCCGGCCGCGAGGTTCGCGGAGCCGGTCGACGCCGGGGCGATGTCGGTCCCCGCCTTGGCGAACACGTCGACGACCCGGTCGGTCGCGGCGAACCGCACGTCGGAGGCCGCCGCGAGCGACGACGCCGTGGCCGTCACGACCTGCGCGCCGCCGTCCGGCAGCTCGACGGTCCCGGTCGCCGGGTCGTACACCACGTGCGCGAGGTCGTCGACCGTGAACGCGAGCTCGCCGTCGAGGAACACCGAGTACCCGGCGGGCACGTCGGCGCCGTAGTGGTCGCCTGTCTCGTCCCACGTGACCGTGAGGTCGCGGTCGTGGTACCGCACGTTGTTGACCGTGAAGTACGGCCAGTCCACGTCGATCGGGTCGAGCTCGATCTTGCCGTCGGCCCGGCTGCGCAGGCCCATCGCGTCCTCGATGACCGTGAAGTTGGTCGCGCCGAGGATCGTGTGGTGGATCCACGACCGGTAGCCGATGGAGCCGCCGTCGGCCGCCGACCCGTTGGACCAGAACTCGTTCTGGTTGGGCAGCCGGTTGTCACCGCCCTGGTAGTGCGCGAACGCGTTCCAGTAGAGGAGCTGCTTGTACATCTCCGGCGTCACGTAGTCCGTCGGGTAGTCACGCAGGACGGAGGAGAACATGCGGAACAGCACGGTCGAGTTGATGACCGAGAAGTTGTTCGACCCCGGGTCGGGCGAGTCCGCCTTGTCGACCTGGTTGGCCGTGAAGAACGGGAACACCGGGTACTGGTCGGCGTCCGCGAACAGGCGCAGCGCCTCGACGTACGGCTGGTCGTAGTCCGGGTCACCGGGCTTCGGCATGAGGCCGACGGTGAACGGGTAGTAGTTGTTGATCTCCTTGTACGGGTTGAGCGTCCCGTCCTGCGTCATCTGGTGCTTGAGCAGGTTGCCGAACAGCCCGACCTTGTCCGCGGTCGTCTGCGCGGGCTCCCACAGGTGCTCCAGGACGGCGGCCTTGACGCGCTCCGCGAGCGCGTCCATGTGGTCGGCCTTCTCCGTCTGACCCGCGACGCGGAAGAACTCCGCCGCGGCCTTCGAGTTCGAGTACAGGTACGCGCTCTCGGTCCTGTCCATGTTGTCGCCGTGGCCGGTCCAGTGGAACGACACCGCGTCGGCGTCGTTGCCGGTCATGGCGCCCCACGAGTACTCGATGAGGTCGTTGCCGTTGCCGTCGTACGCGTCGAGGAGGCCCTCGACGTCGTCCATCGAGTGCTGGCCGAGCGTCGCGCCGATCGCGCCGGGCCCGCCGTGCAGCTCGTAGGCCCGCCACGCGGCCTCGGTGATGTACTGCGTGTAGGAGTTCGACCAGTTGGCGGGGTCGCCCGGGTTGTCGACGAACTTGCCGCGCTTGGAGGTCTCCCCGACCGCGAGCGCCGGGCCGTACGCGTACGTCGGGTCACGGAAGTACTTGAGGTCGTCGACGAACATCCCGACGGTGAGGACGATCGCGTTGTTGTACCCGAGCACGCCCTCCATGGACGTCGGGAACTGGTAGTCGTTCCCGGGGATGTCGGCGTCGAGGAAGTTGTAACGCATCAGCCACCAGCGGTAGAAGAGCGTCTTGTCGATGTCGTCCGACGGGGTGTCGAGGTACGGGACGTTCTCCGCCCACCACCGGTTGTACGTCGTGACGTGCGTCGTGAACGCCTCGGCCGGGCTCGCGGCCCGGTAGGCGGCGTACTCGGCGGCCGACGACGGGAGCTCGTCGGTCAGCATGCCGAGCTGGAGCTTGGTCGTCGCGCTGCCGCCCGCGGGCACGGCGAGGTCGCGCACGAGCGAGGCCGTGCCGGGTGCCGCCGTGAAGCCGTCGCCCGACAGGCGCGGGGTGACCGTCGTGAGGCTGTTGAACGCCCGCACGGTGCCGACGAGCTCGTCGCCCTCGACCGTGCCGGCCTGCGGTGACGTCGCGGCGACCCGGACGGTGCGTGCCGCGCCGCTCGTGTCGGTGACCTGGACGTTCGCCACGAGGACGTCGTCGGCGGTGATGAACTTGGTCTGCGTGAGGCGCAGCCCACCGCCGGTGAAGACCGACTGGAAGTACGACGGCGTCTGCCGCCGCTGCGACGCCTGCTCGGTGAGCGTGACGGCCTGGCCGTCGGCCTGCACGGTGAACGTGAAGGCACCGCCGCCGCCGAGTGACTCCCAGTACGCGACGTCGCCGTCCCAGCCGAGCCGCGTGGGCTGGTGCGTCTTCATGAACACCGCCCGGCCGCGCGTGAACGCGACGAGGTTCTCGGTGCCGTCGAACATCGGGCCGGTGCGCGCGAGCATCCGGTCCATCCAGAAGTCCTGGCCCGGTGCGCTGCCGGCACCCGCGGCGAGGTCGGCGTCGAAGACGCGCTGCAGGTAGGGCGACGGGCCGTAGTCGACGCCGGTCGCGGGGACGGGGGTGTCGGAGCCCGTGAACTCGGGCATGCCGAGACTGCTCTGCGGGGTCTCGTCGCCGGGCACGGCGGCCGCGGCGACGGGGATGAGCCCGGCGGCGACGACGGCGAGTGCGGTGAGGGAGGGAACCACGGCACGCCTGCGTGCCACGCGGGAAGATCTCACGTCCGAAACGCCTCTCTACGTTGAGAATGCGAGGTTCTCGGCGAGAGTGACATGGCACGCCATCGCACCGCAATGGGTTTCGGTGTTTTCGGTCTTTTCGGTTGCGGCGCCGCAGGTCGCGCCTCCGACCGACGGGCGGACACCCTCTGTCGCGGCGAGTGAGGGCAGGCTAAGTTAGGGCAGCCTCAGTCAGCCTCGACAGGCACCCGACCGACATCCGCCGACATCCGCCGACACCGCCCGGAGAGCCGCGTGCCCCAGATCGCCGTCACCCACGCCCCCAGCGGCCTCGTGCACGCCACCGTCGTGCGCGCCCGACGCGTCACCCCGCACATGGTCCGCGTCACGCTCGGTGGCGACGACCTGCGCCGGTTCGAGTACCGCGGCTTCGACCAGTGGGTCCGGCTCGCCGTGCCCGTCCGCGACGACACCCGGTTCGACAACCTCGCCGACACCTTCGACACCCGCGGCTACCTGCGCTACCTCATGCTGCCGAAGAACACCCGGCCCGTGATCCGCAGCTACACCATCCGCGACCACCGGGCCGACGGCCCCGACGGCACCCCCGAGGTGGACATCGACTTCGTCTGCCACGGCACCGCCGGCGTCGCCGGGCCGTGGGCCGAGTCCGCTGCCACCGGGGGTGTCGAGGCCGGGACCGAGGTCGCGTTCATCGACCAGGGCTGCGGGTGGGTGCACGTCCCCGCCGACCACGTCCTGCTCGTCGCCGACGAGAGCGGCCTGCCCGCCGTCGCCGGCGTCCTGCGCGACCTGCCCCGGGACACCGTCGGGCACGCGTTCGTCGAGCTCATCGACGCCGCCGACGCCCAGGACGTCGACGCCCCCGACGGCGTCACCGTGCACTGGCTGCCCCGCACGGGCGGCGAGGCCGTCGGCGACCTCGCGCTGCAGGCGCTGCGCGACCTGCCCTGGCCCGGCGGCACCGTCGCCGCGTTCGCGGTCGGCGAGTCACGGCTCGCGACCGGCACCCGCCGGTTCCTCGTCGGCGAGCGCCAGGTGCCCAAGAGCCACGTCACCTTTTGCGGTTACTGGAAGGCCGGATCGCCACGGTGACCTCAGGGGCGCTGCTAGCGTCCCGCGGATGGTGTCGAAGCGGACGATCCTCCTGTCCCTCGCGGCGAGCGGGATCGCGCTCGTCGTCTGGCTCGCCGTCGGCGCGCTGCACGTGCTCCTGGAGCACGCGGGCGTCCCCGCCGGGCTGCAGGGGTTCGTCGCCCCCGCCACGCCTGCCGTGCTGCTCGTCTGGCACGCCCCCGACACCGCACTCGTCGCCGGGATCGCCCTCGCCGTGGTCGTGGCCGTGCTCGCCGCACCGTCCGTGCACGCCTCCGGCACCGGGTTCGCGCCGCGCGTGCTGGGCGTCTGGTTCGCCGTCGTCGTCGGCGGGGCCGTCGCCTGCGGCTTCTCCGGCTGGCCGACGATCCTCGGGATGCTCCAGTACGGCACCGACGGGCTCACGCAGGCCGCGCTCCTCGGGATGTTCGAGCCCGTCCGCCGTGGCACCGCCTGGGGAGCGACCTACGGGTGGGTCGTCGGGCTCGCGGTCGTCGCGATCGCCCGCCGCCTCGAGGGCGGCGAGCCGACCGCCCGCCGAGCCGGTGGCGCCCTGCCCGCGGCCCTCGTCGTCGGCGCCGTCGCCGCCGCGGGGTGGTCGCTCGCCGCGGTCGCGCACGGCTGGGTCGACCGGACCGTCGCCGAGTACGTCACCACCGCACGCTCCGCGCTCGCCGGGACGGTCAGCACCGCCGCCGACTGGCTCGCCCCCGTGACCACCGCGGGCGACGCGTCGCTCGGCGCCGTCCTCGCGTGCGCCGGGCTCGTCGGCACCGTCGCCGGCGGGCTCACCTACGTCGCCGCCCGCAGCACCGTCCTTCCCGCCGGCCGCACGGTCCTCGTCCTCGCGGTGTGGGTCGCGTGCGTCGCCGGCGCCCTCCTCGGCGCGATCCCCACCGCCCTCGTCGGCGTCGGGCTCGACCCGCAGGGCGACGGCCGGTACCTCGCGCAGAGCCTGCTGAAGTCCGGCCCGACCGACGGCGGCGCCGCGGGCCTGCTCTACGGCTGGATCCCCGCCGTGCTCGCGCTCCTCGTGCTCCGCCGGCCCGCCCAGCCGGACGCCGACGACCTCGCGGGTGGCGACGCCGGTCCCGCGACCACGCCGCTCGACGTCACCGTCTGACCCCCTGCGCCGACAGGCGCCGGCCCCTCGGGACGCGGCCGCTGCCACGCCGTCCCGCGCCGCGTGTCGGTGGTCGCGCCTAGCCTTCTGACGTCATGGTGCTCCACCTGTCCCGCACCGACGCGCGACGCCTCGCCGTCCGCGCCCAGCTCCTCACGTCGCCGCGCCCCGACGACGTGCACGCCGTGGTCAGCCACCTGACGATGCTGCAGGTCGACCACACCACGGCCGTCGCCCCCAGCGCCGACCTGGTGCTGTGGAGCCGCCTCGGGTCCCGGTACGACCCTGCCGAGCTCGCCGACGCCGTGGACGGGCAGGCCCTCGTCGACGTGCAGGGCATGATCCGCCCCGCCGAGGACCTCGCCCTGTACCGCGCGGAGATGGCGCAGTGGCCGGGCCCCGACGCCAAGGCGTGGGAGCAGGCGCAGCACCGGTGGCTGCTCGACAACGCCGGGTGCCGCCAGGACATCCTCGACGCGCTGCGCTCCGACGGCCCCCTCACCGCCCGGGACCTGCCCGACACGTGCGCGCGCCCCTGGCGTTCGAGCGGCTGGAACGACGACCGCAACGTCCCCATGATGCTCGACGTCATGGTCCGCGCCGGCGACGTCGCCGCGGCGGGCCGCCGCGGGCGGGACCGGCTGTGGGACCTCGCCGAACGCATCTACCCCGCCGACGAGCCCGTGCCCGTCGAGCAGGCGCGGCGCGAGCGCGACGAGCGGCGCCTGCGGGCGCTCGGCGTCGCGCGCGCCCGCGGACCCGAGTGCCCCGTCGAGCCGTTCGACGTCGGCGACGCGGGCGAGCCGGCCGTCGTCGACGGCGTGCGCGGCGAGTGGCGCGTCGACCCGAGGCTGCTGGACGCGCCCTTCGAGGGCCGCGCCGCGCTGCTGTCCCCGTTCGACCGGCTCGTGCACGACCGCAAGCGGATGGTCGAGCTGTTCGAGTTCGACTACGCGCTCGAGATGTTCAAGCCCGTCGCCGCCCGACGGTGGGGCTACTACGCGCTGCCCGTCCTGCACGGGGACCGGCTCGTCGGGAAGCTCGACGCGACCGCCGACCACCGCGACGGGGTGCTGCGGGTGCACGCCGTGCACGAGGACTTCTCCTGGTCGCCGGCCGTCCGGTCGGACGTCGCCGACCAGATCGAGGACCTGGCCCGCTGGCTCGAGCTCGACCTGCGCCTCGGGGCCCGGACCCGCTGACCCGCCGCGCGGTCGCTCACGCCTCCCGGCACAGGACCAGCAGCGTGAGGTCGTCGGCGGCGGCCTCGTCCCGGCACGCGTCGAGGACGTCGTCGATGCGCAGCGGCCGGGTCGGGTCGTCCGTCCGGTCCACCGCGGCCCGCAGCCGGGCGAGCCCGTCGCGCAGCCGCGTCGCGCGCGAGTCGACCAGGCCGTCGCTGTAGAGCACGAGCGCACCCCCGGCCGGCACCTGCAGCGTCGCGGCGGGCGGCGTCCCGGAGCCGACGCCGAGCGGGCGGTCCACCGGCAGCGACACGAGCTCGGCCCGGCCGTCGGCGTGCAGCAGGACCGGGCGCGGGTGGCCTGCGACCGCGACGTCGGCGTGCCCCGTCGCGGGGTCGACGAGCGCGACCACGGCCGTCGCCATCTCGAACGGCATCGTCCAGCGGGCGACGAGGTCGAGGCCAGCCAGCACCTGCGTCGGGCTGTCGCCCCGCAGCAGGTAGGCGCGCAGGGCGTTGCGCAGCTGGCCCATCGCGGCCGCCGCGGCGAGCCCGTGACCGGCGACGTCGCCGACGACGACCGCCAGCCGGCCGTCCGGCAGCAGGAGTGCGTCGAACCAGTCGCCGCCGACCCGGCCGCCCGCGGCGGGCTCGTACCGGGCGTCGACGTGCCACCCGTCGAGCACGGGCAGGCTCGCGGGCAGCAGGCTGCGCTGGACGGTCTGCGCGGCGCGCAGCTGCGTCCGGCTCCGCAGGACCAGCACCTCCAGGAGCCGCGAGCGCAGCTCCGTCGCGGCCTCCACGTGGTGGGCGTCCCAGGGGGCACTGCGCCCGCGGACCGTCTCGCGCCACAGGTCGAACGACAGGCGCGGGCTCAGCCGGACCGTGTCGCCCTCGCGTCGGGCGATCGCCTTGTTGTGCGGGTCGCCGCCCCAGTCCACGTGGTGCACCTGCTCGCGCCGGACCCACACGACGGACTGGCCGTCGGGCAGCCGCAGCGCGAGGACCCCGGCGACGTCGGGGACCTGCGCCGCGAGCGCGGGCTCCTCCTCGCCGAGCGCGGCGCGGACCACCACGTCGTCGGCCTGCTCCGCGACCCACGTGAGCAGCGCGGGCAGGCCGACCGGGACGACCCCGGCCGTCTGCACGGCGCCGTCGACCTGTGCGACCGCGCCGTCGGCGGGCACCAGGCCCAGCAGTCCGGGGCCGTCGAGCAGTGCCTGCGCGAGGGGGCGGTCCTCGTCGCGCGCGGCCTCGAGCAACCGCCCCAAGGCGTCCGACGCGGTGAGCCGCTCGCGGTGCTCGTCCTCCTCGACGCGCGCGACGAGCCGCAGCGACAGGGTCGACCCGAGGAACTCGGCCGCCGCGCGCACCCCGTACGGGGGGACGTGCGGGCCCGCGTAGTGATGGCAGGCGATCAGGCCCCACAGCCGCCCGTCGCGCAGCAGCGAGATCGACATCGACGCGGCGACGCCCATGTTGCCCAGGTACTCGCAGTGGATCGGCGAGACGCTGCGCAGCACCGCGTGCGTGAGGTCCAGCGGCAGGCCCGTGGGCCCGTCGAGACCGGGCACGAGCCGCGCGGGCGTGTACGCGACGTCGGAGATCAGGCGCAGCCAGTTCTTCTCGTACAGCGCGCGGGCCTGCGGCGGGATGTCGGACGCCGGGTAGTGCAGGCCGAGGAACGCGTTGAGGTCCTCGCGGCGCGCCTCGGCGACGACCTCGCCGTTGTACTCGGCGTCGAACCGGTAGACCATCACGCGGTCGAAGCCGGTGAGCGCCCGCACCTCGCGTGCGGTGATGTCGTAGAGCTCGTCGAGCCCGTGCGCGCGGTTGAGCCGCTCGACCGCGCCGCGGACCGCCTGGTACGTGTTCGGGAACGAGAACGGGCGCGGTCCGGTCGCGGGCTCGAGCTCGACGACGAGCAGCGTCGAGTCGCCCGACGCGAGCCGGTGCAGCACCGCGTCCACCTCGAGGTCGCCGTCCGGGGTCGGCACCGTGAGCTGCAGGGGGTTCCGGTCGCGCAGGTTGCCCCACGTCGCGACGTGCTGCCGGACGGCCGCCTCGGCGTCGGCGCCGACGGCACGGGCGAGCGGCCGACCCAGCACCGCGTCGACGGGCGGGCCGAGCAGGTCGCCGACGTTCTCGGAGACGTGCGCGACGACCAGGTCGGGCTCGGTCACGGCGAGCAGGACGCCTCGGGGCTGGATGCTGCCCGGCACGTGGATCGGCTCGCGCGCGCAGTTGTCGAGGTCGACGGGCTCACCGGGTGCGAGGAAGGTGACCTCGGTCATGGGCAGCTCCTCACCGACGGCCGCACCGCCGCGGTCGTGCCTGACGGCGCCGTGTCCTGACGACCGCGGCCAGGATACGGGTCGGCCCTGACGGCCGGTCCGCGCGGCCGGGCGGGTGCGCGGCGACGGCCGCAGGTCAGACGAGCGCGGGCAGCAGCCCGACGACGAGCCCGAGCGCGGCGCACACGCCGAGCGTGCGGAGCACCGACCACCGCAGGCGCAGCAGCAGGACCGCGGCGACGAGCGCGATCCCGACCGCGACCGGGTCGAGCGACGTGAGGTCGGGCACCTCGAGGCTCACCGGGCCGAGCGTGTGGGTCGTCGTCGTGCCGAACAGCGTGTGCAGCGCGAAGTACAGCGCGAGGTTCGCGATGACCCCGACGACCGCCGCGGTGATCCCCGTGAGCACCGCGGCCAGGCCGGCGTTGCCGCGCAGCCGCTCGACGTACGGCGCGCCGAGGAAGATGAACAGGAAGCTCGGCACGAACGTCACCCACGTCGTCAGCAGCGCGCCGACCAGCGCGGCCACCCACGGGTCGAGGTCGCCGGGGTGCCGGTACGCGCCGACGAACGCGACGAACTGCACGACCATGATGAGCGGCCCGGGCGTCGTCTCCGCCAGCGCCAGCCCGCGCACCATCTCCCCCGGCGCGAGCCACGCGTACGTCTCGACCGCCCGCTGCGCGACGTAGGCGAGCACCGCGTACGCCCCGCCGAACGTCACGAGCGCCGACCCCGCGAAGAACACGCCCTGCTCGCTGAACACGCTGCCCGCGCCGGTGAGCGCGACGACCAGGGCCAGCGGCGCCAGCCAGACCACCAGGCCGACCGCGAGCACCCGCACCGCACGGCCCGTCGACGGCCGCTCGGCGTGCAGGACGTCGTCGGGGATGAGCGGCGGCGGGCCGTCGTCCGCGGCCTCGCCGTTCGTGCGCGGCGTCGTCAGGCGTGGTGCGAGCCGGTGCAGCAGCCAGCCCGCGAGCCCCGCGACCGCGATGACCAGCGGGAACGGCAGGCCCAGCAGCGCGAGCGCCACGAACGCGCCCACCGCGAGGCCGACGAGCGCCGGGCTGGTCAGCGCGCGCGTCCCCAGCCGGTGGACGGCCTGCACGACGATCGCGAGGACCGCCGGGGCCAGCCCCGCGAACAGGGCGGCGACCGTCGCGGTGTCGCCGAACGCCACGTACACCGCGGACAGCACCAGCAGCGCGACGACGCCCGGCAGCACGAACAGCACCCCGGCGACCAGCCCGCCCCGCAGGCCGTTGAGCAGCCATCCCGTGTACACGGCGAGCTGCTGCGCCTCGGGTCCGGGCAGGAGCATGCAGTACGACAGCGCGTGCAGGAACCGCCGCTGCCCGATCCAGCGCTTCTCGTCCACGAGCGTGCGCTGCATGACGGCGATCTGCCCCGCGGGCCCGCCGAACGTCTGCAACGAGATCGCGAACCACGCCCGCGTCGCCGCGCCGAACGGGACGAGGTCGCGCACGGGCCGGTCGTCACCCGGGGCCGCCGACGGGTCGAGGACCTCGTCCGGCGCCGCAGGCGGGTCCGCGGGCAGCCCCGAGGCCGGACCGGTGGACGGGCCCGAGGGCGGGCTCGGCGGTGAGGTCGGCGGCGGGGCGGCGGGCACGCGCCGATGCAACCCGCCCGCTCCCCCGTTGTCCAGCGACGCGGTCAGCCGCTCACCGGACGTTCGCCCGCGGTTCCGTCGGGCGCCGCCGCGAGGACACGCGGCGGCCGGTACGACCACTCGCGGTCCGCGTCCGTGATCTCGCGGACGACCCGCGCGGGCACGCCCGCCACCACGACCCCGGGCGGGACGTCACCCGTGACGACCGCCCCGGCGCCGACCACCGACCCCGCACCGATCGTCACGCCGGGCAGGATCGTCGCCCCCGACCCGACCCACACGTCGTCCTCGATCCGCACGGGCGCCGAGAACTGCGACCCGTCACGCCGCAGCTCCGGGTGCACCGGGTGGCCCGTCGTCGAGATCGTCACGTTCGGCGCGAACATGACCCGGTCCCCGACGACGACCTCGCCGTCGTCGACGAGCGTCAGCCCGACGTTCACGTAGACGTGGTTCCCCAGGTGGACGTGGCGCCCGTACATGACGCGCAGCGGCGGCTCGACCCACACGCCCTCGCCCACGCTGCCGAGCAGCTCGCGCAGGATCCGCTCCCGCTCCGCCGTCTCGCGGGGGCGCGTCGCGTTGAAGTCGTGCACGAGCTCCTTGCCGCGGACGCGCTCCTCGTCGAGCGCCTCCAGGCCCGGTCCGCTGTCGGTGTAGAGCTCGTGCGCGGCCATGCGGCGGCGGACCTCGCGCTCGCGGTCGTCCATCGTCGTCCTCCTGGGTGGGCTCGCGGCCCGGTCGGGACCCGCGCTGCGCGGGCCCGGCCCATCGTGCCCGAGCGGCACACGGAGCCCCGGCCGTACGCGCGGGGCGGATCCCCACCCACAGCCCGCGCTGGGACGGCGGCCTAGGGTCGGGGCGTGCCCCCCGAGCCCTCCACGCCCTCCGCGCGCGTGACGCCCGTGCCCGCGCAGCCCGGCGACGTCGACGCGATCCACGCCCTGCGCCGGTCGCTCGAGGACTGGATGGCGGACCGCGGCGTCGTGCAGTGGCCGCGCGGCTCGCTCCCCCGCGAGCGCGTCGCGACGCAGGTGGCCGCGGGCGAGTGGTGGGTCGTCCCCGACGGCGCCGACGACGGCCGTCCGGGCGGGTCCGCGCGTGCGCTCGCCGCGACCGTCCGCCTGCTGCGCGCCGACCCCGACTTCTGGGGCGACGACACCACCCCGGCCGTCTACGTGCACGGGCTGATGGTCGACCGGCGTCGCTCGGGCGACGGCCTGGGCGCCGCGCTGCTCGACTGGGCCGCCGCGCAGGGCCGGGACGCCGGGGTCGGCCTGATCCGGCTCGACTGCCGCACCAGCAACCCGGCACTGCGTCGCTACTACGAGGGCCGCGGGTTCCGGGCCGTCGGCGAGCGCGACTTCGGCACGCACGTCAACGTGCTGCTCGAGCAGCCGCTCGGCGGGGACGCGGGGTCGTGACCGGCCCCACGGTCGGGTTCCTGCACACCGCGGAGGTGCACGTCGCGACGTTCGACGCGCTCGTCGCCACGCAGCACCCGGGCGCGTGGGACGCGTTCGAGGCGGGTGACACCGACGGCTACGAGCGCCTCGTCGAGGCGGCGGCCCGTGCCCTCGCGCCGACGGTCGACGTGGTCGTGCTCGCGCAGGCGAGCATGGCGGGCGCCGCGGACCGTCTGCGGGACCTCGGCGTCCCCGTGCTCACGAGTCCCGGTCCGGCCGTCCGGGCGGCGCTCGAGGCCGCGAGGCCCTGACCGGCGCGACCCGTCAGGCCGCTCACTGGCGCGGCGGGAAGATCCCCTGCAGCGCGATGATGAAGTTCAGTACCAGGTACGGCGGCATGTTGTTGTGCGGCTGGTCGCCGCCCTCGACGGACAGCGCACCCGACCCCATGGTGACCGTGCCGGCGCCGCTGCCGTAGAGCTCCTCGGTGGCGCGGCCGATCCGGCTCGTCGCCCACGCGGCGCCGGACGGGTTGCCCGTCGTGCCGCGGGTCCCGTCGGGTGCGCTCGCGACCGGGTGGCTGTGGGCGGGGATCTCGGACCCGATGAGCGTCACGGTCGGCGAGCCGAGCTGCTGGCCCAGGTCGACGGTGTCGAGCCCCGCCCCCCACCCGTGGTGCACCGGGCTGCGTCCCTGCAGGTCGGGCAGCGCGAACGTGCTCCTGCCGTCGCCGCCGTACGTCGTGCCGAGCAGCGAGAACAGGGCGGTGTTCTGCGAGATCGGCATGATCTGCCCGTTGCACAGCGCCCAGCCCTTGGGGGCGAAGCTGCCGGCGAACATCCGGATCTCGGCGACGAAAGGATCAGCCATCGGTCAGTCCCTGCTGGGGAAGATGCCGACCAGGGCGATGACGGCCTGGAGGGCGGCGTACGGGGGCATGTTCTCGTGCGGCTGCGAGCCGCCGGTCGGGCCGACCAGCCCGTCGGCCATGACGGCCTGCGGCGTCGGGCCGTAGTGCGGCGCGTCTGTGACGGCCCACCGGCCCTGGCCCGGCGCGGTCCGGTCGGAGGCCGCGGCGGCGCGCACCGGGTGCGTGTGGGCCGGCAGCTCGCCGACGGTCAGCGTGTGGGCCTCCTCGCCGCCGACCTGCCCGAGCGTGAGGCCGGCGCCCTCGTGCACCGGCACCCGGCCGCGCAGGTCGGGCAGCGCGAAGGTGACGCGCCCGTCGCCCCCGTACACGGTGCCGAGGAGCGAGAACAGCGCCTGGTTCTGGTTGATCGGCAGGAGCTGGCCGTTGCACTGCGCCCACCCGCGCGGCGGGAAGCCGAACGCGGTGAGGCGGATCTCCGCGAGGAACGGTTCCGACATGACGTGTCCTCAGTTCTGCGAGGGGAAGATGCCGTAGAGCGAGATGATGAACGACACCGCGAGGACCGGGTGCCGGTTCTCGTGCGGCTGCGACCCACCCGCCGCCCCGACGACGTCGGCGGCGAGCGCGTTGGCCTGCGCGCCCGTCGACGGCACGAACGCGGGCGCCGTGGACGCCGCCCACACCGCCCCCTCGGGAGACGTGGCGGTCGCGGCCGCCACCGCCGCCTGCGGGCGGTGCCGGTGGCTCGGGATCTGCTGCGTCGACAGCGTGACCCGCTCGACGCCGGCCTTCTCGCCGAGCGTGTACGTCGTCGGCGACTGGGGGTTGCGACCGACGTGCAGGGGTGTGCGGCCCTGCAGGTCGGGCAGCGCGAACGTCTCCTGACCGTCGCCGCCGTACGTCGTGCCGATCAGCGCGAAGAGCGGGTCGTTCTCCGCGATCGCCAGCAGACCGCCGTCGCAGAACTCCCACCCGGCGGGGGCGAAGTTGCCGGCGAACATGCGGATCTCGCCGATGAAGGGCTGGGACATCAGGCCTCCGTCCCGGCGTCCGGGGCGGTGTCGCCCGGCGTGCCGTCGGTCGTCGGGTGGGTCGGGTCGGCGGGTGCTGCGTCGGGGGTCTCGTCGGGCACGACGAACGTCGCGACGAGCACGGTGCCGTCGGCGTCGGCCCGGCTCGGGACCGCGAGCACCGCCTGCGGTCCGACGCCGGGCAGGTCGAGCACGACCGTCTGCTGGTCGGTGCCGAGCGGTGCGCGGAAGGTGACGTCCCAGGTCGCCCAGCCAGCCGACGACCGCCGCTCGGAGCAGGCGCGGACGGTCCACGTGACCGGCGGCTCGACGGCGACGTCCGCGCCGACGGCTGCGCGCCAGTCGGACCAGGTGGCGACACGGTTCACGGGCGGGGCCTCCAGCAGCACGTCGAGCGCGGTCCCGGGGCCTGCGGCGGTGCCTGCGGCGTCGGCGCCCTCCCCGGCGTCGCTGCCGTCCGCGTCGACCGGGACGAAGCCGAGCCTCGCGTACAGGGCCGCGGCGCGCACGTTCGTGGCCCGCACGTGCAGCCGGACGACGTCGCCCGACGCGTGCGCCTCGGTCAGGACCCGACGCAGCACCGCGGTGCCCGTGCCACGGCCCTGGTGGTCGGGGTGCACGGCGACGTCGAGGACGCGGACGACACCGGGCTCGTGCCCGCGGACCAGCCGCCCGACGGCGAGGCCCTCGACCTCGACGACCTCGTCGCGCGACCCGGCGAACGCCGCCTCGCGTGCCGCGTGCTGCCCCCGCAGGAAGGCGGCCGTCGTCGCGTCGTCCCACCCGAACGCGGCGACCTCGGTGGCGCGGGTCGCGGCGTACAGGTCGGCGACGAACGCCGCGTCGGCGGTGGTGGTCGGGCGCAGGACGGGCACGACCGGGCCTAGACCGTCCGGTCGACGACGGCCTCGAGGTCCGTGCCGTCGGGGCCGACCGGGCCGACGTACAGCACGAGGTCGCCGTCGTCGTGGGCGAGGGTGCGGACCGCCCCCGGGAGGTCGCGGGTCGACGCGGCACGGAACGTCAGCGCGAACGCGTCGGACGTCGGCGCGGCGCCGGCCGGGCCGCTGACCGCGGCGAGCGTGAGGACGTGCATCGTCCCCTCGACGTCTGTCGTGAACCGGCCACCGACGAGCGCACGGACCGCGGCGAGCTCGAGCGGCACGGTGCGGCGCAGCAGCGGGACGCCGACGACGGCGGCGACGGCCCCCACGGCGACGGCCCCGGCCCCGCCCGCGAGGACGGTGCGGCGCGAGACGACGGCGCGGCGCGAGAGCACGGCTCCTCCTGTCGGCGGGGACGTCCGGGTGCCTCACGGGCACGCCGGTGCAGGGTGGCGAGCGGCGCGCGTCCCGGGTGCGGTGGGCCGCGCGGCTCGGTGAGCCTACGAGGTTTCACCCCCGCCGCCAGGGCCTCGCAGCGGGTGAAACCTCCTACGCTGACCCGGTGCCGCACCGCACTGACCTGGGATTTTACCGATTTGCCGCTCTTGCCGCCGTCCTCGCGGCAGGTTTGTCCGGATCGGTCGCCGCTGCCCCCGCGGCATTCGCCGCGCCGACGCCGCTCGTCGTGACGACGACCGTCGACGCACCCGTCGACGCCTCCTGCGCGGACGCGCTGCCCGCGTCCCTCTCGCTGCGCGAGGCCCTCTGCCAGGCGCAGTCGCTGAGCGACGCTGCGGTCACCGTGCCGGCGGGCGTCGTGACGCTGACGGCGGGGGCGCTGGTCTACGCGCCGACGTCCGGCGGACGGTCGCTGACGATCACCGGCGCGGGCCGGGACTCGACGCGCGTCGACGCCGGGGAGGCGTCGCGCGTGCTCGACCTCGACCGTGACGCGGTCGGCGCGCTCGACGTCACCGTCGCCGACCTGACGCTCGCGGGCGGCCGGCCGACGTCCGCCGACGCGACGTGGGGCGGTGGCGCCGTGATCGCCGGTTCCGGCGTCCCGGGCGCGCCCGACGCCCTGACGCTCACGGGCTGCCGGGTGACGGGCAGCAGCAACGTGCCCGCGGGCGAGCTCGACCAGGGCGCGGTCGGCGGTGGCGTGCAGATGACCGGCGGCACGCTCACCGTGCGCGACTGCCTGGTCGACGCGAGCACCGCGAGCGACGCGGTCGGCGGCGGCGTCGCGTTCGTCGGGCTCGACGCGGGCGACGCGGTCGTCGTGGAGAGCTCGACGTTCACCGGCAACGCGTCGGTCGGTACGACGGGGACCGGCGTGACGGGCGGCGGGGCGCTGTTCGTGTCCGGGGACGTCGACGTCACCGTCACGGCCTCGACGTTCGCGGGGAACTCCGTGGCGAGCACGTCGGCCGCATCCGCGCTGGGCTCGGCGGTCCTCGTGGAGTCGGGCACCGCCACCGTCTCCGGCTCGACCGTCACCGGGAACACCGTGACCTCGCCCGCGGGCAGCGTCGGCTCGCGGGGCGCGCTCGTCCTGGCGCACGGCCAGGTCACGACGTCCCGGCTCGCCGGGAACACGACCACCGTCGGCGGCGCCGTCACGCGCGACGCCGTGCGCGGCGGCGCGACCGTGCCGCGCAACTGGTGGGGCTGCGTCGACCCGGCCACCGGCACGGGCTGCGACACCGCCCCGGACGCGGCGACGCGCGAGCCGTTCGCGCGCCTCGCGCTCGCCGCCTCCCCCACGATCGACCTGCCCGGGCGGACGTCCGCGATCAGCGGCGCCGTCTCGATGTCCGACGGCTCCGCGGTGCCCGCCGCGCTCGCCGCGACCCTGGCCGACCTGCCGCTGACCTGGGCGACGACCGCCGGCTCGCTGGGCGGCCGCGAGTCGACGCTCGGCGCCGACGGCACCGCGGGCGCCACCCTGACGATTGCCGCGGGCGACCCGCGCGTCTCGCTCGGCGTGGACGGCTCCGCCGCGACGACGACCGTGACGACCGCGGTCCCCGCGACCGTCGCCACCCAGCCGGTCGCCGCGAGCGTCGTCGAGGGCGCGACGGCCGCGTTCACCGTCGTCGCCGCGGGCACGCCCACCCCGACCGTGCAGTGGCGCACGTCCGCGCCGGGGTCCTCGACCTGGGCCGACGTCCCCGGCGCGACCGCCGCGACCCTCACGGTGCCGGGCACGACCCGGGCGATGGACGGCACCCGCTACGCCGCGGTCGTGCAGAACGACTTCGGTGCGCCCGTCACGTCCTCGGCCGTGGCGCTCGCCGTCCGGTGGGGCGCCGAGGTCACGCTCGACCCCGCCGACGTCACGGTCGTCGCCGGTCAGGACGCCGCGTTCACCAGCCAGGCCGCGGGCAAGCCCGCCCCGACGACCACCTGGGAGCGCTCGACGGACGGCACGACGTGGGCCCCGGTCGCGGCCGCGACGGGCACGACGCTCACGCTGCCCGCGGTCACCGCAGGCGACGACGGCCTGCGGGTGCGGGCCGTGCACACCGGCGAGGCCGTCGCGACGACCGCCGCCGCACGCCTCACCGTGCAGACCCGCCCGACCCTGTCGGCCGTCGCCGGCGCGGTCGTCGCGGACGGCGGCACCGCGCAGCTCACGACGACCGTCGGCGGCTCGCCCGCACCCGCCGTGCGCTGGCAGCGGCTCGTCGGCGGCACGTGGACCGACGTGCCGGGCGCGACCGGCGCGACGCTCTCCGTCGTCGTCGACCCGTCCTTCGACGGCGCCCGCTACCGGGCCGTCGCGACGTCCGTCCTAGTCGACGGCACGTCGTCGGCGACGAGCAACGAGGCCGTCCTCGACGTGCGGTACGGGCCGCTCGTCGACGTGCACCCGCTGCCCGCGACGGGCGTCGCTGGCGGCACCGCGCTGCTCACCGCCGCCGCGCACGGCAACCCCGCGCCGACCGTGCAGTGGCAGACGTCGACCGACGGCACCACCTGGGCGGACGTCGCGGGCGCGACCGACGTCATCTACGCGCGGCCCCTGACGCTCGCCGACGACGGGCTGCAGGTCCGGGCGCGGTTCAGCGGCCACGGCACGACCGACACGACGGCCGTGACGCTCACCGTCGAGGAGGCGCCGACCGTCACCGACCCCGTCGGCACGACCGTCGACGCGGGCGGCACCGCGACGTTCACCGTGTCCGCCACGGGCACCCCCGCCCCGGCGGTCCGCTGGCAGTCGCTCGTCGACGGCACCTGGACCGACGTGCCCGGCGCGACCGGCCCGACGTACGCGGTGACGGCGACCGGCGCGCTGCACGGCTCGTCCTACCGGGCCGTCGCGGTCAACGTGCGCGGCACCGCCGTGTCCGCCGCCGCGACCCTGGGTGTCCGCACGCCGCCGACCGTCACCGACCCCGCCGACGTCCTCACCCGCCCGGGCGACGACGCGACGTTCACGGTGACGACCACCGGTCGCCCCGCGCCCGACGTCACGTGGGAGCAGTCCGTCGACGGCACCACCTGGACTCCCGTCGCGGGCGCCACCGGGCCGTCGCTCACCCTCACCGCGGCCGGCACCGACGACGGGCTGCGTGTGCGCGCCGTCGCGACGTCGACCCTGGGCACCGGGCCCGTGACCGTCCGGAGCGCCGCGGCGACGCTCACCGTCGTGCCCGTCCCCGACGAGGTGTCCGGGCCCGCCCCGAGCACCCCGGTCGCGTCCGTCGCCGGGCAGCCCACGACGATCACCTTCGTCGTCCTCGGGTCCGACCTGAGCGGCCGCTGGGAGGTGTCCCGCGACGGCGGTGCGACGTGGGCGCCCGTCGGCCCGGAGGTCACGACGAACACCATCACCGGCGTCTCCGCGCTGCGCTCCCTGCGCTCCGCCGCACCGCCCGCCACACGGACCGCGTTCACCGCGACCTTCACGCCGACCGCCGCCGACGACGGGTCGCTGCTGCGCCTCGTCGTCGCCGACGCGGCCGGGGAGACCGTGCTGCGACCGGTCGCGGTGCAGGTCGCAGCCGCGCCGACCCCGTCGGCCAGTCCGACACCCACGCCGATCCCCGGGTCGGGCGGGACGCCGGGCGGGAACTCCGGCGGCGCGCCGGGCGGGGCCTCCGGCGGGACGTCGGGCGGGTCGTCGGGCGGGGCCGTGGGCACGGGCGGGGCGTCGGGCGGCCAGGCCGTGGGCGGGACCGGGA
>NZ_BIMR01000210.1 GCF_004306155.1 Cellulomonas biazotea
GCCCCCCCCGGGAGGGGTCGGTCGTCAGACCGTCACGACGCCGCGCACGTGACGCTCGGCCACGTCCACGTGCCGTTGTGCTGGACCGTGAAGCCGAACGACGTCGTCTGGCCCGAGGACAGCGCGCCGCTGCCGCTGGGCCGCATCGTCATGACGTTGCCCGAGGAGTCCCACGACGGCGAGCCGCTCCAGGTCGCGATGATCTTCTGCGGCGACCGGACGGTCACCGTCGACGTCCACCCGCTGATGTTCCCGTTGGCGCGGATCGTCACGGTGCCGTTGAACCGGTCGCCCCACTTCTGACCCTCGGAGTACGTCGCGGTGCAGCTCCCGCCACCCGTGGGCGGGGGCGTGGTCGTGGTCGGCGTCGGGACGGGCGTCGTCGGGTTGGGGTTCGGGTTGGTCGTGCCGCCCGCGTTGAGCTGGTTGAGGACGCTCGTGTAGGCGGCCTTCTTGTTGCCCGACCCGTCGAACAGCAGCGGCGTCCCCGAGGCGCGCCACGAGTCGGAGTCCCGGACGCCCCACACCGTGATGCCGGTGCACCGCGCGACGGCGAGGCACGCCTGCACGACGCCCTGGTACTGCTGGGCCTGCGAGCTGCCGGAGCCCTCGATGTCGAGCTCGGTGATCTGCACGTCGACGCCGAGGTCGGCGAAGTTCTGCAGGGTCGTGTGGTAGTTCGACGGGACCGGGTTGCCCGAGTTGAAGTGCGCCTGGAAGCCGACGCAGTCGATCGGGACGCCACGCGACTTGAAGTCCCGGACCATGGTGTAGACGCCCTGCGTCTTGGCATGGGACCAGTTGTCGGTGTTGTAGTCGTTGTAGCAGAGCTTGGCGTTCGGGTCGGCGGCCCGGGCGGCGCGGAACGCGGCCTCGATCCAGTCGTTGCCGGTGCGCTGCAGGTTCGAGTCGCGACGCCCGCCCGACGAGCCGTCGGCGAAGGCCTCGTTGACGACGTCCCAGGCGTAGATCTTGCCCTTGTAGTACGACGCGACCTGCGTGACGTGGTTGAGCATGGCGTTGCGCAGGTCGGTGCCGGACAGGTTCTGCATCCAGCCGGGCTGCTGCGAGTGCCACGCGAGGGCGTGACCGCGCACCTGCTTGCCGTTCTGCCGCGCCCAGTTCACGATGCGGTCGCCGCTCGAGTAGCTGAACTGGCCGCGGCTGGGCTCCGTGGCGTCCATCTTCATCTCGTTCTCGGCCGTGATCATGTTGAACTCGCGGTTGGCGATGGACGTGTACGTCCCGTCGCCGAGCCTGCTCGCGGCGATGGCGGTGCCGAAGTAGCGCCCGCTCTCGGACGCGGCGGCCTGCAGGGTGCTGCCCGCGGCCGCGGCCGGCACGGCGATCGCCACGGCCAGCGTGGCGGCGGCGAGCCCGCCGAACGCGGCGGCGAGGCGGCCACGGCCGTACGTGTGACGTGGGGTCGTCATCGATCCCTCCCGGGTCATGGTTGGTGGTCGGCGAGTGCGCCGGGTCGCCACCCTCGCGACCGCCGTCACGAGGGGTCAAGGAGTGGACCGGTCAAGAAAGTTGCGAAAGTCGGAGCGAAACGATTTGGCACTCGAACGGGTGATCTCCACCGATGTAAACACCGGAACCGCGCCGCCGCCGGCGCCATGGCGGCGTCCGCGCGTCGTCCCGCGCCACCCGCTTGCGCGACAGTTTCGGGAGTCCCGACCGGGCGACTGCGACGCCGGTCCGCATCACCCGAGCAGGCGCCGGCGCCGCCCCTGCGCGCTCGGTCGGCCGGTCGTGCCCGCGTCGCTCACTCGACCGCCCCGACGCGGTGCACCTCGACGCGCACCGACCGGACCCCGGTGCGGTCGTCCGTGCGCAGGACCAGCAGGCCCACGTGGACCCCCGTCCGCAGCCACACCGGCCCGCCGTCGCCCACGTCGAAACGCGGCGTCGTGAGGATCGGCTGCCGCGGCGACGCCTCGTGCACCGCGGTGTTGACGACCGACACGACCGACCCGTCGTCGAGCCGCAGCTCGTAGCGCGCCGACAGCTCGCACGACCCGTCGGACCGCTCGAGGTTCCAGTCCGCGCCGCCGGGCAGCACCACGCCGGCCACCCGGCCCGCGACCGTGCCGCCGACGACCGGGATCACCCGGCGCCGTCCGGTCGGCGTCTCGCCCACGTCGACGACGTCGCCGAGCACGGCGTCGATCGTCAGGACGTGCTCACCCGTCAGGCGCACGCGCCGCCACCTCCTCGACCACCGTGTCTTCACCGATGAAGGAACGGTGCGGGCACCACCGTGGCCACGGGACCGAGACGTGTCAACGACCACCACCCGCCCGACCTACGGACGCGCCGGAGTGCTCCCCCGCTCGACGAGCCGCATGTCGGCGACGTGCAGGACGGGCGCACCCCCGACGACCCCGCGGGCGACGTCCGCGAGCCGGCGGTCGAGCAGCCCCACCGCGACCTCCGCGACGTCCCGGCGTCCCGGGTCGACCGTCGTGAGCGCCGGCGTCGAGTACCGGGCGTCCTCGATGTCGTCGAACCCGACGACCCCCACGTCCTGCGGGATCGAGCGCCCACGCACCTGCAGCTCGTACATCGCCCCCAGGGCCAGCGCGTCGTTGAACGCCACGACCCCGTCGACCTCGACCCCGGAGTCGAGCACCGCCGCCATCGCGCGCGCGCCGTTCCCCCGGTGCCAGCCCTCGTCCGCCCAGCCCAGCAGCCGGTCGTCGACCGCGATCCCCCGCGCCTCCAGCGCCTCCCGGTAGCCGCGGAACCGCAGCGTCGCCGACCCGGCCGTCGGCGCGTGCAGCATGCCGATCGCCGCGATCCGCCGGCGACCCGCGTCGAGCAGCAGGTCCGTCGCCGCCCGGGCACCGTCGACGTTGTGCATCGTCACGTGGTCGACCTTGTCGGAGAACATCTGCTCGCCGAGCAGCACCAGCGGGTAGCCGAGCCCGTCGAGCAGGTCGGCGTCCGCCTGGACGAGGGTCGCCGGGCTGAAGATCAGGCCGTCGACCAGCCGGCGGCGCGGCTCACGGAGCGCCGCGAGCTCGCCCTCACGCGTGAAGCCCGTCGGGTCGACGACGACGCGCAGGTCACGCCGCCGCGCGGCCGCGAGGATCTCGTCGGCCAGCTCGCCGAAGTACGGCTGCCCCAGCTCGGGGACGGCCAGGCCGATGACGCCCGTCCGGCCCGAGCGGAAGTTCCGGGCGGTGACGTTGAGCTCGTACCCGAGCTCGTCGACCGCGGCGAGCACCCGCGCGCGCGTCGACTCCCGGATGTACGGGTAGCCGGCGAGGACGTTCGAGACGGTCTTCGCGGAGACGCCGGCACGCCGCGCGACGTCGGCCATCGTCGG
Organism: Cellulomonas biazotea; assembly: GCF_004306155.1. Classification (GTDB taxonomy): domain Bacteria; phylum Actinomycetota; class Actinomycetes; order Actinomycetales; family Cellulomonadaceae; genus Cellulomonas; species Cellulomonas biazotea. The sequence goes on from NZ_BIMR01000210.1 coordinate 3,335, forward strand.
CACAGGCACCCCCTCCGCGTCGACCCCGCGAGCGGCCCGGGCCGCGGCACCCGGGAGGGCCGCGCGACGGGCAGCGGCAATCTACCGGACGGCCCGGACCGCCACGGAGGGGTTCACGACCCGCAACCCGGCGACCCGCGCGGGTCCCGCTAGTGCCAGACGGTCGTCTGGACGTCCTGCTCCGCCGGCACGTGCGGGACGGCCTTGGGCCCCGCGGCGGCGTTGGCCGCGGCCAGGTCGCGGACGTTCTTCTGCACGGCCACCGACGAGAACAGCGACATCGCGAACGCCAGTCCGTAGAAGCCCTTCTCCGACAGCGTCATCGACGAGTTCGCCAACCCGACCGAGACCAGCACGAGCGACGTCAGCACCATCGCCCACGACAGGCCCAGGAAGATGCCCGTCACCGGGATCCCCTCGGCGCGGTCGCGGACCGACTTCTGCAGGGCGATCGCGGAGAACAGGCCCAGCAGGAGCGTCGTCCCGTAGAAGCCCTTCTCCGACGCCGTCATCCCGGCGTTCCACAGGCCGATCGCGAACGCGCTCACGGCGAGGACCAGGGCGACCCAGGACGCGCCGACGAACGCGGCGGTCGGACGGGCGGGGACGGGCTGCTGCGACATGACGGCTCCGAGGGTCGGATGGGCTCTCGGCGAGAGGGGGCCCCCGATGGTCCCGGCAGCGCAGCGTCAGGGGCAAGCATCCCCGCCGATCAGCCCGTGATGGCCTAGCGGGAGGGGTCGGGCGCCGGCAGGGCCGCGGTCGCCTCGTCGGAGGGCGGCACGGTCGTCGGCTGGTCGGTCGTCGGCCGGCCCGCCGTCGGCACGTCGAGCGTCGGCAGCGTGACGTCGACGCACCCGAACGCCCGGGGGTCGCCGCCCGCGAGCGCGGTGACGCGCGCGGCAGCCTCCGAGAGCCGCTCCTCGGGGAGCCGTCCCGTGCGGACCGCCTCGACGAGCGCGTCGCGCATCCGCTGGGCGTGCGCACCGTCGGTCGTCAGGACGGCGTCCGCCCCCGCGGCGACGGCCCGCACGGTCGCCTCGGGGAAGTCCCAGCGCAGGTTCACCGCACCCATGCCCACCGAGTCGGTGATCGCGACGCCCTCGAAGCCCATGTCGCGCAGCAGCGCGTACGCCTTCGGGCTCAGCGACGCCGGCAGGTCCGGGTCGAGCGCGGCGTACTGGAGGTGGTTCATCATGACGACCGGTGCGCCCGCGTCGACCGCCTGCTGGAAGGGCAGCAGGTCGGTCGCGGTGAGGTCGTCGAGCGTCGCCGGGACGAGCGCCGAGCGGGCGTGCGAGTCGACGGTGGAGCGACCGTGCCCCGGGAAGTGCTTGATCGTCGGGACGACTCCCGCGTCGGCGAGGCCCGCGGCGAACGCGATCCCGTAGTCGGCGGCCTCCTGCGGGTCCGCGCTGAACGACCGGTCCCCGATGACGCCGCCCGACGGGCCGTCGTCGAGGTCGAGGACGGGTGCGAGGTCCACGTCGACGCCGATCTCCGCGAGGACCGCGCCCGTCTGCGCGGCACGCTCCCGCACCTCCTGCGGGGTCTCCCGGGCGGCCATGCGCCGCGGCGACGGCCCGGACCCGACGACCGTGCGCATGAGGGCGACGCGCCCGGACTCCTCGTCGGTCGTGACCAGCAGCGGGCGGCCCGCCTGCGTGCGCAGGCCCGCGGTCAGGGCGGTCGTCTGCCGCCGCGAGACGACGTTGCTCTCGGAGAGGAACACACCGCCCACGCCGAGCGCCGTGACCTGGGCCGCGAGCGGGGCGTCCGCGCGCGTCACGCCGGGCAGGCCCACGACCAGGACGGCCGCGGCGCGCTCCTCGAGGCTCGCGGGCGTGCACGTCGGCGTCGGGGTCGGGGTCGGCGTGCGCGCCGGCTGCCGGGCCGCCTGGGGGCGCCCGTCGTCCGCCGCCGCGGGCACGAC
>NZ_BIMR01000211.1 GCF_004306155.1 Cellulomonas biazotea
CGACGTCGTCGGGCCGGACCACGGTGGGTCGGGTGCCGTCCGGGGAGGCGGGTGCCGAGACCACCGCGAGACGAGCGGTGCCGATCCCCGTGACGTCGAGCCGGTGCGCGGCGGGCACGCGGAGCGCCGACGCCGAGCCGTCGAAGACGTCGGACCGCCCGCCGAGCTCGGTGCGGGTGCCGTCGGCGTGCTCGACGACGACGGCGCCGCGCTGCACCACCACGACGTGCTGCCGGTCGTCGGACCCGACGGCGAGCCGTCCGCCGTCGGTGAGGTCCTCGATCGCGATGCGCACGGGGCTGCCCGGCATCATGCCTCCTCGGTGGTGGTGCGTCGGTGGTCGGCGGCGCCGCGGGCGAGCGCCAGGTCGAGGACGGGGCGCAGCACGGCGGCGCTCGCGACGAGCTCCGCGTGGCTCTGCGCGGGGAACAGCCCGCCCGGCACCAGCGTCCGGACGGCCTCGTCCCGGACGAGTGCGGCCGTGATCGCCCCGTCGTCGGGACCGGCGGACCGGACCGGCGCCGGGCCGGTCGTGCGGGCGAGCCAGTACCCGGCCGCCCACAGCGACCAGAGGGCCTGCGGCGGGACGAGGGCCATGGCGGCGTGCACGGCCGCGGTCGGGAGGCGTCCCAGGTCGGTGTGGTAGCCGTCGAGCATGTCCTGCAGGTCGAGACCGAACAGGTCGGGGCACGTCTCGACGTACGCCTTGTGCCACTCCGCGGCGGCCGTTCCCGGGGGGTGCTGCACACCGGCGGGCGTCGTCCGGCTGTACGCCCACAGCCGTGCCTCGCGCAGGAACGCGACCCGGTCGTACCTACCGACGGTGTCGTCGTCCGCGAACCACCGGGCCGGCAGCCGCTCGACGAAGCAGACGGCGGCGCGACGCCCCTGCTGGTCGTTGCCGACCGCGCTGCGCACGGGCAGGTGCTCCACGAGGTTGGGCACGGACAGCAGCAGCTCCTCCTCCTGGGCGACGAAGAACTCCCGCAGCACGTTGTCGTCCGGCTCGAGCGGGTCGTCCCAGGCGGACGCGGACGCCACGAACAGCTCCACGAGCCGCCGCGGCATCACCATCGCCTGGCACGGCGTGTACTGGGGGACCGCCGCGGCGGTCCGGCGCCCCTCGAGCGCGGCCAGCCGGACGACCGTCCCGTTGCGGCTGCCCCAGTCGGTGAACAGGGACACGGCGCGGTCGGGGTGGAGGCGCACGAGCGCTTCGACGTGCGCCGTGAACTCGGAGGCGAGGACGACGTCGTCCTGGAGCACGACGTGGTGCGTGGCGTCGGGCGGCATCGCGGCCCACGCCATCGTGGCCGTCCGCAGCGTCGCCGGGACGCCCCAGGGCTCGGGGTCGAGGACGAGGGTGCTCTCCTGAGGGAGGAGCTGCTCGCGCACCGCCTGGGCGAGGCGGCTACGGGTGGGGTGTGCCATGACGGCGTAGGAGATCTTCACGGGCGTCCTCGCAGGTGGGCGACGGCGTCGGTGCCGGAGATGTCGACCGTCGCGCCTCGACGGCTGGACCGGGTGATGGCCTCACCCACGGTGACCGCGACGGCGGCGTGCGCGACGTTGCCGGCGCCGGGGTCCCACGGGTCGAAGTGGTGGCGGAGCATCCGGGCGTCGGCGCCGCCGTGGCGGCCGGGCGCGACGGGGATGCGGAGCGTGGACGGCGCCTGCCCGGTCGTGAGGACCCGGACGACGTGCTCCGACCCGGGTGGCGCCTTGGCGTCCCACTCGACCTCGACGCGTCCCCCTGTGCCCTGGACGTGCAGCGAGCACCCCTCTCGGTCTGCGCGTCCCACCAGCGTGTACATCGCCAGGCCCCCGCCCGCGTAGCGGACGACCGCGGCGACCGTGTCGTCGATGTCGGCGTCCGGCGGTGTGCGGTCCGACGTGTAGTGCTCGCGTGACGTCCGCCCCGACACCTCGACGGGGACGTCGTCCATCCACCACGTGAGGAGGTCGAGGTGGTGGCACGCCTTGGTGACCTCCAGACCGCCGGAGCGGGCGCGGGTCCGGTGCCACCGCCGCAGGTACGACTCGCCGTGGCCGGGCAGGAGGTAGTAGGTCATCGCGACCGTCGTGACCCGCCCGACCCGTCCCGAGTCGATGACGTCCTTGACCGCGCGGTGCAGGTCGTGGAACCGCAGGTTGTGCCCGACGACGAGGGCGGCGTCCGAGGCCCGTGAGGCGTGCAGGACGCGCGAGACGTCCGCGGTGCCGATGCCGATCGGCTTCTCGCAGAAGACGTCCGTCCCGTGCCGCAGCGCGGTCTCGACCTGCGCGGCGTGGAGGTCGTCGGGACTCGCCACGATCACGACGTCGGGGCGTGCGTCGCGCAGCAGCGCGTCGAGGTCCACCGCCTGCTGCACCGCGTCGGGTCGTCCCGCGGCGTCGAGGAACCTCGCACGTGCCGCGCGGTCGGGGTCGAGCACGCCGACGAGCTCCACCCTGCCGTCGGCGGCGGCGACGAGCGGCAGGTACGTGGTCGTGGCGCGGTGCCCGAGGCCGACCAGCGCCACCCGCGACGGGCGGAGGTCAGACAACGCGCTCACCGCCCTCGACGACGCCCGCGACGCTCAGGTCGGGGCGCAGCAGCACGAAGGTCGCCGGCCCGCCCACGACGACGTCGCCCGTGCCGGGCGGCAGGCCCACCGCGCGGGCCGGCGTCGTCGTCGCCATGCGGACCGCGTCGACGAGGCCGATGCCGGCGACGCGCACGGCGAACCGCAGCACGTCCAGCAGGAAGGACGTGCTCCCGCAGTACGAGCGGCCGTCGGCCGACCACGCGACGCCGTCGCGCACCGTCGCCGTCCCTCCGGCCAGGTCGAACGAGGCGCCGTCGTGCAGGCCCGCGCCCGGCGAGGCGTCCGAGACGAGGCACAGCCGGTCCGGGCCGAGGCAGCGGTAGGCGATGCGCGCGAGCACGGCCGTCAGGTGCCGTCCGTCCATGATCGCCTCGGCCGTGAACGCGTCGGACGCGAGCACCGCCTCCAGCAGCCCTGGCCGGCGGACCGGGCCGTCCTGCTCGAGCCGGGAGTGACCGCTCCACAGGTGCGCCACGTGGGTCAGCCCCGCCGCCGCCGCGGCGTCGAGGTCCGCGGGCGTGGCAGCCGTATGCCCCGCGGACGCGGTGACCCCGGCCCTGACGCAGGAGGCGAGCAGCGCGTCGGCGCCCGGCAGCTCCGGCGCGAACGTGACGACGCGGACGCCGTCGAGGTCGTCCACGGGCGGCGGCAGCGGGACCGGCACACGGGACCGGACGAGGCCGGCGGCGTGGGCTCCACGGAACGGGGGCGCGACGAACGGCCCTTCCAGGTGCAGGCCGGCGATGCCCGGCGCCCCGGCGGCGACGAGCCGGCGCCCCGTCGCGAGGGCCGCCGCCATGGCGTCGGGAGTCGCGGTCGCGAGCGTCGGCAGGAGCGTCGTCGTCCCGTGCCGCAGGTGCGCGCGACGGACGGCCCGCCAGGTCTCCGGACGCGGGGAGCCGAAGGACCGGCCCTCGGCACCGTGGCAGTGCACGTCGACCAGACCGGGGAGCACCAGCACGTCCGGGGCGTCGGAGGACGCCGCGACGTCGACGATGCGGCCGTCGACGTACGCCACGACGGCGTCGCGAACCCCGGACCCGGTGACGACCCGTCCGCGAACCGTGCCGGTCCCGGTCATGCGCGTCGCGCCACCCTGTCGAAGATCTCGGCGTACCGCGTCGCCTGCAGGGCGACGTCGTAGTCGGCCGCGCGCTCGCGCGACCGTGCGGCGAGCGCCTGGCGGAGGGCAGGGTCGTCCGCGACCTCCCGGAGCCGTCTGCCCAGCTCCGCGGCGTCGTCGGCCGCGAAGTAGACCGCGGCGTCCCCGGCGACCTCCCGGTGCGGCGGGATGTCCGACAGGACGAGTGCGAGACCGCACGCCATGGCCTCGAGCACGGAGATCGGCATGCCCTCGAACCTGCTGGCCGACACGAAGACGTGCCCCGACGACACGAGGGGGACCACCTGGTCGCGTCGCCACACCGCGCCGTACCAGTCCACGGAGCGGGCGACGCCCAGGCGGCGGGCTGCGCCGTGCAGGCCGATCAGCTCCGGGCCGTCGCCGATCATCCGCAGCCGGAGGTCGGACCGCTCACCGAGCGCGGCCGCGAAGCCGTCCAGCAGGGTCGCGTGGTTCTTGTGGGGGTAGAGGCTGGCCAGCGAGACGACCGCGAGCTCGGTGGACCCGGGCTGCGGGGCGCCCGCGAGGCGCCCGATCCGCTCGATCTCGACACCGTTGGGCACCACCACGACCTTCGACGGGTCCATGCCGACCTCGTCGACGCAGAAGCGCCGGACCGCCTCGGAGACGGCGATCACGGAGTGCACCGACGTCGACCAGAACCGGTCCGCCCGGTTGACGAGCGGCGTCCGCTTGTGGCTGTACACCGAGTGGCAGGTGACCACGGTCGGCCGGTCCCGCAGCACCGCGCGGACCAGGGGGTGGATCCGACCGTCACCGAAGTTGACGTGCACCACCCGACCCGCCGTGAGCCGACGCAGCTCCCGGAGCCGGGCCACGAGCGTCCCCCGCAGCGCGACGACGTCGACCCGCTCGTCGAGCTCCGTGAGCAGGGCGTTGCGCTTGCCGGCGTGCAGGACCACGACGCGGACGTCCGCGCCCCTCGCCACGAGCTCGTTCGCCAGCGAGGTGACCACGCGCTCGAGACCGCCGACGGTGAAGTAGCGGACGACCACGGTGACGGCCGGCGCGGTGCCGCTCATCGCACGACCTCGTCCAGGACCTGCGGGTACCGGCGCGCACCGCCCAGCAGGTGCGGGACGTCGGGTGCCAGCGGGTGGGCCAGCGCCTCGCCGACGAGGTCGTCCAGCGCACCGTCGAGCACCTGCTGGAGGCCCGCGGTCCGGACCAGCCCGCGTCGGCCGAGCAGCCCGACGTGGATGGACTGCTCGGACTCGCGGAGCTGCCGCGGGACGAGGACCGCGTTCGCGGCGACGCTGAGGACCTCGCTGATCATGTTCGAGCCGGCCGCGCCGACGAAGAGGTCCGCACCCTTCATGGCGGTCGGCAGGTCGTCGTCGTACGTCACCACGGTCGTGCCGTCGAGGTGCGCCGACTCCGCCTGCACCTGCCGCAGCGCGGCGTCCTCGAGGTAGGGGCCGGTCACCACGAGAGCGCGGTCGAACGCGCGTCGGTTCGCCCGCAGGGACTGCACGACGGCCGCCCAGATGTGCCCCGCCCCCTGTCCGCCGCCCATGCTGGCGACCATCACGCGCTCGTCGGGGTGCCAGCCGCGACGCTCGCGTGCCTCGGCCCGCGTGAGCGGCGACGGGTCGGCGAGGTACCCGGTGTAGCGGAGGCGTCCGAGGAGCTCCTGCGGGACGTCGTAGTGCTCCTCCAGCCGGAACACCTCGGGCGGCGCGTGCACGGTGATCCGCTCGTAGGTGCGGGCGATGTGGTCCGCGACCTCGCCGACGAAGTACTCCCGGTTCGTCTTGGCGCGGTCGAACAGGACACCGCGCAACGTGAGCACCGCGGACGTGTACGCGCGCTCCTGGAGCGCCGGCGCGAGCTCCGACTCGGCCCCGCTCGGCAGGTGGTTGACCAGGAGCACGTCCGGTCGGTAGTGCCGGAGGAACACCTGCGCGAGCTCGCCGCGCACGGCGAAGAACTCGTCCTCCGCGAACCCGAGCCGGGAGCGGAACCGCCAGCCCTGCGGGTCGTCGAAGTTCGCGAACGACGGCAGCTTCACCACGTCGACCGCGTCGGGGAGCATGCCGAGGCCGCGGTACGCGCCGGTGAGGCCCGCGAAGCGGACGTCGGGCGAGGCATCGAGCAGCGCCGCGGCGATCTTCGCGGACTCGGCGGTGTGACCGAGGCTCCGGCCGTTGTGCCAGTACATGGCGACGCGCATCACGAGCTCCTCGTCGTTGCTGCCGGGGCCTGGCGCCGACACGCCTCCAGGGCGCGTCCGACCTCGGCGCGGAACGTGCCGAGGTCCCACGCCGGTCGCACCTCGAGGCGCCGCATGGCGAGGGGGTGGGTCGGGTCGGGCCAGCTCCCGCCGTCGGTCACGAAGGCATGCCGGTAGCGCTGCCCGACGACCTCCCGCACCGCCGCGTCCGCCTTGCCGAAGGGGTAGCAGAACGTCGTCGGGCGACGGCCGGTCGCGGCCTCGACGGCCTCGAGGTCGAGGTCGACCTCCGCCTCCAGGTCCCGGCGGTCCAGGGTGGTCAACCGGGGGTGGGTGTACGAGTGGCCGGCGACGTCGTGTCCCGCGGCGAGCCAGTCGCGCACGTCCTGGGCCGACGCGAACTCGCGAGACGCGTGCGGGATGTCCGCCGGCGTGGTCGCGGGGTCGAGGTAGCTGCCGCAGACGGCCATCACGGCGTGCAGCCCGCGTTCGTCGAGCATCTCCCGGACCGTCGTGACGGTGTTGAGGTACCCGTCGTCGAACGTGAGGACGACGCCTTCGGTGACCTCACCAGGGTTGTCGAGCGCCGCGACGGCCCGGTCGACGGTGAGCACGGTGACACCGGACGCACCGAGCCAGTCGAGCTGGCGGCGGAACGCGTCCTGCGGCACCGACATCGGGTGCTCCACCCGGTCGTCGACCAGGTGGTACATGAGCGGGACGAACACGGCGGCCTCAGACGAGCGTCGCGGCCGTGAACCACGGCACGGTGGCGGCGAGGCCGGTCGGCAGGTCGCGCACCGGGCGGTAGCCCAGCACGGTCGAGGCGTGCGTGAGGTCGGCCACCGACGCGACGACGTCGTGGGGGCGCGGCGGGCCGAACACCGGGTCCGGTGCGTCGGTGCCCCCCGCCGCCAGCCGGATCGCGGCGGCCAGCTCGACGAGCGACGTGGGTCGGCCGCACCCGACGTTGACCGCTGCGAAGTCGACGTCGGCCTGCGCCGCACGCAGGTTGGCCTCGACCACGTTGTCGACGTGCGTGAAGTCCCGCACGGACGCGCCGTCGCCGTTGATGTGCACCGGCTCGCCGCGCAGCGTCGCGGACACCCAGCGGGGGATGACCGCCGAGTACGGGCCGGCGGGGTTCTGCCGGCTCCCGAAGACGTTGAAGTAGCGGAGGCACACGGTCGGCACGCCGGTGACCTTGGCGTACGCCGCTGCGTACGCCTCGAGCGCCTGCTTGCTGGCGGCGTACGGGGACAGTGGCCGTCCCGTCGACGTCTCGGTCCGCACGCTGCCGGGCGCGTCGCCGTACACGGAGCTGGAGCTCGCGCAGACGACCCGCGCGACGCCCGCCTGCCGTGCGGCCTCGAGGAGGCGGACCGTGCCGAGGACGTTGACCTGCGTCACGAGGTCCGGCTGGAGGACCGACCGGGGCACCGAGTTGACAGCTGCCTGGTGCAGCACGACGTCGACCCCGTCGATGCCGTCCGCGCAGGCTGCCGGGTCGCGCAGGTCGCCCTCGACGAGCCGGAACCGGCTCCACGCCTCCGGCCCGACCGTCCGCTCGACGTCGGCCAGGTTCTCGTGCGAGCCGGTGGAGAAGTCGTCGAGGCCGGTGACCTGGTGGCCGTCTCCGAGCAGGCGGGCGACGAGGTGAGAGCCGATGAACCCGGCGGCACCGGTGACCAGCCATCCGGTCGGCCCGGGGAGGGTCGACGGGCGGTCGGCGCCTGCCGCTGTGTCCTGTACGCGTGGCACGTCGTCCGACCTCTCTGTCGATCCCCATGACGAGCCCTCCCACGGGCGCACCCGTGGGAGGGCTCCCACATTGGCCCCGGAACGTAGCAACCCCGGAGCATCCGGGCAACTGGCGATGTTTCGGTGGTCATGTGCGCCGTGACTGTCTAGGGTTCCCACCCGTGTCACCTCTGTGGGCGGACGATCTGCGACTGGCGCTCGAGCTGGCGGACCTCGCGGACGCCACGACCCTGCCGGTCTTCGGGGACGAGCGGGCGCGGGCCGCCGAGCTCAAGCGCGACGGCACGCCCGTGACCGCGACGGAGCGGGCGCTCGAGGAGCAGATCCGCGGGCGGCTCGCCGCCGAGCGGCCCGGTGACACCGTGCTCGGCGAGGAGACGGGCGGGGGCGGCGGCGACCGGTGCTGGGTCGTCGACCCGGTCGACGGGACCTCCGGGTTCGTCCGGGGCTCGGCGGTGTGGGCGACGCTGATCGGCCTCCAGGTCGACGGTGCGGTGGTCGTGGGTGTGGTGTCCGCGCCCGCCCTGGGCAGGCGCTGGTACGCGCGGGCGGGAGGCGGCGCGTGGGTGCGCGAGCCCACGGCGGACGGCCGCAAGCACGACCGTCGGATCCACGTGTCCGGCGTCGACCGCGTCGAGGACGCCCACGTGTCGTTCTCCAGCCCGTGGAGCTGGGCGGAGCACGGGCGGTTCCACGGCGTCATCGACCTCGCCCGCCGGGTCCGCCGCACGCGCGGGTACGGCGACTTCTACTCCCACGTGCTCGTCGCCGAGGGGGTCGTCGACATCTCGTGCGAGGCGCACGTCGCGCCCTGGGACGTCGCCGCGCTCCAGGTCGTCGTCGAGGAGGCGGGCGGCAGGTTCACCGACCTCGAGGGCCGGCGTCACCCCGCGGGCCACGACCTGCTCGTGACCAACGGCCGCCTCCACGAGCTCGCGCTCGACGTGCTCGACGGCGAGGAGGACCCCCTGCCGCTGGCGATCCGTCGGTCGACGCCACGTCGCGGGTCACGGACGCCGGCCGGCCCGACGCCCGGGCGTCCCTGAGGTGGTGGCCGTGCCCGCCGTTCCCGAGGACTTCAAGGACGTCTTCGCCCGCCACCCGGCCGGTGTGGCGGTCGTGCTGTGGGGCGACGGCGGCCAGGTCCGTGGCATGACGCTGAGCTCGCTGGCGTCCGTCTCGGCCGACCCGCCCCGTTTCGTGTTCTCCGTCGCCGCACGGAGCACGCGCCTGCCGACGCTCCTCGCCGCACCCGCGTTCTCGATGAACGTCCTCGGCTACGACGACGTGCACCTGGCGCGGAGCCTCGCCGTGCAGGGCCACGACCGGGTGCCGGGCGACCGGGTGGACGCCGTCGTCCCCGGGACGCCCGTCCTGCGCGGGGCGCGGGCGTGGCTCGCGGCACGCGTGGTGACCCGGTTCGACGCGGGGCCCAGCGTGCTCCTGCTCGCCGAGGCGTTCCACGCGCAGACCGCCGACGACGCCGAGCCGCTCGTCTACCTCGACCGCGAGTACCGCGGCGTCCGGTCCGCCGAGCTTCCCGCGCACCCTGGCACGCCGGAGGAGGAACGCCGCAGCGGGCGAGGCGCAGCGTCGCTGTCGTGGCGAGCCGGATCGCGAACCTGACGTCCGACGCCGGGGACGCGCTCGCGCTCGCGACGTTCCGGGCGGCCGCGCTGGGGAGCGACATCGACGAGGACTCGACGCCCGACCAGGTCGATGCCGTGCCAGGCCGATCGGGTCCAGCGCTCATGGGTGGGGGACGGGATGCCGATGCCTTGAGGGCGTCGCCCCGACGACGCCTCGGGCGCCCGCCCGAGGGGAGGAGCCCGACCGTCATGACCGCTGCAGCGCACCGGCACCGCCATCGTGCCGCCCCGGCGCCCCGTGTCCTGCCGTCGTGGTGCCGGGCGCGGACCGCGATGCCGGTGGTCGCGCTCGGTGTCGTCGCCGCCTCGGTGCTGACGAGCGCCGGGGCGAGCCCGCGGGTGCCCGTCGCCACCGCGCAGCCGCCGCAGGACGACAGGGTCGTCGCGCTCGCCGTCCCGGACCCGGACACGGTCACGGCGCCCGCGGACGCGACCTGGACCGCCCCTGACGCCGACGTGGCGTGGCTCGAGCAGGCGATCGAGGCGGAGCTCGCGCGGATCGCGGCCGACCAGGCCGAGGCGGAGCGGCTCGCGGCGGAGGCGGCGGCCGCGGCCGCCGCGCAGGAGGAGGCGGCGCGCCAGACGGCGCGGCGGGAGGC
>NZ_BIMR01000212.1 GCF_004306155.1 Cellulomonas biazotea
ACCTGCGGCGGACGGACCGCAGGCCGTCGGGCACGCCCCCTCGCCGTGGCGTGCGCCGCACGGTGCACCCGCGCACGGGGCCACGCCGCACGGCCCGCCCTCGTACGGCTCGCCCCAGCACGCCGGCGCGTCCCACGGGTCGCCGCAGCAGGGCAGCCCGACGGCGTCCCCCCTGCCGCCGTACGTGCCCGCGACGCCCGGTGCCGGTCCTGGCCCGTCGCCGCGGCACCCGTCGCACGATCCCGCCTCCCCGTACCCGGGCGCGTACCCCGCGCCGCTCGCCGGTCCGGGTGGACCGGGCGGACCGCACGGCCCCGGCGCCCCGCGCGCTCCGCGCCGCCGTCGGCCGCTCTCCGCGGTGTGGGCCGTCCCGCTCGTCGTGCTCGCGCTGGTCGCGGGCGTCGTGGGCGGCGTCCTCGGCTCGCGCCTCGGAGACGACGACCACCTGCAGGACGCGGGCCTGCCCACGACCGTGGCGGGTGCCGCCGACCTTGCGCGGGCGCCCGAGTCGGTCGCGGGCATCGCGGCGGGCGTGCTGCCGAGCGTGGTGTCGATCGAGGTCGACGGGCCGGACGGCACGTCGACGGGCTCGGGCTTCGTGCTGCGTGCCGACGGCTACCTGGTGACGAACAACCACGTCGTCGCGCAGGCGGCGGAGACGGCGTCGACGTCGGTCGTCGTGACGTTCGTCGACGGCAGCGAGGAGCCCGCGTCGATCGTCGGGCGGACGTCGGAGTACGACCTCGCGGTCCTCAAGGTCGAGGTGTCGGGCCTCACGCCGCTGCTGCTGGGCGACTCGGACGCCGTGGTCGTGGGCGACCCGGTCGTCGCGGTCGGCGCCCCGCTGGGGCTGGCCGGCACGGTGACGACGGGCATCGTCAGCGCGCTCAACCGTCCGGTCTCGGCGGGCGACGAGGGCGACACCGCGTTCATCAACGCCATCCAGACGGACGCCGCGATCAACCCGGGCAACTCGGGGGGACCGCTCGTCAACGCGCGGGGCGAGGTCATCGGCGTCAACTCCGCGATCGCGCAGCCGCCCGGCACGTCGTCCGTCGTGGGCGGCAGCATCGGCCTGGGGTTCGCGATCCCGTCGGAGCAGGTGCGGCGGACGGCCGAGCAGCTCATCGAGACCGGGCAGGCGACGTACCCGATCATCGGCGTGCTGCTCGACCAGCGGTACGACGGCGAGGGCGTGCAGGTCTCGACCGAGGACCAGGAGGGCACGCCGGCGGTCACGCCCGACGGGCCCGCCGACCGGTCGGGCATCCGCCGCGGGGACGTGATCCTCGCGATCGACGGTCGCCCGGTGACCGACCCGGACGAGCTCATCGTGGCGATCCGGGCGCGGACCCCGGGGGAGACGGTCGTGCTGCACGTGCGCACGGGGTCGGACGAGCGCGACGTGCGGATCAGGCTCGACGAGGCCGAGGCGCGCTGACGCGTCGCTCAGGGCACGACCGGGCGGCTCACGCCCGGTCCGCGCGAGGGTGCGCCGCGTGCCGCCCGACGCCCCGTCGGCCTCCGTCCACGGCACGTCCGACCGACGCCTGCCGACCGGCCCGGCGGGGTACCCTGACCCGGTGTTCGGAATCAACGGCGGAGAGCTGCTCGTGCTCTTCCTCGTCGCGGCCTTCGTGATCGGCCCCGAGCGCCTGCCGAAGTACGCCGAGCAGCTGGGCCTGTGGGTCCGCCGGGCCCGCCAGTTCGCGTCGGACGCCAAGGCGCGCGTCGACGAGGAGCTGGGCGAGGAGGCCCGCGACGTCGACTGGGCCGCGCTCGACCCGCGCAAGTACGACCCGCGCCGCATCGTGCGCGAGGCGCTGCTCGACGACCTGCCGCCCGCGGCGGGACGCCCGCCGGCCCCCTCCGGGCCCGGGCCGTCGCTGCGCAAGGGCGCGACCGCGGCCGGCACCGCAGCCGGCGCCGCGA
>NZ_BIMR01000213.1 GCF_004306155.1 Cellulomonas biazotea
CCGCCCGCACCGTGGGCCGCCGGGCACCGCGGCGTCGACCTGCGCGCCTCGCCGGGGGCGGTCGTGCGGGCGCCCGCGTCGGGCACCGTCACGTTCGCCGGCACCGTCGCGGGGCGCGGGGTCCTCACGGTCACCCACGACGACGGTCGGCGCTCGTCGTTCGAGCCGGTGACGGCGACGACGGCCGTCGGGGCCCGGGTCGCGGCGGGCGACGTCGTGGGCACGGTCGACGAGGCCCGGGCCGCGCACTGCGCGCCGGCGACGTGCCTGCACTGGGGCGTGCGCGTGGGCGAGCGGTACGTCGACCCGTTGGCGCTGCTCGACGACGGCCCGATCGTGCTGCTGCCGTTCGACTGACCCGCGCGGGTGCGGGAGGTCAGACCTGCTCGGCCTCGACGAGCCGGGTGCGCAGGCGCAGCATCGCGGCGGTGTGCATCTGCGAGATGCGCGACTCCGTCACGCCGAGCACGCGGCCGATCTCGGCGAGCGTCATGCCCTCGTAGTAGTAGAGGACGACGACCATGCGCTCGCGCTCGCCGAGCTGCTCGATCGCGCGGGCCAGCAGGTACTTGGTCTCGGCGGCGTCCAGCGCTCCGGCAGGGTCCTGCGTGCGGTCGTCGCCGAGGGTGTCCCCCAGGCTGACACCGGCCTGACGGTCCTCGCCGCCGCCGAGCAGCTCGTCGAGCGCCGCGACGTTGACCGTGGAGAGCTGGGAGAACGTCGCGCGCAACTCGCTGACGGACACCTCGAGGTGTCCGGCGACCTCGGCCTCGGTGGGGACGCGGTGCAGCTTCGCCTCGAGCTCGGCGTAGGCGCGGTCGACCGAGCGGGCCTTGGTGCGCACCGAGCGCGGGACCCAGTCCATGGCCCGCAGCTCGTCGATGATCGCGCCGCGGATGCGGGACGAGGCGTACGACTCGAACTTCACGGCACGGTCGGTCTCGTACTTCTCGATCGCGTCGATGAGCCCGAACATGCCGTAGGACACGAGGTCCGCCTGCTCGACGGTGCTGGGCAGGCGCATCCCGACGCGGCCGGCGACGGCCGAGACGAGCGGCGCGTAGTGCAGGATCAGCTGCTCGCGCGCGGCCCGCGACCCGGTGGTCTTGTAGTCGTCCCACGCGGCGGCGACCGGCGACACGTCGACGACGGCCTCGACCTCGACGACCGGCGCCACCGGCTCGACGAGGGCGTCGGCGGCCGTCCGCTGACGGGGGACGACACCGATCGGGGCCGTGCCCGCGAAGCGGGTGCGGAGGACCTGTCCGGCATCCAGTGCACTCGTCATCGAGGTACTCCGTTCATGCGTGCGCGGGCGAGCGCGGGGCCGTGGACCGAGGACGTCGGCCGGGCCGGAGGGAGGGAGGTCGTGCACCGCGCGCCGCAGGTGCTGCCCGGGGTCGTCGTGCGTCCTGCCGTCGTCGACGACATGAGACCCACCCGACGTCCGGGCATTTCTCCGCGACGCGCGGGAAAAGCCGGGAACGCGACGCGGGAAGTCGCGACGGGAGGGTTCCCCACCGTGCTCCGCGTCTCGTTCATGGCCCTACGGTGACGGGAAACACAGGCAGGAACAAGCGGCTCCATCACCCGCTCGGCGCAGTCACGGTCGAATGCGGTCGCATTGTCTGAATCGATGTCCGATTCGGCCGATTCCCGCTCGGAAATTCACCCGCGCGGGGGCTGCGCACGTGGGACCTGCCGGGAACTCGTCGGTCACGTCACGCGTCCGGGCCCGGCCGAGGCCAGCCGCCATCCCTCCTGCACGCGTTCGACGGCGCCCTCGAGCTCAAGCATCCCGAGTGCTCCGCTGGCCTCGTCGAGGCTCACTCCCGCCCGGACGGCGAGCGCGGTGACGTCGAGCGCCCGCCGCCGGGACGCCGCGTCGAGGATGCGGCGCGCGTGCTCGGGGAGCTCGTCGCCCGGACGTGCCGCCGACGGCTCCTCTGCCTCGACCCCGGGGCCGCGCACGAGCTCCAGGACGTCGGAGACGTCCGTGACGCACACGGCGACGCCGTCCCGCAGCAGCCGGTGGCACCCCGCCGACGCGACCGAGGTGACGGGGCCGGGAACGGCACCGACCGGCCGGAGCAGGCCCGCGGCGTGGTGCGCGGTGCTCAGCGCTCCCGAACGCCACGCAGCCTCGACGACGACCGTCCCGGCCGCGAGCGCCGCGATGAGCCGGTTGCGCTGCAGGAACCGGCTGCGTGTCGGGGTCCGGCCGACCGGGACCTCCGCCACCACCGCGCCGCCGTCGGCGACGGCCGCCTCGATGAGACGCGCGTTCCCGGCCGGCGTGGCCCGGTCCACCCCGCCGGCGAGCACCACGACCGTCGGTCCGCCGCGCGCGAGCGAGCCGCGGTGCGCGGCCGCGTCGATCCCGAACGCGCCGCCCGACACGACGGTCGTCCGCTCGTCGGCGAGCCCCGCCGCGAGGTCGTGGGCGACGCGCTCCCCGTAGGTCGTCGCGGCGCGGGCGCCGACGACCGCGACCGAGCCACGTGTCATCGCGGCCAGCTCGCTGCGTCCGCGCACCCACAGGCCGACCGGCGCGGCAGGCCCGAGGTCGTCGAGGGGCGCGGGCCACGCGGGGTCGCCCGGCACGAGGAACGCGCCGCCCATCCGGTGCAGGACGTCGAGCGGCCGGTCGACGTCGAGCCCGGGCAGACGGGGCAGCCACCGGTCGAGCGCGCGCGCCAGGCGGGCACGCCCTGGCGCCTCCACCGCCTGCCCGACCGGACCCGGCGCGTCGTCGCGGCCGAGCGGATCCGGGACCTCGCCGGACCCCGCGGCACGGAGCAGCCACGCCCATGCCGCCGGCGCGCCCATCGCGGCGACCAGCGCCCCCGCGACCGCGTCGCCCGGCTCGACGAGCAGGCTCCACGCGACCCGGGCCGTGCGGTCGTCGTCGATCGCCTCGACGCGGGTCATGCGCCGTGCCCGCGCGTGCGCAGCAGGAGCGCCCGGCCGACGTCCGACCGGTCCGGAGC
>NZ_BIMR01000214.1 GCF_004306155.1 Cellulomonas biazotea
CGCCGCGCGTGGGCCGCCGCGGCCGCGTCCGCCGGCGGTGCGGGCGCCGGCGGCACCGGCACGACGGGTGCGGTGCCCTGCTCCGACCTCACGTCCTGCGCGGTCGTCGCGCTCCGCCGCCTCGGGGACGACGACGCGGCGGACCGGCTGACGGCCGCGCTGCGTGCGCACGTCGCCGACCTGAGGCAGCAGCCGGCCGTCGTCGACTACTTCGCCACGTCGCTGCCCGCGATGCTCCTGTTCACCGAGGACCTCGCCGCGACGAACGAGGCGGGTGCGCGCCTCCTGGAGGCGCAGCTCGCCGCGCTCGACGGCGACGCACCCGCCGCAGCCGCGCACCTGGCCGCGGTGCTGCACCGCGACCCGGTCGACGCCCGCGCCCTCGACCTGCACCGGCAGCTCGCCGAGCGCACCGCACCTCCGCGCTGAGACACCGCCCCAGCCGCACGCTCCCCACCGAGAGGTCCGACCCATGACCGTCCTGCGCCCGCCCGGCGTCCCCGAGCACCTGCCCGCCCGCCTCACCGTGACGCTGTGGGACTTCACCTGGTACACCCAGACCACCCCCGGCGAGCCGTTCGCCGACCTCGACGACGCGTTCGCCCAGGCCGTCGAGCGCGGGTACAACACGGTGCGCATCTGCGCGATGCCGTTCCTGCTGTTCGGCGACCACGACATCGACACCACAGCCCTGCGGTTCGTCGGGATGGGCGGCGGCGTCGGGCAACGCACCCGCTGGTACGACACGCGCGGCGGTGCGGTGATCGACGGCGTGCCCACCTGCGCGCGCTGTTCGAGGCCGCGCGTCGGCACGGCTGCGTCGTCATCCTGTCGTCCTGGGAGTACCAGCAGAGCGCGGCGTTCTTCGAGGGGTCCGTCTGGTACGACGCCCTGTCGGCCGTCCCGCCGCAGGACCGGCACCGGGTGCTGGCCGACGCGATGGGCGACCTCGTCCAGCACCTCAAGGACGCGGGCCTCGGCGAGCAGGTCGCGTACGCCGAGCTGCACAACGAGGTCGACCTCGGCGGGCTCGTGCTCGCCGGGGGCGGCTCGCCCGCCGACCCGTTCTGGCCGCAGCGCCCGCACGTCGAGGCGGCGGTGCACCGCCTGCGGGAGCGACACCCCGACGTGCTCGCGACCTCCTGCTACGGCATCCCGCCGCACCTCGACATGGCCGCCGTGCCCGACGACGGGCAGGTCGCCCACTTCCACGTCTACCTCTACGGCGTGCTCGGTGAGCTCGAGCGGTGGGCCGGCGTGCGCGCGACCGAGGGGTTCCCGTCGGCGGAGCTGCGGTCGCTGCTGCGCGACGACGCGCCCGACGTCGCGGCGTACGAAGGGCTGGTCGAGCCGTGGCGGCTCGCGGCGACCGGCGTCTCGACGAGCATGTTCTACACGTACGACTGGGTCGACACCGCCCGGTGGGACGCGTGGCTGTACGAGCGGTACGGCCGGTGGCACGAGGCCATGCGGCAGGGCCTCGACGACCGCCTCGAGGTGTACGCCCGCTGGGGTGCGCGCCACGAGGTCCCCGTCGTCGTCGGCGAGGGCTGGGTCGGGTACACGCCGCTGCTCGCGGAGTTCGAGGACGGGCCCGTCGGGCGCGCGGTCGCGGAGCACGCGCTGACCCGGTGCATCGAGCTCGGCGTCTGGGGTGCGGTGCTCGGCTCGAACTCCGCGCCGCACCACCCGGGCTGGGACGCGGTCGAGTGGCAGCAGCGCTGGAACCGCCGCCTGCTCGCGGGCGACGCGAGCGCCTGACCGCCCGGCTCGGCGTGCCGCGCGACGGCGCGCCGAGACGGCGGCGGGCGGGGTGGACAGGGCGGACGGCCGCGGTCACCAGGTCGCGTCGCCGCGCAGGACGACGTCGGACCCGCCGTCGACGAACACGACCTGCCCGCACAGGTGCGTGTTCTCCTCGCTCACGAGCCACGCGAGCAGCCGTGCCGGGACGTCCGCCGCCATGAACCCGTGCAGCGGCATCGGCACCTGGGCCGCGAGCGCCTCGCGCTGCTCGGGCGTCGTGAGGAACGGCTGCACCATGGGCGTCTCGACGACTCCGGGGGCGATCGCGTTGAGCGGGATGCCCGCGCCGGCCCACCCGGGGCCGGCGGCGTGGCGCCGCACCCAGCGGCACAGGGCCGTCTTGGTGCTCGCGTAGATCAGGTGGCCGAGGTCGGTCTCGACGAGCGTGGCCGCGCGGTCGAGCGCGCCCGGCTCGTCACCCGCGAGGCACAGGTCGACGAGCTCGGTGTCCGACGGCATGAGGCTCGCCATCGACGCGGTCGCGACGGCGCGGGGTGCCGCGGTGCCGGTCATCAGCGGTCGCAGGCCGTCGAGCGTCGCGACGGTCCCGAAGTAGTTGACGGCGACGTCGGGGGGCGTCTGCGTGGCCAGTCCGGCGTTGGCGACGACGGCGTCGAGGGTGCCGTCGGTGAGCGTCCGGACCCGGTCGACGAGCGCGGTCCGGCCGGCGGGGGTGGCGAGGTCGGCGACGACCTCCGCGTCGTGCACGTCGACGCCGACGACGCGGGCACCTCGCTCCAGCAGCAGGTCACAGGTGGCCCGTCCGATGCCCGAGGCGGAGCCGGTGACGACGATGGTGCGCATGACTGCCTCCCTGGTGCGAAGGCTCGGCACCGTCGCCGGGCCTCCTCCTACGCTAGGCAGGTGGCTCAGCGGGCGGACCAGACCTTCGTCACGACCCGGCTGCGCGGCACGGGCGGGTGGGACGGCAGGGTGCCGCCGGTCAGACGTCGGTCGGGTCGTCCTGGGTCGACCGGGCGATCCGGTGCCCGGCGAGGGCCTCCGGCATCGGCGCGCAGCCCGGGCCGCCGCGCTCGAGCCAGCGGGCGAGCTCGTCGGTGCGCTCGTCGCCCGCCAGCCGTTCGAACCACACGGGTCGCCCGGCGGCGCGGCGGCCGGCACGGCTGGGGCGCGCGACCACGACGTCGCCGCGCTCGCACTCGTCGAGGCACTCCGACAGGGTGAGGTCCGCCGTGCCGCGGTCCCGCAGCGCGACCAGCCGGGCGAGCTGGCCGCCGTCGAGCGGGTCGTCGGCGCCGAGCGTCTCGCCGGCGCACAGGCTGCAGGCCGTCAGACCGGGACGGGACGCCGCGCGGGCGGGAGCGGGGGGCGGGGCGTCGAGCACGTGTCAACGCTACCTGTGCCCCGACGCAGTCCCGCGCTGTGCGTCGGCGGCCACGACGGTCGGACAGGGCGCGCGGGGCTCCGGGGACCTTCTGCCCTACGGCACGACCGTGCGGGCGGCGGACGCTGAGGGTGGGACCGTCCGCCGGCCCGGCGGACGACCCGACGAGGCGGGAAGGAGCCGTGCGATGACCCACACGTGGAAGGTCGTCGTCCACCTCTTCGACGCGGACGACCTGCACGACCTCGGTGCGACGACGAAGGCGCACGCGGTGCTCACGACGTCGGCCGGCACGACCCTCGAGGGTTTCGGGCGGGCCCGGCGGGCACCGCAGGACCTCGACGTGCCGGAGATCGGCGACGAGCTCGCCGCCGCCCGCGCGCTGCGTGACCTGGCCGACCGGCTGCTGCGCGCGACGTCCGACGACATCGCGGCGATCGAGCACGGGGAGGTCCGGATCACGGGCTGACCGCCCCGGTCACCCGCCACCCCGGGGCGACGAGGGCCGCCGCGGGGTGGGTCGCGCGCGCCGGTGACGCACCGGGTGCTCCCCCACCGCGGCGGGTGCACAGTGGCGTCATGCCCCAGATCCGGGTGTTCGTGCTGGACGACCACGAGGTCGTGCGGCAGGGGCTGCTGCGGCTCGTCGAGGCCGAGCCGGACATGACGGTGGTCGGCGAGGCGGCGAGCGCCCGCGAGGCGCTGGCCCGGGTGCCGCTGTGCGACGCGGACGTGGCGCTGCTGGACGTGCGGCTGCCCGACGGCAGCGGCGTCGAGGTGTGCCGCGACCTGGCCGACCTGGCAACGGGGGTCCGGTGTCTCATGCTCACGTCGTACGAGGACGACGAAGCCCTGCTGGCGGCCGTCACGGCCGGGGCCGCGGGCTACGTGCTCAAAGAGATCCGCGGGCCGCAGCTGCTGGACTCGATCCGGCGGGTCGCGGCGGGCCGGTCGCTGCTCGACCCGGCGACGACGTCCCGCGTGCTGCAGCGGGTGGTCGAGTCGCGGCGGCACGACGCGCGGCTCGACCTGCTGACGCCGCAGGAGTCCGCGGTGCTCGAGCTCGTCGGCGAGGGGCTGACGAACCGGGAGATCGCGGCGCGCATGTCGCTCGCGGAGAAGACGGTGAAGAACTACATCTCGAGCCTGCTGGCCAAGCTGCAGGTCCGGGGCCGGACGCAGGCGGCGCTGTTCATCGCGGAGCAGCACCGCGAGCATCCCGACACCTCAGGCTCCGACGGGCCGGCCACGCGGCAGCCCCGCGACTCCTAGCCGCGCGCGCTCGACGACGTCAGCGGACCCGTGACGGTCGCACCCCAGGAGCGGGCCCGGTCGAGCTCGCCGTCCCGCAGCGGACCCTTGATCCCGCCGACCCAGAACGACGTCGCCGCCGCGCAGTCGAAGCCCGCACGGCGCAGCGCACGCCGCGCCCCGGCGGCGGCCGACCCGGGCAGGCGCGGGCTGTCGACGCGCGTGTCGAACGTCGCGGCGTGCACCGGGTAGCCCGTCCGGGCCAGGGAGCCGAGCCACTCGCGCACGCCGACCGTGGGCGCGTCGCCGCCCTGTCGGCGGGCGTCGTCCCGCGTACCGGGCCTGCTCATGCCGAACGCGTGCGTCGGCGCCCCGACGACGAGCAGCTCCAGGTCGTCCGGCAGCTCTGCGGGCGCCGCGCCCGCCTCGACGAGCGAGGCGTCCGGCACGGTCTGCGACACGCCCTCCCAGACAGCCCGGGCCACCTCGGCCGTGTTCCCGAACGCCGACTCGTAGACCACCAGTGCACGCACGGCACCCACCTCCACGCTCGATCGTCCTGCCAGCCTTCTCGTGGCCCGGACGCGGGCCCAGGGTCGAAGGGCCCTGCCCGGGACGCCGCCCTATGCTCCGAACGTGGGTCGTGGTGGCCGGGACGACGGGCTCGACGCGCAGCCCGACGCCGGGCTCGACGCGTTGATGGACGCGGTCGTCTCGATGTCGACCGACCTCGACATCGCGACCGTGCTCGACCGACTCGTCGCCGCGGGACGCACCCTGACCGGGGCCTCGTACGGCGCCCTGGGCGTGCTCGGACCGCACGGCGGCCTGCAGGAGTTCGTGCACAGCGGCCTCGACGCGGCCACGGTCGCGCGCATCGGCGACCTGCCGCAGGGGCGAGGGGTGCTCGGCGCGGTCGTCGCGAGCCCGCACCCGCTGCGCCTGCACGACGTCGCGGACTGCCCCGCGTCCGTCGGCTTCCCGCCGCACCACCCGCAGATGCGGACGTTCCTCGGGGTGCCCGTCCGGGCACGCGGCGCGGTCTTCGGGAACCTGTACCTCACGGACAAGCGTGGCGGCGCGGACTTCACGGCGCGCGACGAGCAGGTCGCGGTGGCGCTGGCCGCGTCCGCGGGGGTCGCGCTCGAGCACGCCCGCGCCTACCGCCAGGTCCGCGAGCACGAACGGTGGCTCGAGCAGGCGGCGGCGTGCACGGCCGCGCTCACGAGCGGCCGGCCCCTCGAGGAGGCCGTCGCCGAGGTCGGCGCGCTGGTCCGCGCGGCGACGGGCGCCGCCGCGGCGCACCTGCACGTGCGGGCCGACGACCTGCCGACGGGCGTCGCCGACGACCTCAGCGGCCGGGCACCCGTGGTCCGGCGGCTGCCCGACGGGACGGTGCTGGGCGTCCCCGGCGACGCGTGGGCGCTGCTCGTGCCGCTGCGCAGCGGCGAGCGGTGGGTCGGGGGCCTGACCGCCGGATGGCCCGCGGACACCGTCACGGGCGCGACCGCGGGCCGTGTCCACACCCCTGGCCCGCCCGACGACCTCGCGAGCGTCGCCGGGTTCGGGGAGCAGCTCGCCCTCGCGCTCGACGTCGCGGGCGCGCAGGGCGACCGCGCGCGCCTCGCGGTGCTCGAGGAGCGCGAGCGGATCGCCCGCGACCTGCACGACATGGTGATCCAGCGCCTGTTCGCGATCGGCCTCGACGTGCAGGGCGCCGCGCAGGACGCGGTCCGTCCCGACGTCGCGCGCCGCCTCGGGACCGCCGTCGACGACCTCGACGAGACGATCAAGGACGTCCGGACGACCATCTTCCGCCTGGGCACCCGCGGCGCGGAAGCCGGTCGCGGGCTGCGTCACCGCATCGACGCCGAGGTCGTCGCCGCGCGTCGCGGCCTGGGGTTCGTGCCGCACCTGCGCACCGACGGCGTGACCGCCACCGTGCCGGACGACGTCGCCGACGACGCCGTGGCGGTCGTCCGGGAGGCCCTGGCGAACGTGGCGCGGCACGCCCGCGCGCACGAGGTCGTCGTGCGCGTCCAGGTCGGCACGGACCTGGTCGTCGAGGTCCAGGACGACGGCGTCGGCATCCCGCCGGACGCCGACCGCAGCGGCCTGGCGAACGTGGCGGGGCGTGCGGCGAGCCGCGGCGGGACGTCGTCCGCCGCGGCCCTGCCCGAGGGCGGCAGCCTCGTGCGCTGGTCCGTCCCCCTGCCCTGACGGGCGCCGCGCGCACCGCGGGCGGCTCGCCGTCGGGGCGGGTGCGGCCCGGTCAGCGCAGCCAGGGGAACCGCTGCACGGCGCGGGTCCGGGCCCAGCGGCGCCCGAGGCCCCAGGTGTCGCCGGCGAGCAGCACGGCCGACACGACCAGCACGAGCGCGTAGATCACGTGGTAGTCGACGACCGGGTTGTTCGAGCCCTGCAGCAGGGGCCACTCGGCGACCCACATGAGCGCCATCATGACCGAGCCGGCGACGGCGGAGATCCGCAGGCCGACGCCGAGCATCACGGCGACGCCGATGCCGAGCAGGCCGAGCATGAACAGCCAGTCGGTCCACGCGCCGGCCGCCGACACGAACGCGTCCTGGTACGGCCCGACCGTCGCGAACT
Source organism: Cellulomonas biazotea (assembly GCF_004306155.1). Lineage (GTDB taxonomy): Bacteria > Actinomycetota > Actinomycetes > Actinomycetales > Cellulomonadaceae > Cellulomonas > Cellulomonas biazotea. The sequence continues at coordinate 7,013 of NZ_BIMR01000214.1, forward strand.
GCATGAAGCCCTGGCTCGGCGTCCCGCCGTCGACCCAGGCGAGCGACGGGTCGCCCTCCGCAACCGCCGCGCCGGTGGCGTAGTGCAGCCCGAACGTCTTGTCGACGAACGCCCACAGGAAGATGAAGCCTGTGGCGATCCGCGTGACGGCGAGCCATCGGCGACCGGTGACCGAGGTGACGATGTCGTCCTCGACCATCGTGGCCGGGTGCGTCGAGGTGTGGGCCTCGGGGTGGGTGGTGGCCATGACGATCCCCTCCTGCGTTCACGGCCCCGTCGTCGGGACCGGTGGGTGAGCTCCGACGCGATCAGGCTTGCTCCGCGGCCGTCACGGGCCACAGGGCCGAACGTCCCGTGACGAACCACGACATCCGGGACGACGGTCCCGGTCCGTCGGGGGACGTGCGGCGGACGCTGGAGGGAGCGCGGCACCGTGGCCGGCGGACGTCCGGCCGGGCACTGCGCCCGAGGCGAGGAGGCATCCCATGCGTGCCGACGGACCGGTGGTCGTCGCCCTCGACGGCTCGCCGCACAGCGCACTGACGCTCGACTGGGGCGTCCACGAGGCCGTTCGCCGGCGCGCCGACCTGCTGCTGGTGCGCACGGTCGACGACGCCTGGCAGACGATGGCCTGGAGCTGGTACCCCGTCCCCGTCGGGGCCGACCTGGAGACCAGGGTCAAGGAGTACCTGGACGAGCAGGCGGCGTTCGTCGAGGAACGGCACCCGGGCCTGCACGTCGAGACCCGGGCGATGCACGGCCGCGTCGCGCCCTGCCTGCGCGAGCTGAGCTCCGACGCCGCGCTCGTCGTGGTCGGCGCCCGCGTGCGCACGGGACCCGGCCGCACGGGCTCCACGGGGGTGCACGTCGCGGCGCACGCCCGCTGCCCGGTCGCCGTCGTCCGCTCGGACCCGTTCCGGGCCACCCCCGCCGACGCCGCGGTCGTCGTCGGGGTCGACGGCTCGTCCGCGTCGCTCGTCGCGGCGCACCTCGCGGCGCGCGAGGCGTGGATGCTCGGCCGGCCGCTGCGCGTCGTGCACGCCCGCGCGACGATCCCCGACCCGTACGGCCGCGGCAGCGTCCCTCCCCTGGCCACCGACGACGAGGACGACCCGACGCACCGGGCCGCGCTGGCCGTCGTCGACACGCTCCGGGCGGAGCACGAGGGCCTGACCGTCGAGCTCGCGCTCGTCGACGACGACCCGGCCGACGCGCTCGTCACCCTCGGCGCCGCCGCGGCGCTCGTGGTCGTCGGGTCGCGCGGCCTCGGCAGCTTCCGCGGCATGCTGCTCGGCTCGGTCAGCAGCGCGGTGCTGCGCGAGGCGACGGTGCCGGTGATGGTCGTGCACGACGACGGCTGAGACGTTCCTCGGGGCGGCCGCCGCCGGTGCGATGCAGGCGACGACCACCCCGCGCGGCGGCCCGCGCCCCTGGACGATCGCCAGGGACGCGTCCGGCCGCCGGCGCAGAGGGCCCGGCTCCGAGGGGGAGCCGGGCCCTTCGCCGTTCCCCGCCGGTGCCACGAGGGACACGGCCGTCGGCGACCGCACGCGCCTGCGCGAGATCGTCCCGCGCGACACCACGCTCTCGGTGGTCGGCCGCCACGGCGGGTCAGGCCGGGCGACGCGCCCGTGCGGGCTCGTCCGGCTCGGTGCCCGCGAGGTCCTCGGCCTCGCCCAGAAGCCGTCGGGCCAGGTCGCGCAGCGCACCCGCGGCCGCGGCGACCGCGTGGTCGTCGGGCGCCGCGGCGCAGCGCGCGGCGCGGGTCTCGTCGTCGTCGGCACGTCCGTAGCCGTCGACCGTCGCGCCGCCGGAGGTCGCGAGGACCGCGTGCGCCTTGGTCACGTCGTCGTGCCCGGCCGCGTCGTGCGACGCGAACACGTAGACCGTGACGTCCCAGGTGCGTGCCATGGCCGCGCTCCTCCCCCGACGGGCCACCGTGCCCGGCCAGGGCGAGCACCCGCCGACACCTCCATCGTCTCCACCGGCCGGGGCCGTGCGGCAGGTCAGAAGGTCCCGACGCGCGCCCCGCTCAGGACCGGTCCAGCCGGAAGACCTCGGCGGGACGCCCGACGACGAGGTCCACGGCCGCGTCGGCGGCCTCCCGCTCGTCGAGCCGGTGCGCCGCGACGAGGCCCGCGAGGAACCCGGCGTCGACCCGGCGGGCCATGTCGTGGCGTGCGGGGATCGAGCACAGCGCGCGCGTGTCGTCGATGAACCCGCTGGTGCGGCTGAGACCGACGATCTCGGTCACGGCCTCGCGCCAGCGCAGGATCGAGGTCGGGGCGTCGAGGAACCACCACGGCGTCCTCGGTGGACATGCGTGCCATCTCGAGCAGCATGTGCGGCGCAGCGCGACGGCCTCGACGGCCGTGACGGTGCCGGCGACGGCCCGGGCGTAGATCCGCTCGGCGTCGGCAGGGTCGAGCGGCGCGCTGCCGTCGTCCTCGTGGCTGAGGTCCGCGGACACGGCGCCGTGCGCGCAGAAGTACGCACGGCGGTCCTCCATCGCCGCGCCGGTGCTCGGCGACGGCAGCGAGGTTCGCGTCGTCGTCGGTGAGCGTGGTCCAGCCGCGCCGGTCCCGCAGGTGGGCGGCGATGCCGAGGCTCATGAGGTCCCAGAACGGGTTGCCTCGTCCGCCGGAGGGCGACGACGCGCCGGCACGGTCGCGAGCGCGAGCAGCGCGACGAGACCCAGCACGACGACCACCAGGTGCTGCTGCAGCCAGGCGACCGCCGCGCCGACCCGCGGGACCGACCCGAGGACGACGCCGACGTCCCGCACGTCGTACGGGACCGGGTCGGGCAGGGAGCTCGCGTCGCCCTGCAACGTGAGGCGGGTGGCGCCGGCCGGACCCGGCTCGGACGCGACGACGCGGTGCGTCACGAGCCCGTGGCCGTCGGGCCGCGGCAGCGTGACGACCGTGCCGACGGCCACCGCGTCGGCGGGGACCGTCCGGGCCACCGTGAGGGCGCCGACGGGGATGCCGGGCGCCATGGAGCCCGACACGACGATCGCGGGGCGCACCCCTGCGAACAGGCACACGGCGACGGCGACGACGGCGGCCGTGCCGACGACCGCACCGACGTCGAGCAGCGCGTCCCGCAGGACCCGCAGCGCGCGCGCCGCGGGACGGCGCCACCGGCCCCGGGCGGGGGCGGGCCCCTGACCGGGAACGACGCGTGCGTCCGCGCTCACGGTGCGACCTCCACGGACGTCGCGCCCACGCGCAGGCCCACGGTCGCGCGGCCGCCGTTGAGGGCCGCGGTCGCCGGGTGGTCGACGTAGTGCAGCAGGACGCGCACGCGGGTCGTCGAGCCGTCCGCACCCGCGGCCCACGGCGCACCGTCCGCGACCGGCCCCGCAC
>NZ_BIMR01000215.1 GCF_004306155.1 Cellulomonas biazotea
CCGCGGCCCCGCTGCGCTTCGCGCTCGTCACGACCGCGTGGCGCGACGACGACGCCGACGGCCTGCGCGGCCCGGCGGAGCCCGCCCTCGCGGGCGTCGTCGCCCACCTGGAGACCGGCGACGCGCAGCCCGCCCGGCACGCGGACGGCACGCGCGTCGACCCCCGGACCACGGGCGGCGACGGGACCGTGGCGTTCGACGACCTGCCCGACGGCGTCTACCGGGTGCGGTACGAGCTGCCGGCGGGGCACCGCCTGACGGTCGCGGTCGCCGCCGCGGGCACGGTCGCGGTCGACTCCGACGCGGACGCGGTGGACGCGACGGGCACCGTCGGGCTGTCCGGCCCGGTGCCGCTCGACGCCGACGCCGAGGGACTGACCCTGCCGCAGCCGTCCGACGGCCTCGCCGCCGACCGGGTTGCGCACGCGTCGGTCGGCGCGACGGTCGCGTCGGAGGTCCTGGCGGGCTGACCCGCCGGGTCCGTCAGGTCGCCTGGCCCTCGCGGACGGCGCGCAGCCAGTCGCGCGCGCCCACGAAGTCGGCGTCGGACGTCCCGACGTGCACGGTCGGCGCGACGGCGTCGGCGCGCGGGTACGAGCCGAGGAACCGCACGTACGGGCAGCGGCGGTGCAGGCCCATGATCGCCTCGCCGACGCGCTCGTCGGTGATGTGCCCCTCGGCGTCGATCGAGAACGAGTAGCGCCCGAGAGCGTCGCCGATGGGGCGGGACTCGATGCGGGACAGGTTCACGCCGCGCACGGCGAACTGCTCGAGCATCGCGAGCAGCGCACCGGCCTCGTTGTCGGGCAGGTGCACGACGAGCGTCGTCTTGTCGGCGCCCGTCGGGGGCGGCACGTCGCCGGGGTGCCCGACGACGACGAAGCGGGTCACGGCCGTGGCG
>NZ_BIMR01000216.1 GCF_004306155.1 Cellulomonas biazotea
CCGTCGCCCTCGCGCTCGTCGGCCGGCCGCGCCTCGTGCTGCTCGACGAGCCCACGACCGGCCTCGACGTCGAGGCCCGGCACATCCTGTGGCAGGCGCTGCGCGACTACCACGCCGACGGCGCGACCGTCGTGCTCACCAGCCACTACCTGGAGGAGATCGAGGCGCTCGCCGAGCGCGTCGTCGTCGTCGGCGGCGGACGCGTCCTCGCCGACGACTCCCTGCAGGCCGTGCTCGGCCTCGTCGGGCTGCGGCGCGTGCTGCTCACGCTGCCCGCGTCGTCGACGCTCGACCCGTCGAACCTGCCGGGCGCGCACGTCGCCGAGGTCACCGACACCGCCGACGGCCGGCGCTGGACGGTGCTGGCCGCCGACGCCGACGCGCTCGTCCGCGCGCTCGTCCACCACGACGTGCCGTTCTCCGACCTCGAGCTGCGCGGCGCGTCGCTCGAGGAGGCGTTCCTCGCCCTCACCGCCCGCGCCGACGCGGGCGACACCGACCCCGCACCGACCGGCCGCACCGCCGGCACGGGCACCACCCCGGCCGCCGACCGCGACGTGGACCGAGACGCCGAGGAGGCCGTCCGATGAGCACCGCGACCACCACCGCACCCACCGCGCGCGCCGACCGGCCCGCGCGCCCGGACCGGCCGCGGCCGTTCTGGCCGCTCGCGTTCCTGCACGCCCGGCTCGGGTTCCTCGAGACCGTCCGCATCCCCATCGCGGTCCTCGGCAACCTGCTGTTCCCGGCGCTCGCGCTGCTGTTCTTCGTCGTCCCGCAGCAGGGCGTCGCGCAGGACCCGCTCATGGCGACCGCCGCCGTCGCGCAGCTCGGCACGTTCGCCGTGATGTCGACGTGCCTGTTCTCCTTCGGGGTCGGCGTCGCCGAGGACCGGGCGCAGCCGTTCGACCCGTACCTGCGGACGCTGCCCGCGGGCGCCGGCCCGCGGCTCGCCGGACGCGTCCTCAACGGCGTCCTGTGGTCGTACCTCGCGCTCGTCCCGCTCGTCGTCATCGGCTGGCTGCTCACCGCGGCGACCCTGACCGCCGGGCGCGCGCTCGCGGCCGTCGTCATGGTGCCCGTCGTCGCCGTGCCGTTCCTGCTGCTCGGGCTCGCCGTCGGGTACCGGCTGTCGTCGAAGGCCGCGATCGCGGTCGTCCAGGCGACCCTGTTCCCGCTCGCGTTCGCCGGCGGGCTGTTCATGCCGCCCGAGGCCTTCCCGTCGTGGCTCGACGCCCTGTCGAAGCTCCTGCCGTCCCGCGCGGCCCGCGACCTCGCCGTGCAGGCGACCACCGGGTACGAGGCCTACGCGTGGGCGATCCCGGTCATCCTCGCCTGGACCGCCGTGTTCGCGGTCCTCGCGGTGCTCGCGTACCGCAGCGACGAGGGCCGCCGCTTCCGCTGACGAGCCACCCCGCGACGCGCGCCCCGGACCCACGGCGCGCGTCGCGGGCGGGCGTGCCGGGTGCCGGTGGCGGGCGACGACACCGCTCAGCGTGGGTCGCCCCACGCGGCCCGGATCGCCTCGGCCTGGGAGTCGAGCAGGTCACGCCCGGGGTCCGAGCCCCAGCGCGCGCCGATCGTGAAGCCGTCGTCCGGGTAGCGCGGGAAGACGTGCAGGTGGGCGTGCGGCACCTCCTGGAACGCGGCCTCGCCGTCCGCGTAGAACAGGTTGACGCCGTCGCTGCGCAGTGTGCTGCGGCGCAGGGCGGCCGCCACCTGACGGGCGACGGCGAACACCTCGGCCGCGGTGTCCTCGGGGAGGTCGGCGAGCGCGGGCAGGTGGGCCTTCGGCACCACGAGGACGTGGCCCGGGGTCACGGGGTCGACGTCCATGAACGCGAGCACCACGTCCGACTCGGCGACGCGGCTCGACGGGAGGTCGCCGCGCACGATCCGGCAGAACACGCAGGGGTCAGGGCTCGTCATGGCCGGATGCTCGCAGGTCCGGGCGCGGGCGCGCAGGCGGATTCCGCCCGACCCGGCGGGCGTGGCGCCGGGTCGGGAGGGCCCGGTCAGGAGAAGGTGCGCAGGCGCAGCGAGTTGCCGACGACCAGCACCGACGAGAACGCCATGGCGGCGCCCGCGATCATCGGGTTGAGCAGCCCGAACGCCGCCAGCGGGATCGCCGCGACGTTGTACGCGAACGCCCAGAACAGGTTCTGCTGGATGACGCGCAGCGTCCGGCGGGACAGCCGCACGGCCTGCCCGGCGGTCCGCAGGTCGCCGCGGACGAGTGTGAGGTCCGCGGCCTCGATGGCCACATCGGTGCCGGTGCCCATCGCCAGGCCCAGGTCGGCCGTCGCGAGGGCCGCGGCGTCGTTCACGCCGTCGCCGACCATCGCGACGCGTCGGCCCTCGGCCTGCAGGCGCTCGACCACGGCGACCTTGTCCGCAGGCAGCACCTGCGCGACGACGTCCTCCTCCGCGATGCCCACGGTGCGTGCGGCCGCGCGGGCGGCGCCCGCGTTGTCGCCCGTGAGCAGCACGGGCCGCAGCCCGAGCGCCCGCAGCTCCGCGACGGCCTGCGCCGACGTCGGCTTCACCGGGTCGCGCAGGACCAGGACGCCGCGCGCGACGCCGTCCCACGCGACCGCGACCGCCGTCGCGCCGTCGTCCTCCGCGGCGCGGACCTGCGCCTCGACCGTGCCGGTGTCGACACCCTCGTCCGCGAGCCAGCCGAGGCGGCCGACGAGCACGCGGCGGGACAGCGCGACGCCCGCGTGGGCGACGCGGACCACGCCCGAGACGCCGTGACCGGCGTGCGCGCGGAAGTCGTGCACCTGGTCGGAGCCGATGACGACGCCGTCCGCGCCGACGGCGACCGGGGTCGCGTCGGCTGCGGGGCGGGCGGACGGGTCGACCGCCGTGCCCTCCTGGGCGTCTGCCGCGCCGTCGTCCGGGGTGCCGTGCGCCGCGGACGCGATCGCCCGGGCGACCGGGTGCTCCGCGAGCTGCTCGACCGCACCCGCGAACCGCAGGACGTCCTCGCGGGTCGTGCCGTCGACGGGCACGACGTCGACGAGCGCCATGCGGCCCTGCGTGACCGTGCCGGTCTTGTCGAGCACGACGGTGTCGACCGCGCGGGTCTGCTCGAGGATCTCGGGACCCTTGATGAGGATGCCGAGCTGCGCGCCGCGGCCGGTGCCGACGAGCAGCGCGGTCGGCGTCGCCAGCCCGAGGGCGCAGGGGCACGCGATGATGAGGACCGCGACGGCGGCGGTGAACGCGGACTGCACCGAGCCGCCCGCGAGGAGCCAGCCGACGAGCGTGCCCAGCGCGAGCACCAGCACGACGGGCACGAACACCGCGGAGATGCGGTCCGCGAGCCGCTGCACCGGGGCCTTGCCGGTCTGCGCGGCGGCGACGAGCCGCCCGATCTGGGCGAGCCGCGTCTCCTCGCCGACCCGCGTCGCCCGCACGACGAGCGCGCCCGAGGTGTTGACGGTCGCCCCCGTGACGTCGTCGCCGGGACCGACGTCGACCGGGACGGGCTCGCCCGTGAGCAGCGACGTGTCGAGCGCGCTCGTGCCGGACACCACGACGCCGTCGGTCGCGACCTTCTCGCCCGGGCGGACGGCGAACTCGTCGCCCACGGCCAGGCGGTCGACCGGGACGCGCCGCTCGGTGCGGCGCCCGTCCGGGCCCGTGACCAGCAGGGCGACGTCCTTCGCGCCGAGGTCGAGCAGCGCGCGCAGCGCGTCGCCCGCGCGGCGGCGGGACCGGTGCTCGGCGTAGCGGCCGGCCAGCAGGAACGTCGTGACGACGGCCGCGACCTCGAAGTACAGCTCGGGCATCGCGTCGCCGTGGCCGGCGTCGGCCGCGGGCCACAGGGTCGGCGTCATCGTCATGCCGAGCATCCCCGCGCCGCCGAGCAGCAGCGCCCACAGCGACCAGCCGGTCGCGGCGACGATGCCGATCGAGACGAGGGTGTCCATGGTCGACGCGCGGTGCCGGGCGGCCCGGGCGGCGGCCTTGTGGAACGGCCACGCGGCCCACGTGGCGACGGGCAGCGCGAGCGCGGCGACGACCCACTGCCAGCCGCGGAACTGCAGCGCGGGCAGCATCGACAGGACGAGGACCGGGACGGTGAGGACGGTCGCGACCCGCAGCCGGCGGCGCAGGTCGGAGCCGCGCGCGTCGGTGGGGGCCGAGGTGTCCTCGTCGGGCTGCATCTCGTGGCCGGGTGCCATCGAGTGGCCGGACAGCGCGTGCTCGACGGGGTCCATGCCGGCCATGTCGTG
>NZ_BIMR01000217.1 GCF_004306155.1 Cellulomonas biazotea
GGCGCGGCCGCCGCGGCCGCCGCCGACTGACCGGAGCCCGACCGACCGGAGCCCGACCGACCGGACCCGGCGGGCCGAACCGACGCGGCCCGGCGGGGCCCGACCGGCAGGGGTGCGGCGGCGGCGCCGGGTGATCCGGCGTCGTTGCGGCCGGTCGTGCGCCGCCGCGCCCCCGCGCAACGGGCAAGATGGAACCCCCTGCACCGGGGCCACGCCGACCCGGGAGGACCTTGATGGCAGCAGCGGCCCTGTACCTCGCCGCGGCGCTCGTGGGCGGGCTCGTGGCGGTGCTGCTGCGCCTGCCGCCGCTCGTCGGGTTCCTCGCCGCCGGGTTCGCGCTCGGCGCCGGGGGAGCTCCGGAGCTGCCGTACCTCGAGCCGATCGCCGAGTTCGGGGTCGTCCTGCTGCTGTTCGCGATCGGTCTCAAGCTCGACGTCCGCACGCTGCTGCGCCGCGAGATCTGGCTGACGACCGTCGCGCACCTGGTCGTCAGCGTCGCGCTCGCGGTCGGGTTCATCGGCCTGCTCGCGGTCGTCGGGTTCGGGTTCGTCGCCGACGAGTCGTTCCGCGCGCTCGCGCTCGTCGGGTTCGCGCTCGCGTTCTCCTCGACGGTGTTCGTCGTCAAGGTGCTCGACGACCGGTCGGACACGACGTCGCTGTACGGGCGGATCGCGGTCGGCGTGCTCGTCATGCAGGACGTCGCCGCCGTCGCGTTCCTGTCGCTGTCGAGCGGCGAGGCGCCGAGCCCGTGGGCGCTGCTGCTGTTCCTGCTGATCCCCGGCCGGTGGGTCCTGCACCGCATCTGGGACCGCGTGGGGCACGGCGAGCTGCAGGCGCTGTTCGGTGTGGTCGTGGCCGTCGTGCTCGGCTACGGGCTGTTCGAGGCGGTCGGGATCGACGGTGACGTCGGCGCGCTCGTCGTCGGCGTGCTGCTCGCGTCGCACCCGCAGGCGGGCGAGCTGTCCCGGTCGCTCATGACGTTCAAGGACCTCATGCTGGTCGCGTTCTTCGTGCAGATCGGGCTGCACGGCACGCCGCACCTGCTCGAGATCGGCCTCGCGCTGCTCCTGCTGCTGCTCCTGCCGTTCCAGGTCGCCGCGTACGCGGTGATGCTGTGGCTCATGCGCCTGCGGCGGCGCACGTCGTTCCTCGCGGGGCTCGTGCTGTCGAACTACTCCGAGTTCGGGATCATCGTCGTCGCGGTCGGCGCCTCGACGGGGCTGCTCGACGAGCAGTGGGTCGTCGTCGTGTCGCTCGCCGTGGCCTTCAGCTTCGGCCTGTCGGCGATCGTCAACCGCCGCGGCGTCGAGCTCGCCTCGCGGTTGTCCCGCCTGCTCCCGGCCCGCGACAGCGACCGGCTGCACCCGGACGACCGGCTCGTGGACGTCGGGGCCGCCGACGCGCTCGTCCTGGGCCTGGGCCGCGTGGGCGCCGCGACGTACGCGCGTCTGCGCGACGAGTACGGGCTGTCGGTCGTCGGCGTCGAGCACGACCGCACGCGCGTCGCCGCGCTGGAGGACGAGGGCTTCGAGGTCGTGCGCGCCGACGCGACCGACCTGGAGTTCTGGAACCGCGTGCAGCGCGCGGGCCGCGTGAAGATGGCCGTGCTCGCGATGCCGTTCCACAACGCCAACCTCATCGCCCTCGCGCGCCTGCAGGCCGCCGGGTTCGCGGGCAAGGTCGCCGCGGTCGCCCGGTACGACGACGACGTGAGCGAGCTCCAGCGGCACGGCGCGGACGCGGTGTTCCACCTGTACGGCTCGGCGGGCTTCGCGCTCGCGGACCACGCGGCTGAGGTGCTGCTGCAGGGGCGCGGAGGGACGCCGCCCGTCAAGCACCCGCCGGCCCGTCCGGGCGACGAGCTCGACGTGCTCGACCCGCTCGACCGGCACGCCGAGCCCGCGTAGGACGACGGTCAGGCGCGCAGGCGGTCCAGCCACGCGGTGAGGGCGGCGGCGGTCTGCTCCGGCTGGTCCAGGTGCACGTTGTGCCCGGCGGCGTCGAGCAGGACGAACGACGCCCGCGGGTAGTGGTCCAGCCGGCGCCACGCGTCGACGTACCCGACGACGTGGTCCTGGCGGCCCGCGAGGACGAGGGTCGGCTGCGTGAACGGCTCGGGCCAGGCGACCTCGGGTGCGGCGTCCAGGTCGTAACGCGCGCGCAGGAGTGCCAGGGCCGCCTCGTCGGCGCCGTCGACACCGGGCTGCACGTGGCGGCGGTAGGCGTCGAGCCCGGCGGCCGACTGGACGACCGCCATCTCGGCGTAGCCGCTCGCGACGTCGCGCGGGGCGGCGGACAGCGCGGCCGGGTCGGTGTGCAGCACAGTGCGGGGCGGGAGCGTGCGGGCGTCGGGGTCGGCGGCCCACAGCCCGGCGACGGTCGCGAGCCCGAGCACCTGGTCGCGCAGCTCGTGCGCGACGCGGCGCGCGATCATGCCGCCGTACGAGCTGCCCAGCACCGCGAACGGCGTGCTGCCGAGGCGCTCGCGGACCGTCGCGACGACCAGCGCGGCGACGTCCTCGCTGCTGGTGACGTCCCCGACGGGCGTCCCCGCGGTCCACGGCAGGTCCACGTACAGCCGGTGCCAGCCGCCGTGCGCGGCCAGGACGGGGTCGAGCGGGAGCAGGATCCGGTGGTCGACGCCGAACCCGTGGAGCAGGATGACGGGGGTGCCGGAGCCGCGTTCCTCGATGTGCACGCCGCGCACCCTAGATGTGGGCACCCACACCAGGCGCCGGCCCCCGCGCTCGGGGGCGTCGTGCGGGGCGGAGACGGTCGGGCGTCAGGAGAGGCCCGCGACCGACTCGGACTCCTCGATCGACGCGAGCCACTGCTTCTTGCCGGCGCGCCAGCCCTCGTCGTCGGTCCCGAGCCGCCAGTAGCCCGACACCGAGAGGTGCTCGCGGGTGATCCCGCGGTCGGCGCGCAGGTGGCGGCGCAGCTCACGGACGGCACCGGCCTCGCCGTGCAGGAATGCGCTGACGGGTGCGGGCAGCTCCGGCAGCGCGAGGACGGCCTCGACGAGCGCGACACCGGGCACGCCGATGCCCGAGTGGACCCACTGCACGCGGACGCCCGCGGGCGCGGCGAGGGGCAGCTCGTCGTCGGGCTCGTGCACCTCGACGACCACGTGCCCGACGGCGTCGGCGGGGAGCCGCTCGAGCGCGACGGCGATCGCGGGCAGGGCGCTCGCGTCGCCGACGAGCAGGTGCGACGCCGCGTCGGGGGCGGGCGACCAGGCGCCGCCGGGGCCGATCAGCAGCACCTCGTCGCCGGCCTTCGCACCCGCGGCCCACGGGCCGGCGACGCCGTCGTCGCCGTGCACGACCAGGTCGAGCGTCAGCTCGCGCGTCGCGGGGTCGTACGTCCGGACCGTGTAGGACCGCAGCCGCGGGGCGTCCTGCGGGTCGAGGGCCGCGCGGACCGCGTCGAGGTCGAGCCGGCCGTCGTCGCGGCGCGGCCGGTGACCGTCGGCGGCGGGCGGCAGGAAGACGAGCTTGACGTAGGAGTCCGCGTGGGGCGACGGCTCGAACGCGTCGAGCCCGGGACCGCCCACGACCACGCGGACGAAGGAGCGCGAGAGCCGCTCGGTGCGCAGCACCTCGGCGACGAGCGGGGCGGGACGGGGACGGGCGGGCGCGTCGGTCACCGGGTCACCGTAGTCGCCGCCCCTGTGGTCCGCGCGGGCGGCCGTCCGGTCGTCCAGCCCGTGGTCCGCCGCGGGTCGTCGGCCCCTCCCGGCCCGAGCTCAGCGCTGCTCGGCGGCCCGGTCGAGGTCGCCGTCGAGGTCGGTGTTGAGGCGCGTGAGGACGTCGGCGAGCGTGCGGCGGTCCTCGGTGGACCAGCGGCGCAGGATCTCGCCGTAGACCTCGGCGCGGACGGCGCGCGTGTGCTCGAGGGCGCGTGCGCCGGCCTCGGTCATGGTGACGACGGCCCGGCGGCCGTCGGCGTCGTCGCGTCCGCGGGTCACGTACCCGGCGGTCTCCATGGCGAGGACCTGACGGGTGACGGTCGAGCCGTCGAGGCGCAGGTGGGCGGCGATCTCGTTGATGCCGGAGGGTCCGGCGAGCGCGAGGTGGCGCAGCGCGAGGTAGGCGGACCGTTCGAGCGTGCCGTCGAGGCGGTTGCTGCGACGGCGGTTGCGGTCGGCGAGGCGCAGCAGGAGCGCGACCTGCTCCTCGACGTCGGGGACGGGGTCGTCCATGGGGTCCTCCGGGGATCGGGACTAGGGGCACCGTACCGACGGACGCCTCGTGCGACGGACCGCGCGGCCGGCCGTCCGGACCGTCGGACCAGGACGCCGCCGACGTCGTCCTCAGGGGCCCGACGTCCCCGCCAGCAGTCTTCGGCCGACCTCGTCGACCGGGTCGGCCACGTCGGACAGGACCGCGACAGCACGGCCCGCGTCCCGGTCCACCCCGACGAACGACGCGAAGCCACCGGTCATGCCGTTGTGCCAGACGACACGGCCGGACGGGCCGGTACGCGTGAGCCAGAACAGCCCGACGCGGTCGTCCGGGGTGAGGTCCGACCGTGGTGCGAGCGCGGCCGCACCGGGCACCGACCCGTCGAGCATCGCAGCGACGAGCCGCGCGAGGTCGCCCGCGGTGGAGCGCACCGCGCCCGCGGGTGCGAACCCGTCCATGACCCACGGCTCCTGCCGCCGACCCGAACGGCTCGTGCCCGGCACGAGCCCGCCGTCCGAGCCGTCGGGGACCGTGGTGCGCGTCATCCCCAGGGGACCCGTGACCCGGTCCCGCAGCAGCGCGCCGTACGGGACGCCCGCCCGGGCGGCGAGGGCCTGCCCGACGAGCGCCGCCCCGAGGTTCGAGTACTCCGGGCGCGGGTCCGCGGCCACCGGGGTCCGTGCGGCGGCGGCGAGCAGCGCCGGCCCGTCGATCCCCGCGTACGGGTTGCGGCCGCGCAGCGTCGCCCAGGTGCCGCGAGCCAGGAACCGCGGGTCGACGGGCAGCCGCGGCACCCCTGCGGCGTGCGCCGCGACCGCCCCGAGCCGCACGTCGGCCATCGCCCCGTCGCCGAGGTCCAGGTGGTCGCCGAGACGGTCGTCGAGCGTGACCTCGCCGCGCTCGACGGCGTCGGCGAGCAGCAGGCCCGTGAGGCCCTTGGTGGCGGACCCGATCTCGAACGCGGTGGAGTCGTCCGCGCCCAGACCGGCGTACGTGGTCCGCCCGCCCGCGACGACGGCGACGGCGAGCCGTCGCGTCCGCACGTCGGCGGACGCCGTGCGGACCGCGGTGGCGAGCGCGGCGTCGCCCGTCGTCCCGGTGGTGGGCACGGGGCGGTGCCGGCCGCGCAGCAGGGGAGTCATGCGGGGCTCCTCGTCGTCGGACGACGCGAGGCGCACCCCGGGCGCCGAGCCGGTGGCTCGGACCGCGAGGTGCGCCTCGGTGCCGTCGGAGGCGGTCGGTCGGTCAGACCGTCAGACGTCGCGCCGCTTCATGAGGAACGCCGCGAGCGCCACCAGGACGACGACCCACGCGACCAGGACGCCGTAGCCCTGCCAGGCCGACAGGTTCGCGCCGACCTCGCTCATCGAGTTCATCATGTCGTTGAGCTCGTCCGGCTGCGTGATCTTCGACCCCGCCGTCGCCGGCAGGAACGGGCTGATGTACTGCAGCGGCTTCCACGGGATCGCCGACATGACGGTCTCGATGACGAGCAGCAGGCCGAGCACGGTGGCGAGGGCCGCCGCCGAGTGCCGCATGAGCGCACCGAGCGCGAACGCGAAGATCGCGATCGTCGCGAGGTACAGCGCGCAGCCGCCGAGGACCCGCAGGGCCTGCCCGTCGGACAGGTCGATCGCGAGGTCCTTGCCGCCGAGGATCAGCACCTCGACGAGGTAGCCGAGGGCCACGGCGACGACGGACGCGGCGAGGATCGTCGAGAACAGGACGACGATCTTCGACCACAGCACGGGCGTGCGGCGCGGGGCCGCGGCGGCGCTCGAGCGGATCATGCCGGTCGTGTACTCGCCGGTGATGGTGAGGACGCCGAGCACGACGACGGCGAGCGACGCCATGTTGACGGCGGGCACGAACGCGGCGTAGCCGAACGCCGGTCCCTCGCCCCCGCCGCCGCCCTCGCCGGGGCCCATGTTGGCGGCGCCGAGCGCGCTCACGGCGGCCACGAGGCCGACCATGACGACGACCATGATCGAGAGCGTCCAGACCGTGGAGCGCACCGTCCAGAGCTTGATCCACTCGGCGCGCAGCAGGTGCCCGAACGACACCTTGTACGGCGACGCCGCGGCCGGGCCGGCCTTCGTGAGGGCGGGCGTGGTGCTGGTGGTCGTGCTCATCGGGCCTGCTCCTGGCTCGTCGTCGTGTCGGCGTGCGGGACCTCCGCGGAGTGGTACTCGACGGCGTCCGAGGTGAGGCTCATGTACGCCTCCTCGAGGGAGCCGCTGACCGGCGTGAGCTCGTGCAGGACGAGCCGTCCCGCCGCCGCGACCTCGCCGACGGCCTCCGACGTGGCGCCGTGCACCTCGAGCAGCCCGGGCGACACGGCCGTGACCGTGACCTCGGGCGAGGCGAGCAGCCCGGCGAGCTCGGTGGCCTGGGGGGAGCGGACCCGCACGGTGGCGCGGGTGGCACGGGCGACGACCTCGTCGACGGGGGCGTCCGCGATGATGCGACCGCGGCCGATGACGACCAGGTGGTCGGCGGTCAGCGCCATCTCGCTCATGAGGTGCGAGGACAGGAACACCGTCCGGCCCTCGGAGGCGAGGTACTTCACCAGGTTGCGCACCCAGAGCACGCCCTCGGGGTCGAGGCCGTTGACGGGCTCGTCGAGGATGAGCGTGCGCGGGTCGCCGAGCAGCGCCGCGGCGATGCCCAGCCGCTGGCCCATGCCGAGCGAGAACCCGCCGACGCGGCGCTTGGCGACCGCGTCGAGGCCGGTCATCGCGATGACCTCCGCGACGCGGCTCTCGCCGATGCCGTGCGTCGCGGCGAGCGCGCGCAGGTGGTTCCGGGCGCTGCGGCCCGTGTGGACGGCCTTCGCCTCGAGCAGCGCGCCGACCTCGGTGAGGGGCGAGCGGTGCTGGGCGTAGGGGCGGCCGTTGACCGTCACCGAGCCGTGCGTGGGCCGGTCGAGGCCCATGATCATGCGCATCGTCGTGGACTTGCCGGCGCCGTTCGGGCCCAGGAAGCCCGTGACCTTGCCGGGGTGCACCGTGAACGAGATGCCGTCCACGGCGGTCTTGCTGCCGTACCTCTTCGTCAGGCCCTGGGCCTCGATCATCGTCTGTCCTCATGTCGGGGAGCGGTGACGTCCTCGACCCTAGGCGGCCGGGGATGACGTGGGCATCCGTCGTCGGACGGATATCGGCCTCGGGGTCACCCTGAGATCTGATCAGGGTGGCCGACCGGGTCAGACCTTGGAACGATCTGAGCATCGTCCGCGTTCCGTACGATGAACGACCCGTTTTCCTGCCAGCACCCGTCGACCCACCGTCTGCCCAAGCCGTCCCGGAGGACGCCATGAGCAACCCTGTCTTCAGCAACAGTCCCGTCTTCGGCGACCCGAACGACAAGCGCGTCCGCGAGGCGCGCGCGCGTGCGGGGGTGGGGGCGACGACGACGCAGACGATCGACGCCGTCACGCTCGACAAGATGTACGAGGCGCCGTCCGCGACGCCGCGCGAGACGGGCCGTCTGACCTACGACGACGTCATCATCAAGACGGCGGGCGTGTTCTCGCTGCTCGTCGTGAGCGCCGCGGTCACGTGGACCCTCGTGCCGGGGCTCTGGATGGTCGGCGCGGTCGTCGGCCTGGTGCTCGGCCTGGTCAACGCGTTCAAGCGCGAGCCCAGCCCGGTCCTCATCGCGCTGTACGCGGTCGCGCAGGGCATGTTCCTCGGCGGCATCAGCCTGTACTTCGAGCAGCAGTGGCCCGGGATCGTCGTGCAGGCCGTCCTCGCGACGTTCTCCGTGTTCGCGGCGTCGCTGTTCCTGTTCCGCTCGGGTCGCGTGCGCGTCACCGGCAAGTTCGTCCGCTGGCTGCTCATCGCGATGGTCGGCTACCTGGTGTTCTCGCTGGTCAACGTGGTCCTCATGTTCGTCGTCCCGAACGGCGGCGAGTTCGGCCCGCTGCGTGCCGGCTGGCTCGGCGTCGCGGTCGGCCTGCTCGCGGTCGGCCTCGCCGCGGCGAGCCTGATCGTCGACTTCGACTCGATCAAGCGCGGCGTCGAGCAGGGCGTCCCGGCCAAGTTCGCGTGGTCCGCGGCGTTCGGCCTCACGGTCACGCTCGTGTGGCTGTACCTGGAGCTGCTGCGGCTCATCGCGATCTTCCGCGAGTGACCTCGGGGCGGCCCCGTCCGCCCCGCCTCGCCTGTCCGGCCGGTAGCGCGCGTCGAGTGCGCTACCGGCCGGTAGCGTCTTGTGGGTGAAGTACGCCGAGCACATCTCCGAGCTGGTGGGCGGCACGCCCCTGGTCAAGCTGTCGTCCGTGACCGAGGGCCTGACGGCCACGGTCCTCGCCAAGGTCGAGTACCTGAACCCGGGCGGCTCCGTGAAGGACCGCATCGCGCTGAAGATGATCGAGGCGGCGGAGGCGAGCGGCGAGCTGCGCCCCGGCGGCACGATCGTCGAGCCGACCTCCGGGAACACGGGCGTCGGGCTCGCGCTCGTCGCCCAGCGCAAGGGCTACCGCTGCGTGTTCGTCTGCCCGGACAAGGTCAGCCAGGACAAGCGCGACGTGCTGCGGGCCTACGGCGCCGAGGTCGTCGTGACGCCCACGGCCGTCCCGCCCGACCACCCCGACTCGTACTACTCGGTGTCGGACCGGCTCACGCGCGAGATCGAGGGCGCGTGGAAGCCGAACCAGTACGCGAACCAGAACGGTCCGGCGAGCCACTACGAGTCGACGGGCCCGGAGATCTGGGCCGACACCGACGGGCGCGTCACGCACCTCGTCGCGGGCGTCGGGACGGGCGGCACGATCACCGGCACGGGCCGGTACCTGCACGACGTGTCCGCGGACCGGCCCGAGGCGGACGGCGGTCGCGTCGTCGTCGTCGGCGCGGACCCGCTGGGCTCGGTGTACTCGGGCGGCGACGGGCGGCCGTACCTCGTCGAGGGCGTCGGCGAGGACTTCTGGCCGACCGCGTACGACCCGGCCGTGCCCGACGCGATCATCGCCGTCTCCGACGCGGACTCGTTCGCGATGACCCGCCGCCTGGCACGCGAGGAGGGTCTGCTCGTCGGGGGCTCGTGCGGGATGGCCGTCGAGGCGGCGCTGCGGTACGCCCGCGACCTGCAGGAGCGTGACCCGGAGGCAGCCGCGCGGGCGGTCGTCGTCGTGCTGCTGCCCGACGGCGGGCGCGGGTACCTGTCGAAGATCTTCAACGACTCGTGGATGCGGTCGTACGGGTTCCTCGCCGCCGACGAGGGGTCCACGGTCGCCGACGTGCTGCGCACCAAGACGGGCACGCTGCCCGACCTCGTGCACACGCACCCCACGGAGACCGTCCGGGACGCCATCGAGATCCTGCACGAGTACGGCGTCTCGCAGATGCCCGTCGTCGGTGCGGAGCCGCCCGTCAAGGTCGGCGAGGTCGCCGGGTCGGTGAGCGAGCGGGACCTGCTGGACGCCGTCTTCTCCGGCAAGGCCACGCTGTCCGACCGCGTCGACCGGCACATGTCGGCGCCGTTCCCGCTCATCGGGGCGGGGGAGTCGGTGGACGACGCGCGCGCGGCGCTGCAGGGGGCGGACGCGCTCATGGTGGTCGACGACGGCGCGCCGGTGGGTGTGCTGACCCGCCACGACCTGCTGGGCTTCCTGGCGCGCTGACCAGGCGGCCCCGCCTCCCTCGACCGGGCCCG
>NZ_BIMR01000218.1 GCF_004306155.1 Cellulomonas biazotea
GCTGCGGGGCCACCGGCGGCACCGTCGGCGCGCCCGACGGCGGTCCCGAGGGAGCGGCGGGCGGCGGGTACGCGGCCCGCGGGTCGGACACGGGCGCCGGCGGCGCGACGGCCGGTCGCGCCGGCCACCCCGACTGCACGCCGCCGATCTCGCGGAGCAGCTCGCGCGCCTTGTGCGCCTGCTCGGTCCGGCACAGCACGGCGTACGACGACGCGACGATCTGGCTGGACGACGTGAAGTCGCGCCGCCCGCGGGAGAACGAGTAGGTGATGACGGAGAACAGCAGCCCGAACGCGCCGCCGATGAGGATCGCGGGGATGAACGGGCTGCTCGACCCCGGCGCGGTGAACAGGCTGAGCAGCAGCCCGACGAACAGGCCGAACCACGCCCCCGACACGAACCCGCCGAGCGCGACGCGCGGGTACGACAGCCGTCCCGTCACACGCTCGACCATCCGCAGGTCGGTCCCGACGATCGTCACGAGCTGCACCGCGAACGCCTTCTCCGCGAGGTGGTCGACCGCCTTCTGCGCCTCCAGGTAGGTCGCGTACGACGCGACCGTCTCCCCCTGGGGCGGGGTGGGGGTGCGGGGGACGCGCGAGCCCGTGAACGCCATGCGGCGATCCTCTCCCACGCCGCGGCCCGGTGCCACCAGCCGACACGCACCGGCGCGGTTAGGCTGGCGCCCGTGAGCAGCGTCGGGACCAGGGTGTTCGTCGCGCGCCTCGCCGGCACCACCGTGTTCGACCCGCTCGGTGACCAGGTCGGACGGGTGCGCGACGTCGTCGTGCTCGTGCGCCCCAAAGGGGCACCGCGGGCCGTGGGCCTCGTCGTGGAGGTGCCCGGCAGGCGCCGCGTCTTCCTGCCCCTGACGCGCGTGACGGCGGTCGACGCCGGTCAGGTCATCTCGACGGGCCTGGTGAACATGCGCCGCTTCGAGCAGCGCTCGACGGAGACGCTGGTCGTCGGCGAGCTGCTCGACCGTCCCGTGGTCATGGCCGACGGCTCGGGCGAGGCGACCGTCGAGGACGTCGCGATCGAGCTGCAGCGCGGCGGGGACTGGCTGGTGACGAAGGTGTTCGTCCGGCGCCGCCGGCCCGGCAAGTCGGGGCTGCTGCACCGCCGCGGCGAGACGCTGCTCGTGCCGGTCGACGCGGTCGTCGCGCTGGGTCGCACGTCGGCCGCCGCGCAGGGCGCGGAGCTGCTGCTCGCGCAGTACGAGGACCTCAAGGCCGCCGACCTGGCCGACGTGCTGCACGACCTCGGCACGACCCGCCGCTTCGAGGTCGCGTCGGCCCTGGACAACGAGCGCCTGGCCGACGTCCTGGAGGAGCTGCCCGAGGACGACCAGGTCGCGATCCTGCAGGGGCTGGAGCTCAACCGCGCGGCCGACGTCCTGGAGGCCATGCAGCCGGACGACGCCGCGGACCTGCTGGGCGAGCTGCCCGACGAGCAGGCCGCGGAGCTGCTGGGGCTCATGGAGCCCGAGGAGGCGAAGGACGTCCGACGGCTGCTCGCGTACGAGGACAACACCGCGGGCGGTCTCATGACGACCGAGCCGGTGATCCTCGGCCCGGAGACGTCGATCGCGGCGGCCCTCGCGCACGTGCGCCGCCAGGACCTCGCGCCCGCGCTCGCGTCGATGGTGTTCGTGGCCCGGCCGCCGCTGGAGACGCCGACGGGCCGGTTCGTCGGCGTCGTGCACCTGCAGCGCATGCTGCGCGAGCCCCCGCACGAGGCGATCGGCTCGATCGTCGACACCGACGTCGAGGCGATCCCGGTCGGCGCTCCCCTGATGTCCGTGACCCGCCAGCTCGCGACGTACAACCTGCTCGCCCTGCCGGTCGTCGACGAGGACAAGCGGCTGCTCGGCGCGGTGTCGGTCGACGACGTCCTCGACCACCTGCTGCCCGAGGACTGGCGCGAGACGGACGAGGACCCGGCGGCGCAGCTGTCGCCGTCGACGCGCACCACGGGCACGGTCGGGGGCGGTCGTGGCTGAGCGCCTGGACCAGCCGCGCGAGACGCGGCGGGTCCTGCTGCCGCGCCCTCGGGTGGACGCCGACCGGCAGGGGCAGTGGTCGGAGTCGATCGCGCGCTTCCTCGGCACGCCGCGGTTCATCATCTGGCTGACGGTCTTCTGCGTCGCGTGGATCGCCTGGAACACGCTGCTGCCGAAGGACCTGCAGTTCGACCGGGCCGACCTCGGCTTCACCGCGCTCACGCTCGTGCTGTCGCTCCAGGCGTCCTACGCGGCACCGCTCATCCTGCTCGCGCAGAACCGGCAGACGGACCGCGACCGGGTACAGGCCGAGCAGGACCGGCAGCGCGCCGAGCGGAACCTCGCCGACACCGAGTTCCTGGCGCGGGAGATGGCGGCACTGCGCATCGGCCTGTCCGAGGTCGCGACGCGCGACTTCGTCCGGTCCGAGCTGCGCAACCTGCTGGAGGAGCTCGCCGAGGAGCGCGAGGCCGAGCGCGAGGAGCGTGAGCGCGCCGAGCACGCGGAGCACGCCGAGGGCGTCGAGCCGCCGCCCCGGACGGACAGCACGCCGCGGGTCCGCCGGACCGACCGGACCTGACCCGCGACGCGCACGCTCGCCGTCGCGTCCTCCCGCACGGGACCCTCGTCCCGGCGACCCTCGGGGCGCCACCTACGATGAGGGCATGCCTTCCCCCTCGGACCCGACGACCCTGGACGCGGCCGTCCGCACCGCGCTGACGACCGTGCTCGACCCCGAGATCCGGCGCCCGGTCACCGAGCTCGGGATGGTCCGGTCGGTCGACGTCGAGCAGACGCCCGCGGGTGCGCGGGTGCGCGTCGGCCTCGACCTGACGACCCCGGGCTGCCCGCTCAAGGAGACGCTGACGCGCGACGTCACGGCGGCCGTGCAGACCGTGGAGGGCGTCGCCGAGGTCGTCGTCGAGCTGGGCGTCATGACGGCCGAGCAGCGCCAGGCGCTGCGCACGCTGCTGCGGGGCACGGACGCCGAGCCGGAGATCCCGTTCGCGAAGCCGTCGTCGCTGACGAAGGTGTACGCGATCGCGTCGGGCAAGGGCGGCGTGGGCAAGTCGTCGGTGACGGCGAACCTCGCGGTCGCGCTCGCGCAGGACGGGCTGCGGGTGGGGGTCGTCGACGCGGACATCTACGGGTTCTCGATCCCCCGCATGCTCGGCGTCACGCGGCCGCCGACGAAGGTCGACGACATGCTGCTGCCGCCGGTGGCGCACGACGTCAAGGTCGTGTCGATCGGCATGTTCGTCCCGCCGGGGCAGCCGGTGGTGTGGCGCGGCCCGATGCTGCACCGCGCGCTGCAGCAGTTCCTCGCGGACGTGTTCTGGGGCGACCTGGACGTCCTGCTGCTGGACCTGCCGCCAGGGACGGGCGACATCGCGATCTCGGTCGCGCAGCTGCTGCCGGGGTCGGAGATCGTCGTGGTGACGACGCCGCAGGCGGCGGCCGCGGAGGTCGCGGAGCGTGCCGGGTCGGTCGCGGTGCAGACGCGCCAGCACGTCGTGGGGGTCGTGGAGAACATGTCGTGGCTCGCGCAGCCCGACGGCTCGCGCCTGGAGCTGTTCGGCTCGGGCGGCGGTGCACGCGTCGCGGAGAACCTGTCGCGCCTGACGGGCGGGGACGTGCCGCTGCTCGGGCAGGTTCCGCTGGACGTGTCGCTGCGCGAGGCCGGCGACGCCGGGACGCCCGTGGTGCTGTCCGACCCGGACTCCCCGGCCGCGCTGGCGCTGCGGGAGGTCGCGCGAGGCCTGTCGGGCCGCCGCCGGAACCTCGCGGGCCGCTCGCTGGGGCTGACGCCCGCGGGTCGCTGACCCGGGGCGGGTCGACCCGCCGGACCACTGTCTGTTTGAAGTTGTTCGGTTGTGTGTGATGATGTCGGGGTGTTGGCGACCCAGCGGCAGGAGCACATCCTCGGCGTCGTGCGGGCCCACGGGGCGGCGCGGGTCGCCGACCTCGTGGAGGCCCTCGACGTCTCCGACATGACCGTCCGCCGCGACATCGCGGAGCTCGCCCGCGCCGGCCTCGTCCGCCGCGTGCACGGCGGCGCCGTCGCCCCCGACGCGGGCGGCCGCCCCACCGACGAGCCCGGCTTCGAGGCCAAGCGCGCGTGGGCCCAGGCCGAGAAGCGCGCGATCGCGCAGGCGGCGCTCGCGACCGTCGAGCCCGGCCAGGCGATCGCCCTGTCCGCCGGGACCACGACGCACCTGCTCGCCGAGCTGCTCGCCGCGACGCCGACGCTGCGCCCGCTCACGGTCGTGACGAACTCCGTCGGGGCCGCCGACGTCCTGCACCACGCCGCCCCCGGCACCGACCGGCTCGAGGTCATCCTCACGGGCGGCGTCCGCACCCCGTCCGACGCGCTCGTCGGGCCCGTCGCCGACGCCGCCCTCGCGCGGCTGCGCGTCGACCGCACGTACCTCGGCGTGCACGGCCTGGACGCCGACGGCCTCACCACCCCCAACCTCGCCGAGGCCGCGACGAACCGGGCCCTGCTGGCCTGCGCCGCCGCGACCACGGTCGTCGCCGACCACAGCAAGTGGGGCGTCACCGGGCTCGCCCGGATCGCGACGCTCGACGAGATCGACCTGCTGCTCACCGACGACGCCCTGACCGACGACGCCCGCACCGCCGCCGAGGCGACCGGCGCCCGCGTCCAGCTCGTCCCCCTCCCCCGCGACGTCCCCCGCGACCCGGCGTCGCACCAGCCCGCCCCACCGACCGGAGACCGCCCGTGACCACCACCCCGCAGCCCGCCGTCCGCACGACGTCCACGCGCCTCGCCGACGGCCGCGAGCTCCTCTACTTCGACGACTCCGAGCCGTACGTGTCGGGTGCGGCGACGCGCCGCCTCGACGACCCGCGCCCGCTGCCGGACCGGTTCGCCCCCGTCCTCGACGAGCACGGCGTCGCCCACCCGGTGACCGGCCCCGAGCTGCGCCGCGACCCCCTCACGGGCGACTGGGTCGCGATCGCGGCGCACCGCATGAACCGCACGTTCCTGCCGCCCGCGGACGCGAACCCGCTCGCCCCTGCCCGCCCCGGTGCCGAGTACCAGGACGGCGAGATCCCGGACACGGCCTACGACGTCGTCGTGTTCGAGAACCGCTTCCCGTCGCTCCTGGCCGTCCCGGGCGTCCTCGACGAGCCGGCCCCTGCCGACGGCGAGGAGCTCTTCACGACGCGCCCCGCCGCCGGCCGCTGCGAGGTCGTGTGCTTCTCGTCCGACGCCTCGGCGTCGCTGCGCACGGTCGGACCCCGACGGATGCGGACGATCATCGAGGCCTGGGCGCACCGCACCGCGGCGCTCGGCGCGCTCCCCGGCATCGAGCAGGTCTTCGTGTTCGAGAACCGCGGCAAGGAGATCGGCGTCACGCTGCACCACCCGCACGGGCAGATCTACGCCCTGCCCTACCTGGCGCCGCGCACCGCGGCCATGGTCGAGCAGGCGAAGGCGCACACCGCCCGCACGGGCCGGCTGCTGGGCCGCGACCTGCTCGACGCCGAGCTGCGCGCCGGGACGCGCGTCGTCCTGGAGTCCGAGCACTGGGTCGCCTACGTGCCGTTCGCGGCCCGCTGGCCCGTCGAGGTGCACCTCGCGCCGCGCCGCGACGTCCCCGACCTGCCCGCGCTGACGGACGCCGAGCGCGAGGACCTCGCGCACGTGTACCTCGACCTGCTGCGCCGCCTCGACCTGTTCTTCGTCGACGACGAGACGGCCATCCCCCTGCCCTACATCGCCGGGTGGCACCAGGCCCCCGTGAACGACGGACGCGATGAGTCCCGGTTGTTCCTCCAGGTGTTCTCGGTGCTGCGCGCGCCGGGCAAGCTCAAGTACCTCGCCGGCATCGAGTCCGGCCTCGGCGCGTGGGTCAACGACACGACGCCCGAGCGCATCGCGGCGCGCCTGCAGGACCTCGCGTGAGCGCGGCGGTCGAGTGGGTCGAGGCCTGGGCCCCGGCCGACGGCGCCCGGCGCGCGCACGACCTGTTCGTCGACCGGTTCGGCACCGAGCCGGACGGCACGTGGTCCGCGCCCGGGCGCGTCAACCTCATCGGCGAGCACACCGACTACAACGGCGGCCTGTGCCTGCCCACGGCGCTGCCGCACCGCGCGTACGTCGCGCTGCGCCGCCGCGACGACGACACCGTCCGCCTCGTCTCGGCGCAGGAGGCGGGCCGCGTGCGCGAGGTCCGGCTCGCGGACGTCGCCCCGGGGACGGTCGACGGCTGGCCCGCCTACGTGGCGGGCGTCGCGTGGGCGCTGCGCGAGGCGGGGCACGTCGTCGGCGGCTTCGACGTCGCGGTCGACTCGTGCGTGCCGTACGGCGCCGGGCTGTCGTCGTCGGCGTCGCTCGAGGCCTCGGTCGCGGTCGCGCTCGACGCGGTGTTCGACCTGGGCCTCGCGGGGACCGCCGAGCAGCCCGACGACGCCGGCCGGACGACCCTCGCCGCGGTGTGCGTGCGGGCGGAGAACGAGATCGCGGGCGCCCCGACGGGCGGCATGGACCAGTCGGCGTCGCTGCGGGCCAGCGCCGGGCACGCGCTGCTGCTCGACTGCCTCGACGGGTCGGTCCGGCACGTCCCGTTCGACCTGTCCGCACACGGGCTCGAGCTGCTCGTGGTCGACACCCGGGCCGAGCACGCACTGGTCGACGGGCAGTACGCCGCGCGCCGGGCGGCGTGCGAGGCCGCGGCGGTCCGCCTCGGTGTGGGCACGCTGCGCGAGGTCGCGCCCGAGGCGCTCGACGCGGCGCTGGCCACGCTCGCCGACGGCTCGGCCGAGGGCGACGTGCAGGTGCGCCGGGTGCGGCACGTCGTGCGGGAGATCGAGCGCGTCGAGCAGTTCGTCGCACGCCTCGACGCGGGCGACGTCGAGGCGGTCGGGCCGCTCATGGACGCGTCGCACGCGTCGCTGCGCGACGACTACGAGGTGTCCTGCCGCGAGCTCGACCTGGTCGTCGACGCGGCGCGCGCCGCGGGCGCGCTCGGGGCCCGGATGACGGGCGGCGGCTTCGGCGGCTCGGCGATCGCGCTGGTCAGGGCCGACGAGGTCGACGCGGTCGCCTCCGCGGTCGCGGACGCCTTCGCGGCAGGCGGGCTGCGCGCGCCGGCGTTCGTCCTGGCACCGCCGGCGGCACCCGCGTCCTGACGACGGCGCGGCGCACGGGGCACGACCGTGCGC
>NZ_BIMR01000219.1 GCF_004306155.1 Cellulomonas biazotea
GCCAGTAGGCGGCGGCCTCCGCGTCGCTCGGGGCGGCGGGCGCGAACACGGCCCGGTCGGCGTGGTCGGCGAGCTCGCGCACGGTCGTGACCACGGCCGTGCCGTCGCGGCCCGGGCGGTCGCCGAACGCCGACGCGAGGGCGTCGGCCGACTCGCGGCGGGTCGCGAAAGGCGGCACGGGGCGACGCAGGTCGCGCGCGTGGTCGACGACCTCGTCCCAGCCGCCCGCGACCCGGACGACCGTGTCGCGGTGGCGGCGCCGCTGCCGGCGGCGACGCGCCTTGAGCGCCCCCACGACGAGGAACGGCAGGAGCAGCAGCACGAGCGGCACGGCCGCGACTCCGGCGACCCGCGCGATGCGCCACCACAGCGCCGCGGCGCTGTCGTCCTCGGCCGGCTCGTCCGTGCTGGGCTGCTCGGTGTCCTCGTCGGGCGGCGTCGCCGCGTCCGGCGGCGGCGGGGGCGGCTGGACGACCTGCGGGTCGGGCTGCGACGGCGCGTCCTGCTGGTCCTCCTGCGGCGTCTGCGTCGGCGGCGGCGTCGGGTCGAACGGCACCCAGCCGTGCCCGGCGAACGCGATCTCGACCCACGCCTGGATGTCCGCGCCCGTGAGGTCGACGGGCCCCTCGGCGGCGTCGGGGACGAAGCCGAGCACGACGCGTGCCGGCAGCCCCATCTCCCGCGCCAGCAGCGCGAGCGCCGACGCGTACTGCTCGCCGTCGCCGACCATGAGGTCGCCACCGAGCAGCTGGGTCATCCGGAACGCACCGTGGCCCGACAGCGACGGGTGGTCCTCGGGGGCGACGCCGTGGCTGAAGTACCCCTCCTCCGACAGCCACCGGGTCAGCGCCCGGGCGACCTGGACCGGCTCGCCCGCGTCGCGGGCCACGTCGGGTGCGGTCATGGCGACCGCGTCGGGGTCTCCCACGACGTCGGGGAGCGTGACGGACGCCGCCGGAGCGGAGCCGATCTCGGCGTCCTCCGGGACGCGCGGCACGACGACGTCCACGCCGTAGCGCAGGCCCTCGTGCACGCCGCCGACGAGGACGGCCGCCCCGGTCGCGTCGTTGTAGCGCAGGTCGGCGGCGGAGTCGCCCACGACGTCGAACGCGGTCGCGGAGCCGACGGTCGGCAGCCACACGCCGGTGAGCGCGCCGATCTCGACCTCGACGTGCGCGCGGTCGCCCCGCACCGTCGTCTCGAGGTCGTCGCCGACCCGGCGGAACTCGCCCGACGCGTCAGCCGAGCCGTCGCTGGAGACGTTCCACACGACACCGTCGTAGCGGTCCATCGTGGCGAGCCGGACACGGGCACCGCTCGGCAGGCCCTCGACGGTCAGCAGGGTCGCGTCCTCGTCGACCTTGACGAAGTGGCGGAACGCCGACAGCGGGCTCGGGTAGTCGCGCGGGTCGAAGGGCGGCACGATCTCGTCGCGCACCACGTACCGCGTCGTGTCGCCGACGACGACGGGTGCGCCCAGCACACCGCCCGCGAGAGCGACCGCCGCGAGCGCGCCGACGGCCACGACGCGTCGCGGCCGCAGCAGGCCCGCGCGGGCGGACGCCCAGGGCAGGAGCAGCAGCGTCAGCACCGTCCCGGTGAGCCACGGCGCCGGGACGGGCTCACGAGTCCCGAGCACGACGACCGCGACCATGACGGCGAGCGGCACGACCGCGGCCGACGCGGCGGGCAGCGGGCGCCGCACGCGCGCCGTGACCGACACCGCGGCGGCCGATCCGACGAGCGCCAGCAGGTACGCCGCGACGAGGAGCGAGCCGCTCGTCCCGACGGGCGGCTGCAGCGTGAGGACCTGCTTCCAGGTCGACGTGGTGCCGCGGACGAGCTCGACGACCGTCGCGCCCGTCGGGACGACCCCGGCGAGCGTCGTCGTCGGCGCGGCGAGCGCTCCCCCGGCCACGACGTAGGTGGCGGTCAGCGCGGCGACCGTCACGGCCGCCGACCAGCGGCGTGCCGCGGCCCACAGCGCGACGCCCGCGCCGAGCGCGAGACCCCCGACGACCGCGGGGACTGCGGCCGTGCCGCCGTACACGGCCAGGAGCGGCCACAGGACGAGGGCGAGCGCCCCGACGAGGCACACGACGTCGATCACGAGCGGGACCCCGGTGCGCCGGGCGCGCGCAGGCACCGCCGGGCGGGGCGTCGCCGCCGCCGGGCGGGGGGCCGGGGTCGTGCGGGGAGCCGTGGGGGTCGCCGTGCCGCTCACGCGACCACCCGGCGCAGCAGGCGGGGCAGGTCGTCGAGACCGCCCACGGTCGACAGGCTCAGCGCACCCTGCGTGCGGACGGAGACCTCGGAGCCGCGCTCGCACCGCACGACGACCGTGCGGGTGCCGACCGGCACGTGCCGCGCCCCGAGCCGCAGGGACGCGTCGTCCGCGACCGAGCCGGTCACGAGGACCGCGACCGAGACGTCGGGGGTCTCGCGCGCGACGCGCCGTCCCAGCAGGGCGATCCCCGCACCACCGGGCTGCTGGACCAGGCGCGCGCAGTCGTCGAGCAGGAGCGGCGGGGTCTGCACGCGCAGCGCGCCCGGCCCCGCCAGCACCGCGATGTCGCGCTGCTCGCGGATGGTCTGCACGCCGAGCGACGCGACGATCGACACCGCGAGCTCGAACTCGTCCTCGTCGGCGTAGTCGCGCGGGTCCGTCGCGAGCGCGAGGACCGTCTGCGTCCGCCGGGTGTCCTCGAACTGCTTGACCATGAGGCTGCCGCGGCGCGCGGTCGTCCGCCAGTGGATGTACCGCCGGTCGTCGCCCGCGACGTAGTCGCGCAGCGCGTGGAACGACAGGTCGGAGTCCGACAGGTCGCGCGTCGACTGACCCTCGAGGTCGCGCAGCAGGCCCGAGCTCGAGCCGGTGAGCGCGACCGTCAGCGGGTGCACGAACAGCTCGACGGGCGTCGTCCACCGCACCGCGCGCCGCACCAGACCCAGCGGGTCGCCGCGCACGGACCGCACCGGACCCACGACGACCACGGCGCGGCGCGACGTGGGGATCGCGAACAGCTCGTCGTGCGACGCACCGGGCGCGAGCACGGGGATCCCGAGCTCGGCCACCGCCGCGCCGACGGGCAGCTCGACCCGCGCGGGCAGCGACCGGCTGCGTCCGTCGTTGCGCACCTCGACCCGGCCGACCGCCCGCTCCCCGACGCGCACACGCCGGTCCGCCATGTCGAGCGACACGGCGAACCGGGAGCGGCCCAGCGTCATGAGCAGCGACACGACCAGGACGGCCGTGAGGGCCGCACCGATCGCGGCGGTCTCGAGCCAGCCCAGCCAGCGGCCCAGGACGAGGCCCGCGACCGCGGCCGCCAGGACGCCCCAGCCGAGCGAGGAGATGCGCAACGACACGGTCACACGGCTCGCAGGACCGACGGTGCCGTCGTCTCGAGGATGCGGTCCAGGACGTCCGCAGCCCGCACCCCGGCGAACTCCGCCTCGGTGTCGAGGACGAGCCGGTGCGCGAGGACGGGCTGCGCGAGGTCCTTGACGTCGTCGGGCAGCACGTACTCGCGCCCTTCGGACGCGGCCCACACCTTCGCGCAGCGCACCAGCGCCAGGCCGCCGCGGACGCTCGCGCCGAGCGCCGTCTGCGCGTCGGACCGCGTCGACTCGGTGAGGCGCGCCACGTAGTCCAGGACGGCCTCGTCGATGTGCACGGTGCGCGCGAGGTCCGCCATCGTCCCGACCGCCTGCGTCGTGATCCGCGGCGTGAGGTTCGTCGTGCGGTCGCGAGCGCCCGCGAGGATCTCGATGGTGGACGCGCGGTCCGGGTAGCCGAGCGACGTCTTGATGAGGAACCGGTCGAGCTGCGCCTCCGGCAGGCGGTAGGTCCCGGCCTGCTCGATGGGGTTCTGCGTCGCGATGACCATGAACGGGCGCCCGACCGCGTGGGTCACGCCGTCGACCGTGACCTGCCCCTCCTCCATGACCTCGAGCAGCGCCGCCTGCGTCTTGGGCGAGGCGCGGTTGATCTCGTCCGCGAGCACGACGGACGCGAACACCGGGCCGGGGTGGAACTCGAACTTGTGGCTGCCCTGGTCGTAGATCGTCACGCCCGTGACGTCCGACGGCAGCAGGTCGGGCGTGAACTGGATGCGGTGGTGGGTGCCCTGGACGGTCGCGGCGATCGCCTTCGCGAGCGACGTCTTGCCCGTGCCGGGTGCGTCCTCCAGCAGCAGGTGGCCCTCGGCGAGCATCGCCGTGAGGGCGAGCCGGACCGGGCGGTCCTTGCCCAGCAGCGCCTGCCCGACGTTGCCGACGAGGGCGTCGAACGTCTCGGCGAACCATGCGCTCTGCTCGGGGGTCATGTGCGGGGGCTCCGTCTCGTGCGGTGAGGAAGGGTCTCGGCGGGTCGGTGGGCGCGGCAGGTCGCGGTCATCCCCCACCGCCGCCGGGGTCGGGCGCGGGGGTGGGCACCGGCTCGGACCGCTGGGACTCGGCCCACGAGCCGCTCTCGCCGAACTGGTTGACCGCCTTGACCCGCAGCGTGACGCGCGAGCCGGCGGCGACGGCGGTGGGCAGCGGCGCGGAGCTCAGCGACGACGACCCCGCGGTCGTGAGCGCGGCCCACCCACCGTTGTCGACCCGGTACTCGACGCGGTAGCCCGTGATCGCGGACCCGCCCGTGTCGCCGACGTCGGCCCAGTCGGCGGACACCGACGTCCCGTCGTCGGCGACCAGGACCTCGAACCCGCCGCTGACGTCGCCGGGCTCGGACGCGCGCTCGATCGTGCGGTCGGCTCCGACGGACGCGGACGCGCCCGCCGAGGTGAGCGCCTCGACGTCGACGTGGACGGTCGTGCGCCGGTTGCCGA
>NZ_BIMR01000220.1 GCF_004306155.1 Cellulomonas biazotea
GGCGCCGCGCGGACGCGCGCCACGCCTGCGCTGTCCGGCCCGGCCGTGGGCACCCAGGCGCTCACCGGCGCACCGTCCCGGCGAGCGCCTCGAGCGCGTCGGTCGCGGCCCGCGGGTCCGCGGCGTCGCCCGGCTCCGGACGCGGCAGCGGACGCGGGTCGAGGCAGCGCACCAGCAGGCCTTCGACGAGGGCCGCGCGGCGCACGACGTCGTCGGCTTCGATCGCACCGGGCAGCAGCCGCACCTCGACGGTGTCGCGCAGGGGACGTGCGGCGACGACCTGGACCAGGTTGACGTCGGCGTACTTCGTCAGGCCCGTGGTGCGGGCCTCCGCGGCGAGACGTGCCCAGCCGGACCCGTCGGCGTCGTCGACGGGCTGCTCCACGAGGGTGACCAGCGCGTCGGGCAGCGGGGCCAGCCGCCGGCACGCCGGGTTGGTGCCCAGGGCCGACCACAGCTCGGCGCGCCAGTGCGCGAACAGCCGCACGAGGTTGGCGAACGCGTCGGGCCGCCGGAACGGTCCGGCGTCGACGTGCAGGTGCACGGCCGCCTCGTGCGGCACCGTGAAGCCCAGCTCCCGCGCCGGGGCGAGCAGGCGCTCCAGCGCGTCGCGGTGGCCGGACGCCAGCGGGGGCGTGACGACCTCGCACGGCCGCTCGCGGCCCGCGGGCAGCGGCAGGACGACCGCGACCGTCGCCCCCGTGGCGTCGTTCACGCGCGCCCCGGCGCCCTGGACGTCGACCGTCGCACCGAACAGTGCCGCGACCGGCGCGAGCACGTCCGCGAGCGGGGCGTCGGGGTCGGCGTGCCGCTCGACCAGGCGCAGCAGCCGCGCGTCGTCGGACAGCACGCGGTACCAGCCGCGGTGCCCGGGCCGGGCAGGGCCGCCGGTGACGCCCGGCCCGCTCGCCCCGGCGCCCGCGCCCGCGGCGGCCGCGAGGTCCGCGACGAGCGTGATGTCGTCGACCAGCCGGGCGACCGGCAGGCCGTCGGCGTCGACGACGTCGAACGCGGGGGACAGGTGCCGGAAGACCCCCACACCCGGCACCGTCGACGGCTCGCTGTCGTGGTGGAAGGACCGGAGCACCCGTCCTCCGCTGCGGGCCGCGAGCGCGTCCGCGAGCACCTGCCGGTCGGATCCGGCGGGCGCCAGCAGCTCGATCTCGAAGCCGGTGCGCAGGGTCAGGTCGGGCACGTCGGTGCTTCCTCCTCGGTCGCGGGTCGTCGGGGTGCCGGGCGCGTGGTCAGGAGCCCGAGGCGGGGGTGCTGCCGGGGGCCACGGGAGGAGTCTGCCCGTCGAGCAGCATCTGACCGGCGCGCGCCTTGGTCTCCGTCGCGTCGGTGCTCCACAGCGTGCTGAGCGCCTCGAGGTCGTCGGCCGTGTACCCGGCGTCCCAGAACGCCGCGTACTGCGCGGGCGTGTACCCCTCGGGCAGCTCGCCCGAGACCTCGACGTCGGTCGGGCCGGCCTCGGGGGCCGTCGACCCCGGCGCCACGGGCAGCGTCTCGCCGTCCAGGAGGGCCTGGCCCGCGCGGGCCTTCGTCTGGGTGTCGTCGGTGCTCCACAGCGCACCGAGCGCCGCGACGTCCTCCGGCGTGTAGCCCGCGCCCCAGAACGCCTCGTACTGCGCGCGGGTGTACCCCTCGGGCATCGCGGACCAGTCGATGCCGACCTCCGCGAGCACGCCCGCGACGGCCTCGGCGACCGGCGACGTCGGTGCGGCGGCCATCGCGGCACCCGCACCGCCCACGACGGTCAGGGCGGCCGCGACGACGCCGACGGCGACGACGCGGCGGCGCGGGCGGCGGGTGGTCGACAGGGTGCTCGGGTTCATCGGGGTCCTCCAGGAGGGGTCGGGTGACGTGCGTGCCCTCCTAGAACGCGTCCCGAGGCGCAGGTGTGGAGCCGGTCGGGGAACCGGTCCGCGGCCGTCGCTCGTTACCCTGGACCCGTGACCGCCCTCGACACCCTCGACCTCGACGGCTACGTCGACGCCGACCGGGAACGGTGGGCGCCGGAAGCCCCCAAGTCGCGCGAGCGGACCGCGTTCGAGCGGGACCGCGCGCGCCTCGTGCACTCCTCCGCGCTGCGCCGCCTCGGTGCGAAGACGCAGGTGCTCGGCCCGTCGTCGGACGACTTCGTGCGGACCCGGCTCACGCACACCCTGGAGGTCGCGCAGGTCGGCCGGGAGATCGGCAAGACGCTCGGCTGCGACCCGGACGTCGTCGACACCGCGTGCCTCGCGCACGACCTGGGCCACCCGCCGTTCGGCCACAACGGGGAGCGGGCGCTCGCGGAGATCGCGCGGGGGATCGGCGGGTTCGAGGGGAACGCCCAGACGCTGCGGCTGCTCACGCGCCTGGAGCCGAAGGTCGTCACGCCCGACGGCCGGCCCGTCGGCCTCAACCTCACGCGCGCGAGCCTCGACGCGTCGGTCAAGTACCCGTGGCGGCACGGCCGCGGACCGGTGAGCGCCGCGAGCGGCCGGCCGACGCACAAGTTCGGGGTCTACGAGGACGACCTGCCGGTGTTCACGTGGCTGCGCGAGGACGCCCCGGAGGGCCGCAAGTGCGTCGAGGCGCAGGTCATGGACCTCGCGGACGACATCTCCTACTCCGTGCACGACGTCGAGGACGCGGTCGTCGGCGGCCGCCTGGACCTGGCCGTGCTGACGCGTCCCGACGAGCGGGCGCGCGTCGTCGAGGCCGTGCAGACCTGGTACGGCGACGCCGTCGACGAGGCGGGCCTGCACGACGCGATGGACCGGCTCGTCGCCGCCCGCCTGTGGGACCACGGTTTCGACGGGTCGCGCGGGGCGCTCGCGATGCTCAAGGACGCGACGAGCCAGCTCATCGGCCGGTTCGCGAAGGCCGCGCAGGAGGCGACGCGCGCCGAGTTCGGCCCCGGGCCGCTCACGCGGTACGCGGCGCACCTGGTCGTGCCGCTGGAGACGACCGCGGAGATCCTCGTGCTCAAGGGCCTCGCCGTCGCGTACGTCATGGCGCCGCGCGAGCTCGAGCCGCTGTACCACCGGCAGCGCGAGGTGCTCACGGACCTCGTGCGCGTCATGTCGGAGCGGGCGCCGCTCGCGCTCGAGCCGCCCTTCGCGGCCGACTGGGCGGAGGCAGCCGACGACGCCGCGCGGCTGCGGGTCGTCGTCGACCAGGTGGCGTCCCTCACCGACGTGTCGGCGGCGGAGATGCACGCCCGCCTGGTGCACCCGCCGCGGCACTGACCGCGGGTTCGCCGACCGGCCGGCCCGGGTCCGACGCGGCTCGGACGGGTGCGCGCGACGCCTAGACTCACCGCGTGGCGGGACGCATCCGACGGGAGGACGTGGAGGCGGTCCGCGAGCGCGCGCGCATCGAGGAGATCGTCGGCGCCCACGTCAGCCTGAAGCCCGCCGGCGTCGGCTCGATGAAGGGCCTGTGCCCGTTCCACGACGAGCGCTCCCCGTCGTTCCACGTCCGCCCGCAGGTCGGCCGGTACCACTGCTTCGGCTGCGGCGAGGGCGGCGACGTCATCGCGTTCGTCATGAAGGTCGACGGGCTGGCGTTCGCCGAGGCCGTGGAGTACCTCGCGGGTCGCGTCGGGATCCAGCTGCGGTACGAGGAGGGCGGTGCGCCGCGCCCCGGTGAGGAGCCCGGGCGTCGGCGTCGGCTGCTCGACGCGCACCGCGTCGCCGAGGAGTTCTACCGCGAGCAGCTCACGTCGCCCGGTGCCGCCGCGGGGCGGGCGTTCCTCGCCGAGCGCGGGTTCGACCGGTCGGCCGCGGAGCAGTTCGGTGTCGGCTTCGCGCCGCAGGGCTGGGACGGGCTGCTGCGGCACCTGCGCGGGCGGAACTTCACCGAGGCGGAGCTCGTCGCGTCGGGGCTGGTCAGCCAGGGCCAGCGCGGCATCTACGACCGTTTCCGCGGTCGCCTCGTGTGGCCGATCCGCGAGGTCACGGGGGAGACCGTCGGCTTCGGCGCGCGGCGGCTGTTCGACGAGGACCAGGGGCCGAAGTACCTCAACACCCCGGAGACCCCGCTCTACCGCAAGTCGCAGGTGCTGTACGGCATCGACCTGGCCAAGCGCGACATGCAGCGCGAGAAGCGGGTCGTCGTCGTCGAGGGGTACACCGACGTCATGGCGATGCACCTGTCGGGCGTCGGCTCGGCGGTCGCGACGTGCGGCACCGCGTTCGGCTCCGACCACGCGCGCATCGTGCGGCGACTGGTCGGCGACTCCGGCTCGACGGGCGGCGTGCAGCTCGCGTCGGGCGCGTCCGTCGGCGGCGAGATCATCTTCACGTTCGACGGCGACGCCGCCGGGCAGAAGGCCGCGCTGCGCGCGTTCGGCGAGGACCAGTCGTTCTCCGCCCAGACGTTCGTCGCCGTCGAGCGGTCCGGGATGGACCCGTGCGAGCTGCGCCAGGCGAAGGGCCCCGACGCCGTCCGGGCCCTCGTCTCGGGCCGCCAGCCGCTGTTCGAGTTCGTCATCCGCTCGACGCTCGCGACGTACGACCTGCACACCGCCGAGGGCCGGGTCGCGGCGCTCCGTGCGGCGGCGCCGATCGTCGCGGGCATCCGCGACGCCGCGCTGCGCCCCGAGTACACGCGGCTGCTTGCGGGGTGGCTCGGCATCGACGACCAGGACGCGGTGCGTCGCGCCGTCGGCGGGGCCCGTGGCCCGGCCCGGGGAGCGCCGGAGCGGCGGGACGACGCGCGCGGCGGCCGGCGGCAGGACCAGGGGACGGACGGGGGACGCGCGGACGCCGTCACGGTCCCGGTCGCCCGGATGGCCGTGCCGGACCGGCGGGACCCCGTCGCACGGATCGAGCGGACCGCGCTCGAGGTCGTGCTGCAGCACCCCGACCTCGTCCCCGGCGAGTTCGACGACCTCGGCCCCGAGGCGTTCTCGGCGCTCGCCTACCGCGCCGTGCACGAGGCCGTGCGAGCCGCGGGCGGCCGCCGGGCGGCGCAGGCCCTGCTCCAGGCGTCGGGCGGCTCGTCGACGGGGTGGGTCGACGCCGTCGTCGAGCAGGCCGCGGAGCCGGTGCGCGCCCTCGTCACGGAGCTCGCCGTCGCACCGCTGCCCGAGGACCGGCCCGAGTCGATGCCGGGGTACGTCCGCGGCATCGTCGCGAGCCTCGTCGAGATCGGCTTCACGCGGACCATCGCCGACCTCCGCGGTCGCCTGCAGCGCATGGACCCGACGGACGCGGACTACCGGTCGGTGTACACCACCCTCATCGAGACCGAGAACCGGCGGATGGCGCTGCGGTCCGGGGTCTGACGACCCGCTCGCCGCGCGGGAGCCGCCGACGCGCACCACAATCGCCACCGTGACCGACACCGCCCCGACCCCGACCGAGCCCGCGCCGCGCCAGCGTCACGGCGACCAGCCGCTGCGCACCGCCGTCGTCGTCAACCCGAACAGGGTCGAGGGCACCGACGAGCTGCGCCGCCAGATCACCGACCAGCTCGCCGCGGCAGGCTGGCCGGCACCCGACTGGCTCGAGACCACCGCCGAGGACCCCGGCACGGGGCAGGCGCGCCGCGCCGTCGAGGACGGCGTCGACGTCGTGCTCGTGTGCGGCGGCGACGGCACCGTGCGCGCCGTCATCGAGGGTCTCGCGGGGACGCAGACCGCGCTCGCCGTCCTGCCCGGCGGCACGGGCAACCTCCTCGCGGCCAACCTCGACGTCCCGACCGACGTGCCGGACGGCGTCGACACGGTGCTGCGGCGCGGCCGCCGGCTCATCGACGTGGGTGAGGCCGACGGCAAGACGTTCGCCGTGATGGCGGGCATGGGCCTGGACGCCGCGACCATGGACGACGCGCCGACCGCGCTCAAGAACGCGGCGGGCTCGATCGCCTACGTGTGGTCGGCCCTGCGGCACCTCGCCGACGACGAGATGCACGTCGCCGTCTCCGTCGACGGCGGGCCGCCGATGCGACGGCACGCACGCTCGGTGCTGGTCGGGAACGTGGGCCGGCTGCAGGGCGGCGTGACGCTGCTGCCCGAGGCTCAGCCGGACACGGGCGTCATGGAGGTCGCCATCCTCGCGCCCCGCAACCTCGGCCACTGGCTGCAGCTGCTCGTGGGCGTCGCGCTGCGCCACAAGCGCGTGCCGAGCCGGGAGATCCACCGCGGCGCGCACGTCGTCATCCGGTCCGACCGCCCGCAGCCGCGCCAGCTCGACGGCGACGTCCTCGAACCGGGTCGCACCCTGGAGGTCACGGTCCGGCCCCAGAGCCTGTGGGTGTGCGTGCACCAGCCCGACGAGGCGCCCGACCTCGCCGAGGGCGGCCCGAGCGACCTGTGAGGCCGGCCCCGCTTCCCGGCGAGGTGGCCCGGCCGGGGGCGCTCAGCGCAGCGTGACGAGGCCGGTGCCGTCGTCCGGCGGCAGTACCTCGTGCACCGCGGCGGTCACCGTGAGCGCCCGGAGCGTGAGCGACCCGCCGTAGTACGACAGGAACGCCGTGTCGGTGGCGTCCCGGCCCGTCGCGATCCGCACGAACGAGTCGCGCGGGGCGAGGTGCGTCGCGTCGACGACCCGCCACGCGCCTTCGACGTAGGCCTCGGCGACCGCGTGGAAGTCCATCGGCTTGAGCCCGGGCGCGTACACCGACGCGAGCCGCGCGGGGACGTCCTTCGCGCGCAGCAGCGCGACGACCAGGTGCGCGAAGTCCCGGCACACGCCGCGCCGCTTGAGCAGGGTGTCAGTCGCGCCGTCCGTCGGCAGGCTCGAGCCCGACAGGTACGTCACGTGCCCGGCGACCCACGCGACCACGGCGTCGAGCAGCTCGGACCCCTCCAGGCCGCGGAACTGGTCGCGCGCGAACGCCAGCAGGCGGTCCGACTCCGCGTACCGGCTCGGCCGGCGGTACTCGACGAGGTCGACGTCCTCGACGGGCGGCGGGTCCGCCTGGCCCGTCACCGCGGCGCTGTAGTCGACGACCACGCGACCGGCGGGCACGAGGACGCGGTGCACGCGACCGCCGTGCGGACCCTTGATCTCGACGACGTCGAGCGGGCCCTCCTCGTGGCGGACGGAGAGCTGTTCGGTGCGGTCGAAGGAGGCGTCGGCGACCGCCACGGAGAGCAGCATCTCCAGGGGCTGACGCACGTCGATCGACAGGTGGGAGGTGACAGTGCGCAGCACGACCGCACGGGTCCTTTCCCGGCACTCTGCGGCCGGAACATCGAGGGGGCGACGGCAAGTGTGAGGCCCGCGGGGCGTTCCGTCCAGCGCGGTCGTGGAGCCTTGTATCAGTGCAGGTCAGGGGCCTGACGGACGCGCCTCGACGGCCCTCGCCCGACGGCCCGGGAGGGCGTGGGCGACCGCCGTGCGACGGGGGTCAGCGGTCGCCCGCCGTGGCGCCGCCCGTGCACCGGGGGCCGGGGGCAGACTGGGCCCCGTGCTGCACCTGCGCGTGAGCCTCCCGACCGCCCTCACCGAGCCCGTCGTGACGCTCCTGCAGGACGACCCCGCGGTATCCGCGCTCGCGGTCGAGCAGGGCGCCTCGCACAAGCCGGTGGGCGACGTGGTCAGCGCCGACGTCGCCCGCGAGGCCGCCGACGGCGTCGTCGAGCGGCTCCTCGCGCTCGACGTGCAGCAGGTGGGCACGATCCACCTCGTGCCCGTCGAGACGTGGGTGTCGCGCGCCGGGTGGGAGGCCGAGCGCGTCACACCGGGCGCGAGCGCCGACTCCGTCGTGTGGCCGCAGGTCGTCCTGCGCGCCTACGACGACACCGAGCTCACCTGGACGTTCCTCAGCTTCATGGGACTGGCAACGGTGCTCGCCGGCATCGCGATCGTCGTCGACTCGCAGATCCTCGTCATCGGCGCGATGGTGCTCGGCCCGGAGTTCGGGGCGGTCGCCGCGCTCGGCGTCGCGCTGGTCCGCCGGCGCTGGCGGCTGCTGCGACGCGCGGCCGTCGCGCTGCTCGTCGGGTTCGCGGTCGCGATCGCGTTCGCCGCGCTCGTCGCGCTCGTCTTCCGGGCGACGGGGTGGGTGTCGGTCGAGGACGTGACGCGCCCGCGGCCCGAGACGGCCTTCATCTACACGCCTGACCGCTGGTCGTTCGTCGTCGCGGTCATCGCGGGGGCCGCCGGGGTCCTCTCGCTCACGTCGTCCCGCCTCGGCGGGCTCACCGGCGTCTTCATCTCCGTCACGACGATCCCCGCCGCGGGCAACGTCGCGCTCGGGCTCGCGTTCGGACTGTGGTCCGAGGTCGGCGGCAGCGCGCTGCAGCTCGTCGTCAACATCAGCGGCATGGCCGTCGCGGGGTGGCTC
Organism: Cellulomonas biazotea; assembly: GCF_004306155.1. Lineage (GTDB taxonomy): Bacteria > Actinomycetota > Actinomycetes > Actinomycetales > Cellulomonadaceae > Cellulomonas > Cellulomonas biazotea. The sequence continues at coordinate 8,287 of NZ_BIMR01000220.1, forward strand.
ACGCTCGTCCTGCAGCAGACGCTCTGGCGGCACGCGTCCCTGCGCCGGGACCGCTTCGCCGCCCGGCTCCGACGCCCCGCCGTGCACGGGCCGCACGCCGGGCCGCCGCGCGCATGAGCGCTGCCCGCGTCGTCGCGACCGCCGACACGCACGTCCCCGGGCGGGCCCGCGACCTTCCGCCCGCGCTGTGGGACGCGATCGACCGGGCCGACCTCGTCGTGCACGCGGGCGACTGGGTCGCCGCGTCCGTCGTCGACGCCGTCGCCGCGCGCTCGCGGACCCTGCTCGCGTGCCACGGCAACAACGACCCGGCCGACGTGCGCGCACGGGTGCCCGAGCTCGCCACCGCCGACGTCGCCGGCGTGCGTCTGGGCGTCGTGCACGAGACGGGCGCCGCGACGGGCCGGGAGCGGCGGTGCGACGACCGGTTCGGCGCCCTCGGCCTCGACGTCCTCGTGTTCGGTCACTCGCACATCCCGTGGGACACGGTCACGCCGGGCGGCCTGCGGCTGCTCAACCCGGGGTCCCCGACGGACCGCCGCCGCCAGCCGGCCTGCACCTTCCTCACGTTCACGCTCGACGACGGCGCGCTGCACGACGTGACGCTGCACGCGCTGCCGCGTCGCACCGCATGAGCGGCCGGGTCGCCTGGGAGGATGACGTCCCGTGATCGCCGACCTGCCCTACGAGCCGCTGCTCGAGATCATCGGGGTGTTCGTCGCCGCGATGTCGGGTGCCCTCGCCGCCGTGCGCAAGCAGTTCGACGTCTTCGGGATCCTCGTGCTCGGCTGGGCGACCGGACTCGGCGGCGGCATGCTGCGCGACGTCCTCATCGGGGCCGTGCCCCCGGTCGGCATCTCCGACTGGCGGCTCGTCGCGACCGCCGTCCTCGGCGCGCTCACCATGTACTTCTTCCACCCACGCCTCGAGCGGGCCCGGCGCGTCATCGTCGTGCTCGACGCCGGCGCCCTCGCGGTGTTCACCGTCGTGGGCACGATCAAGGGCCTCGAGCTCGGCACGACGGCCATCGCGGCGGTCCTCGTCGGGGTCATGACGGGCGTCGGCGGCGGTGTGCTGCGCGACCTCCTCACGGGCGAGGTGCCGGTCGTCCTGCACCACCGTCAGCTCTACGCCGTCCCCGCGCTCATCGGGGCGGCGGTCACGGTCGCGCTGTGGTCGTGGGACCGCCTCGACACCTGGACGATCGTCGGTGCCGTGCTGCTCGTCTTCGGCCTGCGGGTCCTCGCGCTGCGGTTCCGACTGACGGTTCCCGGACCCTGGCGGGGCGAGGCGCAGGGCTGAGCGCTCGCGCGGGTGACTTCGCGCACGCGGCACCGCCTCGGCATGCACCCCGCCGGGCCGTCGCCTAGCGTCGGGCGTCATGCTGGACAACGCCGTCGGTGGAGCGCCACGCCCGTGGTGGTCCGGTGACGCGCCCGGCGGGCATGCCGGGGCCGCCGGGCCCACGGTCCTCGGGCACCGGTACCGCCTCGACGAGGTGATCGGCCGCGGGGGCGCCGCCACCGTCTACCGCGCGCACGACGAGCTCCTCGACCGGGTCGTCGCGGTCAAGGTGCTGCCCGCCGTGCCGCGCGACAGCGACGACCTGCGCCGTCACCAGGCGGAGATCCGCGTGCTCGCCGGCCTGCGGCACCCGGGCCTCGTGCGGCTGCTCGACGCCGACACCGTGCCCATGGACGGCCCCGCGGGGGCGGGCGAGGTGCAGGCCTACCTGGTGATGGAGCTCGTCGCCGGGCCCACGCTGGGGCGCCGCCTCGCGGCCGGTCCACTGAGCGTCGCGCAGACGGCGTCCGTCGGCCGGGCCGCCGCGGAGGCGCTGGCCGTCGTGCACGGGCACGACGTCATCCACCGCGACGTCAAGCCCGGCAACATCCTGCTCACCACGCCCGACTGCCTGGACGTCGAGCCCGACGACGACGCGCTCGAGGTGCGTCCGGTCAAGCTCGTCGACTTCGGCATCGCGCGCCTGGCCGCGGCGACCCGGCTCACCATGACGGGCACGATCGTCGGGACCGCGAGCTACCTGAGCCCCGAGCAGGCCGAGGGCGGCGCGCTCGGGCCGTCGAGCGACGTGTACGCCCTGGGGCTCGTGCTGCTGGAGTGCGTGACGGGCCGCCCGGCGTTCGTCGGGACGATGGCCGAGGTCGCGGCCGCGCGGCTGGCCCGCGACCCGGACGTGCCCGGGGAGGTCGACGCACGCCTCGGCGACCTGCTGGTCCGGATGACCCGGCGGCAGCCGCACGAGCGCCCGACCGCCGAGGACGTCGCGCACGAGCTGTCCGACCTGCTGGTCGCCGGCCCGTCGCAGCCGGCGACGCCGCCGGTGGCCTCCGACGCGACGCTCGTG
>NZ_BIMR01000221.1 GCF_004306155.1 Cellulomonas biazotea
GCGCCCGGCGGTCGGTGGCCGACGCCCCCGCGCGACGCGCGACCCGGGAGTGGGGCGGTCGTCGTGCGAGGGCGTCGAAGGTCGTGTGCGGTCAGCCCTGGCCGCGCGTCACGGTTGTCGGAGGGCCGCCGACGAAGCCGCCGCCGGGTCCGCCCTGCATCGACGGACCGCGCTGCTCGTCCGAGCCACCCAGGCCCGACAGGCCCGTGCTGCCCGAGGTCGAGCCCGTCTCGACGGCCTGCTGCAGGTCCGCCAGGACGACCTCGTCGCCCGCCGAGACCCCCGACAGCACCTCGGTGCGCTCCGCGCCGACCGCGCCGACCTCGACCGTCACCGTGCTCGGCGTCGTGCCGTCGAGGACCTGCACCGTCGTCCCGTCCGACGACACGCGGACCGCCGACGTCGGCACCGTGAGCACGTCGACCGCACCCGCGACCGTCACCTCGACCTGCGCCGACGCCCCGTCGAACAGCCGCTCGTCCGTCGCGTCCAGCGCGACCACCAGCGTGTACGACGGCTCGGACGTCGTCGACACGTCGAGCAGACCCACGCTGCTCACCGTGCCCGTGAGGACCGCGTCGGTGCTCGGCGTCGTCACCTGCGCCGCCTGCCCGACGGCCACCACGTCGACGTCACCCAGCGGGACCGTCGTCGACACCGTGAAGCCGTCCGTCCCGATCACCGTGACGACCGCGGTCGACGACGACGCCGTCACCGCGTCGCCCGGCGCGAGGGCGACCGCCGCGACCGTGCCCGCGACCGGGCTGGTGAGCGTCGCGAACGGCAGGGCCGCATCGGCGAGCGTGACGCGCGCCTGCGCCGCGTCGACCGCGGCCTGGTCGGCGAGGACCGTCGCCGCCGACGCCACGGCTCCGCTCGTGCCGTCCGTGGACGCGTCGTCGGAGGACGGGCTGCTCGTGCGGGTCGGCGCCGAGGTGTCGGGGGTCGTGGACGTCGTGCTCGTCGACGTGCTCGGCGACGCCGTGCTCGTGCTGCTCGGAGCGGCGGACGGGCTGGCCGACGGGGTCGTCGTGCCGTCGGTGCCGGTCGGGTCGTCGGTGCCGGTCGGGTCGGCGGTGGCGCCGTCGGTGTCGTCGCCGGTCGCGGCGGTGACCGCGGCGTGCAGCGTCGCGACGGCCTCGTCGAGCGCGGTGACCAGGGACGTGAGCGCCTGCTGGGCCGCGTCGGTCGCCTGCTGCGCGGTGAGCGTGCCGGTGATCGCGTCCTGGCACGCGGTGAGGGCCGCCACGACGTCGTCGGACGCGCTCGCCGCGGCCTGCGCTGCGCCGTCGTCGGTCGGGGTCAGGGCGGCGTCGGTGGTCGGGGCGGCGTCGGTGGTCGGGGCGGCGTCGGTGGTGGTCGTTCCCGTGCCCGTGCCCGTCGTCGCGGCGTCCGAGGACGCCGGGGTGGGGGACGTGCTCGCGGTCGGCGTCGGCTCGGGGTCGCCGTCCACGTCGTCGCCGACGAGGTCGAGGAAGGCCGCGCACGTGCTCCGCGACGCCTCGACGCTCGTGCCGCTCGCCGCGAGGGCCTGACGTGCCGCCTCGTGCTGGGTCAGCAGGTCCTGCTGGGCGGAGCGGACCGCCGCGACGGCGGCCTCGATCGCGGGATCGGTGCCGGTCCCGGTGTCGGGGCGCGTGCCCGTGGAGCCCGTCTGCCCCGTCGACCCGGTCGAGCCGGTCTGGCCGGTCTGGCCCGTCTGGCCGGTGGAACCCGTCTGGCCGGTCGTCCCCGTCGTGCCGGTCGACGCCGACGGGGACGGGGTGGACGACGTGGACGAGGTCTGCGACGCCAGGTCGGCGTCGAGCTGGTCCTGCGCGTCGGCGAGCTCCGCCTCGGCGTCGTCGACGGCCTCCTGCAGCGAGGCGAGGTCGAGCGTCGCGAGGACGTCGCCCGCCGCGACCTGCTGCCCGACGGTCACGTCGACCGTCGCCACCGTCCCCGCGACCGAGAACGCGGCGTCCCGGCGCGTCGCGGACGCGAGCGTGCCGACCGCGTCGACGGACTGCTCGACGTCGGCCCGCTCGACGGTCGCGGTGCGGTAGCGGTCGTCCCCACCCCGGCCCACGGCCAGCGCGACACCGCCGCCGACGCCGCTGAGCACGACCGCGCCGACGGTCGCCAGCACGACGGTCCGTCGCCGCCGGGCGCGTCGTCGCGCGGCCGCCGACGGCCGAGGTCCGGTCGGGACGCCGTCCGACGACCCGCGGCCCGGCAGCGCAGCGTCCGACACCGGTCGCGTCGGGTCGTCGCCCGCTCGCGCGGACCGGCGGGTGCCCCTGTCACGCATCGGTGCTGCTCTCCTCGTCGTCGTCCTGCCCGGACCCCTGCCCGGAGCCCTGCCCGGAGCGGTCCTGTCCCGGCGCGCCGCCCGGCCCGCCGCGCATCGCGAACCCGCCGAGGGTCGACGTGCAGCCGTCGTCGCCCGCGTCGGAGACCGCGATCAAGGTGGCCGCGACCTTCCCGCTGTCGTCGGCCTCGCCGCGCACGACGGCACACCGTCCGGTGACGAGCGCCGTCGCGTCGGCGTCGGCCGTGCGGCTGTACGTCGTGGTGCCGGAGACGACGACGTCGCGGCTGGTCTGCGTGTCGTCGGCGCCCCGGACGCCGACCGTGATCGTCGTGCCGGCGACGGCGGTGACCTGCCCGGTCACGGCACCGCCGAGCACCCGCGAGCGCTGACCGTCACCGGGCGCACCGCTCGGGGCGTCGGTCGGGGCACCGTCGGGCAGCTCGCCGCCGTCGAACCGGGGCGCGTCGGTGGGCATGCCGGACGGGAGGTCGGTCGGGGCGCCGTCGGGGCGGTCGCCGCCGCCGGGTCCGAAGCCGCCGCCGGTCGTGCACGTGCCGTCGTCCGCGGCGGCGACGACCGTCACGCTCGTGGCCTGCAGCGGGGTCGTGTCGTCGGCGGCGTCGTCGGACGTGGAGCCCGTCGCGTCGTCCGTCTCCTGCGGGGCCGCGACGGCCGTGACGCAGGCCCCGACGGTCACGTCGGTGAGCGCCGCGGCGACGGTCTGGGTGATCGCGGTGTCGGTCGACCAGGTCACGGCCGTCTGCTCGTCGGCGCCGCGCACCTGCAGGACCGCGTCGCCGACGCTCGCGATCTCACCGACGACTCCGCCGCCGCCGCGCTGCGCCTGGGGGGCCGTGCCGTCGTCGGACCGCCCCTCGGCCTGCGCGGTGGGCGTCGCGGCCGAGGCGGACGGGTCGGCGCCCGCGCACCCGGCGAGCAGGAGGACGAGGCCCGTGGCGAGCGCGGGCAGCGTCAGCGCGGCACCGCGGCGACCGGCTCGACGACCGGCAGTGCGGGTCGGCGTGGGGTTCGGGGTCATGGGGAGGCTCCTCGCGGGGTCGGCCGCGTGCGGCGCGGCGGGTCGGGGGACGGCGCGCCGGGGCGACGCCGGTCGGGACGCCGGGCGCGACGTCGAGGGTCGGTGGCGGGCGTGACGGGCACGGCGCACGTGGCACGCGTCGCACGGGTGGCGGGCCACGGTCACTCCGCCCGCAGCGCGTCGATGGGGGCGAGCCGCGCGGCCCGCGTCGCGGGGTAGACGCCGAACACCAGCCCGATGACGAGCGCGACCAGCACGGAGCCGGCGACGGCCGCGCCGGACACGACGACGGTCGTGTCGAGCAGCCCGGGCAGGACGCGCGCGCCGACGATGCCGAGCACGGCACCGAGGACGCCGCCCGCGAGGCCGAGCACGCCCGCCTCGACGAGGAACTGCCGTCGGATCGCCCACGGCGGGGCGCCGAGCGCCTTGCGCAGGCCGATCTCCCGGGTCCGCTCGGTGACGGACACGAGCATGATGTTCATGACGCCGATGCCGCCGACCAGCAGGGACAGCGCGGCGATGCCCGTGAGCAGCACGGTCAGGGTCCGGTAGACGGCCGTCGCGGTCGACACGAGCGCGTCCTGGCTGTTGATGGTGAAGTCCGCGGCGTCCGGGTCGTCGATGCCGTGCAGGTTGAGCAGCAGCTGCTCGGCCTCCTGGTAGGCGGCCGACAGCCGGTCGGACGACGCCGCCTGCACGTAGATCGTCGAGACGGCGTTGCGGTCCGCCCCGCCGACGAGCGTGTCCGCGGCGGTCGACATCGGGACGACGGCCACGTCGTCGAGGTCGCTCTCGCCCGACGCGCCCTCGGCGGCCAGGACCCCGACGACCTGCAGGTCCGTGCCGTCGACCGTGACGGTCTGCCCGACGACGCGCGTCGTGCCGAACAGCTCCTCCGCGGTCTCCGGGCCGAGCACGACCACCGCGGCGCCGCTCGCCTCGTCGTCGGCGGTGAAGAACGACCCCTGCGCGACGGTCCGGCCGCGGACGTCGAGCCACTCGGGCGTGGTGCCGACGACCTGGGTCGACCAGTTGGTCTCCCCCGCCTCCAGGGACGCGCCGGTCGACTTCTCGGCCGCGACGCCGGCGATGTCGGGCGCGTTGACCGGGGACGCGAGGGCCTCGGCGTCGGCCCGGGTCAGCGTCGTGCCGCTGCCGAAGCCACCACGCATGCCGGACGAGTCGGTGCTCGACCCCGGCCGGACGATGAGCAGGTCGCTGCCCAGCGCGCTGATCTGGTCGGACACGTCCTTCTGCGTGCCGAGACCCAGGCCGACCGTGAGGATGACCGCGGCGATGCCGATGAGGATGCCCAGCACGGTGAGCGTCGAGCGCATGACGTGCGTGCGGATCGCCGCCCACCCCGTGCGCAGCGTCTCCGTCCACGTCATCGGGGGTCACCGTCCGTCCGGACGAGCCCGTCGAAGACCCGCACGACGCGCTGGGCGCGGCGGGCGACGTCCTCCTCGTGCGTGATGAGGACGATCGTGCGGCCCTGCGCGTGGAGCTCGTCGAACAGCGCGAGGACGTCGCGCGTCGAGACGGAGTCGAGGTTGCCGGTCGGCTCGTCGGCCAGGAGCAGGGCGGGCTCGCCGACGAGCGCCCGGGCCACCGCGACGCGCTGCTGCTGGCCGCCGGACAGCTCGCCGGGACGGTTGTCGAGCCGGTCGCCCAGCCCGACGCGCTCCATCGCGGCGACCGCACGGGCGCGCCGCTCCGCCGCCGGGACGTGCCCGTAGACGAGCGGCAGCTCGACGTTGCGCCACGCCGACAGCGACGGCAGCAGGTGGAACTGCTGGAAGACGAACCCGATGCGCCGGTTGCGGATGTCGGCGAGGTCGGTCTCGTCGAGCTCGCCGACGTCCTCCCCCGCGAGCCGGTACGTGCCCTGCGTGGCGACGTCGAGGCAGCCGAGGACGTTCATGAGCGTCGACTTCCCGGACCCCGACGGCCCCATGACGGCGACGTACTCGCCGGCGTCGATGCGCAGGTCCACGCCGCGCAGCGCCTCGAACTCGACGGTCCCCGTGCGGTACGTCTTGCGGACGCCGGTGAGCTCGATGACCGGCTCGGGCGTGGCCGCGGGGCGGGCGGCGGGCAGCGGCAGGGTGAGCTCAGCCATTGCCGCCGCCCATCGGGCCGCCCTCGGAGAACGTGCCGCCGCCGGGCGGACCGGCCGGCATCTCGCCGTCGAGGACGAACCCGCCGGGCATCTGCCCCGCACCGCCCTCGGTCTGGTCGCCCTGAGTGGAGCGCGGCCTGAAGACCGCGAGCACGACCTCGTCGCCCTCGGCCAGGCCCTCGGTGATCTCGGTCATGCTGTCGGACGTCTCCCCCGTCGTGACCGGGGTCTGCGTCTGCGTGCCGTCGGCCGCGACGGTGGTCACGACGGTCTGCCCGTCGACCGTGGTCACTGCCATGCTCGGCACCGCCAGGACGTCGGTCCGGCGCTCGTAGACCAGGCTGACCTCGGCGGAGACGCCGTCGTGCAGCCCGTCCTGGCCGCCGTCGACCGCGACGGTCACGGGGTACGCCGCGACGCCGTCCTCCCCGGTCGAGAGCAGCCCGACCTCGGCGACCGTGCCGAACACGAGGCCGTCGGCGCCGTCGAGCGTGAGCTCCGCCTGGTCGCCGACCTCGACGTGCGCCACGTCGGCGTCGGACACGCTGACGACGACCTCCCACGCGTCGGTGCCGACGATCGTGAACGGCGCGGTCCCGCCCGTGTCGCCGCCCTGCGGGCTGGTCGCGCCGTCGCCGCCGCCCGTCACCGCGTCACCGACCGCCAGGTCGACGACCGTGAGCAGGCCCGCGACCGGGGCGACGAGCGTCGCGTCCGCCGTCGCGGCCTGCGCGTCGTCGACCTTCGTCTGCGCGACGTCCACCTGCGCCTGCGCTGCTGCGACCTGCGCCTCGGCGGTGCTCGAGCCGTCGTCGTCGTCCTCCGCGTCGTCGAGCCGCGCCTGCGCGGTGGCGAGCGTGGCCTTCGCGGCCAGCAGGTCCGCGTCGAGCTGCAGCGTGTCGACCGTCGCGAGGACCTGCCCCGCCGTCACCGTCTGGCCCTGCGCGACCTGGACCGACGTCACCGTGCCGCTCACCGCGAAGGCGACGTCCTCCTGCACGGCGGGCGTCAGGGTGCCCGTGCCGTCGACGGTCTTCTCCATCGTGGTGAGGCTCGCGGCGACCGTGCGCGTCACGGGCTCCTCGGCCGCGGCGGCGGAGTCCCGGACGCCGAACCACCACACCCCCGTCCCGACGGCCCCGACGACCACGGCGGCGACCACCGCCCGGACCCACCCACGGGTCCGCCTCCAGACGTGCAGCATGGTGTTCCTCACGGCGACGACGACAACGACCCGGCGAACGTAGGGAGCGCCGCTGGGGCGGTCGTAGCACGGGCCTGTGCGCAGCCTGTGAAGGGGCGCGGCGCCTGTCGTGGCCGCGCAGGACTGCCTGCACGGGCACGCCACGTGCCCGAACGCGCACGGTCCGCCCCGGCACGGCCGGACGGCACCGGGACCGCTCGATACTGGCTCGATGCCCAGGCGGGACCGGGAACCGCTGGACGACGTCGACCGGCCCGGCACCCACCGGGCCGACGTCGCACCGGTGCGCGCCACCGCGCCTCCCGAGCCCCGGACCGCGGCCGTCGTGCGGGCGGGCGCCGGACCGCCGGGCCGGGCGACGAACGGCTCGCACCGGCTCGTCACGGGCCTGCAGCGGACCGCGGGGAACGCGGCGGCGACGGCCTGGGTCCAGGGCCGGGCCGATGCACCGACCGCGCAGACGCAGCTCCTGGCCGAGCCACCGGCCCGCCCGGGAACCACGACCGAGGTCGACGCCGGGACGCCCCCGGCCCGGCGCCGGGTCGAGGCGCCGCCACGCCCGGAGGTGACCGAGCCGGAGGACTCCGCGCCCCAGGCCCAGCGCCTCGTCGAGGCACCGCCGCGTCCCGGCGCCGCCGAGCAGGAGGACGCCGGGACGCAGGCGGGGACGACCTCGACGGCGGGGCAGCCCGCGACGGCCGGGGCGGAGGCCACGACGGGCGGACCGGGGGCATCGTCGGGCGGCTCCTCCCGCGTCGAGAC
>NZ_BIMR01000222.1 GCF_004306155.1 Cellulomonas biazotea
CTCGACGGTCGCGGTGCGCGCCATCCCAGGCTCCTTCGTTGCGGGGGCCCCGCGGTGTCGTGCGGGGGCGTCCCCGCCGCCCGGCCGGACGGGGGCCGGGCGGCGGGGATCGGGTCAGACGGGCCGGGTCGGCGTCAGCCGGCCTGCTCGGCGTTCGCGATGGACTCGTCGAGCAGCGTCTGCATCTTCGGCTGCGTCTCCTTGAGGTAGTCGGCGGCGGTCTGCTTGCCGTCGAGCACCGGCTGGATGTTGGTCCAGAGCTCGTCGTACCACTCCGCGCCGTAGGTGAACGCGGCGGGCATCGCCCGGCCGTAGTCCTGCGCGATGTCGAGGAACTCCTGGCGGTTGGCGGGCTCGGCGCCCTCCTCGGCCGCCCAGGCCTCGGCGACGTCGATGAGGTTGGGGATCTGGATGTTGGCGTCGACCAGCGTCTGCTGCGCGTCGGCGTCGGCGCTCAGGTACGTGACGAGCTTGACGGCGTCCTCGGGGTACTTCGACGTCGCGGAGACGCCGATGCCGAGCGAGCCGAGCCACGTCGCCGTGCCGGCGTCACCGACGGTCGGCCAGGGGATCAGGTCGTAGTCGAAGTCCAGGTCGTTGTAGACCGAGACGTCCCACGGGCCGACCGGGAAGAAGCCGATCTCGCCGGCCATCCAGCGCTGGTAGGTGTCCAGCGTGGCGGCGTCGGACGCCGACGGCGTGACCTTCTCGACGTTCGTGAGGTCCGCGAACTTCTGCAGCGCCTCGGCGAACTCGGGGGTGTCGACGGTGACCTCGGTGTGGTCCTCGTTCGTCCAGTCGCCGCCGTTGCTCCACACCATCGACTGCAGGTTCCACTGCACGTTGAGGCCGGTGCCCCACTGGTCGAGCGTGCCGTCGCCGTTCTTGTCGACGGTGAGCTGCTTGCTGATCGCGACGAACTCGTCCCAGGTGAGGGGCGTGTCCTTGTCGGGCAGCGGGATGCCGGCCGCCTCGAGCATCGTCTTGTTGTAGCCGAACGAGAACGGGCCGACGTCCTTCGGCAGGCCGTAGAGCGCGCCGTCGGGCGTGCCCTGCGTGGTGCCGTCGAAGCGGTAGGAGTTGACGCCGTACTCCCAGATGTTCGACAGGTCGACGCCGCTGGCGTCCACCTGGTCGGTGATGTCCATGAGGACGCCGGAGGCGACGTAGGACTGCAGGCTGGCCTGCTCGATGTAGAAGACGTCCGGCACGTTGTTGCCGGCGACGGACGCCTGCAGCTTGGTGGCGTACTGGTCGGCGTCGGTCACGATGACCTTCACCTTGGTCCCGGTGTCCTCGGTGAACTTGGCGATGGCGGCCTCGTAGGCGGCCTTCTCGTCCGGTCCACCACGGAACATGAACGTGATGGTCTTGTCACCACCGTCACCGGTGCTGTCGTCGCCGCTGCCGCTGCACGCGGTCAGCGTGAGGGTCCCGGCGACGGCGATCGCCGCCGCGGCGAGGAGCTTCCTCCTGATCATCTGCCTGCCTCCCATATCCCGAGGATCTGCGAGGTCACGGTCGTCGTCGGGACCGCGTCCGCCGGTGGGGCGGGGCGCCGGAGCGGTGCGGTCCGTCGTGGTCGTCGTTGACCTCTGTTCGCTTATCCAACGTCGTTCCTACAACGTTGATCTACAACGTTGCACAACATGACACGAACCCCGCCGGTCGGTCAAGCCACGAACTGGTAACGGCTCTCCGAGCGGGCTCGGCGCGACCGCGGCGGGACGGGCGGCGGGCTGTTTGACGCCCGACCGCCGCGCAGGCATCATGCCATCTACAACGATGTAGAACTGCCGACCACAGGAGCTCGCATGTTCCCCGTCCGCCTCACCCTCGACCCCGCGTTCCGCGTGGGGCCCGTCCGTCGGCGCACCTTCGGGTCCTTCGTCGAGCACCTCGGCCGCTGCGTCTACACCGGCATCCACGACCCCGCGCACCCCACCGCCGACGCCGACGGCTTCCGCAAGGACGTCCTCGAGCTCACACGCGAGCTCGGCGTCAGCACCGTGCGCTACCCCGGCGGCAACTTCGTGTCCGGCTACCGCTGGGAGGACGGCGTCGGCCCCGTCGAGCAGCGCCCCGCACGCCGCGACCTCGCCTGGCACTCGCTCGAGCCCAACACCGTCGGCGTCGACGAGTTCATGCGCTGGGCCGACCTCGCCGGCGTCGAGCCGATGATGGCCGTCAACCTCGGCACCCGCGGCGTCCAGGAGGCGCTCGACCTGCTCGAGTACTGCAACGGCGGCGCCGGCACCCTCTACGCCGACCAGCGCCGCGCGAACGGTGCGGCCGACCCCTACGACATCCGCATGTGGTGCCTCGGCAACGAGATGGACGGGCCCTGGCAGATCGGCTCCAAGACCGCCTACGAGTACGGGCGCCTCGCCGCCGAGACCGGCCGCGCCATGCGCATGGTCGACCCCGGCCTCGAGCTCGTCGCCTGCGGGTCGTCCGGCGTCGTCATGCCGACCTTCGGCGAGTGGGAGCGCATCGTCCTGACCGAGGCGTACGAGCAGGTCGACTACGTCTCCGCGCACGCCTACTACTGGGAGGAGGACGGCGACCTCGGGTCGTTCCTCGCCTCCGCGACCGACATGGACCACTTCGTCGAGGCCGTCACCGCGACCGCCGACGCCGTGCGCGCCCACAAGAAGGTCGACAAGCGCATCCACATCTCGTTCGACGAGTGGAACGTCTGGTACCAGAAGCGCGCCGAGTCGAAGCCGCCGACCGGCGACGACTGGCCCGTCGCGCCCGTCCTGCTCGAGGACCGCTACAACGTCGCCGACGCCGTCGTCGTCGGGAACCTGCTCATCTCGCTGCTGCGGCACACCGACCGCGTGCACGCCGCGTCGCTCGCGCAGCTCGTCAACGTCATCGCGCCGATCATGACCGAGCCCGGCGGCCGGTCCTGGAAGCAGACGATCTTCCACCCCTTCGCGCAGGCCTCGCGGCACGCCGTCGGCGACGTCCTGCAGGTCGCGATCGACGCCCCGACGTACGAGACGGCCCGCTACGGCGACGCCTCCCTCGTCGACGCCGTCGCCACGCGCGACCCCGAGACCGGCGCGACGACCCTGTTCGCCGTCAACCGCTCGCTCACCGAGCCCGCGCTGCTCGAGGTCGACGCCCGCGCCCTGCCCGGGCTGCGCGTGCTCGACGCGACGACCCTCGCGAACCCGGACCACACCTGGTCCGCCACCGCGGACGACGACACGAGCGTCGCGCCGCGCCCCAACACGACCGCCGAGGTCCGCGACGGCCGGCTCACCGTGCAGGTGCCGCCCGTGTCGTGGAACGTCGTCCGGCTGGGTGCCTGACGTGACCGACGCACCCGACCCGTCGCGCGTCCCCGGCCCGCACGTGGCCGTCGACGCCGTGCCCGTCGCGGACGCCACCGCCTCCGGGCGGTCCCCGCGACGGCGCGGCCGGCGCCTGGCCGTCGTCGCGGCCGTCCTCGTCGTCGTGCTCGCCGCGGGCGGCGGGCTCGCCTGGTGGCTGCGCCCCGACCCCGCGCCGGCCGCGGTCGACCTCGAGCCGACGGGTGACCTGCGCGCGCACGACCCCGCCCTGGTCGTCGGCGACGAGGGCGAGCCCTGGTACGTGTTCAACACGGGCGACGTCCGCGAGGGCCTCGGCTCCCCGCAGATCCGCCGGTCGACCGACGAGGGGCGGACCTGGGAGGCGATCGGCACCGTCTGGGACGCGTCGACCCGCCCTGACTGGGCCTACGAGGCCGTGCCGGGCGTGCAGAACTTCTGGGCGCCCGAGGTCCTGCACCACGACGGCACCTGGTACCTCTACTACTCGGCGTCGACGTTCGGCTCGAACCGGTCCGTCATCGGCCTGACCACCAACACGACGCTCGACCCCGACGACCCGGACTACGCCTGGGTCGACCAGGGCCTGGTGTGGGGCTCGGAGCCGGGGGAGACGGACTACAACGCGATCGACCCGGGCGTGCTCGTCGACGACGACGGTCGCGGGTGGATGGCGTTCGGGTCGTTCTGGGGCGGGATCCAGCTCGTCGAGCTGACGTTCCCGTCGGGCAAGGCCGCCGACCCCGAGGCCGAGCCCGTGACCCTCGCGAGCCGCACCGGCGCCCCGAACCCCATCGAGGCCCCGTACCTGGTGCACCGCGACGGCTGGTACTACCTGTTCTTCTCGCGCGACTTCTGCTGCCGGGGCACCGACTCGACGTACAACATGGCCGTCGGCCGCTCCCGCACGGTGACGGGGCCGTACCTCGACCGGTCCGGCACGGACCTCGTCGACGACGGCGGCGAGCCGCTGCTCGCGACGACCGGCGACATGGTCGGCCCCGGCGGGCAGTCGGTGTCCGGCGGGATCCTCGCGTTCCACTGGTACGACGCGGCCGCGGGCGGCGAGATCACCCTCGGTCTGCGCGAGCTCGCATGGGACGACGAGGGCTGGCCCGTCGCGACGACCGCGCCGGAGCAGGCCGCCGCGGCCGCCGGGTCCTGACCGGCGACCCGGCCCACGAGCAGGGGCGGGCGGCGTGCCCGGAGGTGTGCGCCGTCCGCCCCGATCCACCGTCCGGACGCCGTTGCAGGCGCGGCCCGGGTCTCAGTCGAGGCAGAACTCGTGTCCCTCGACGTCCGGCACGACCGGGCACGACTCGTCAGAGCGCGCGCTCCAGCACGAAGTCGTCCTCGACGCGCGACCCGACCGTGAAGTGCTTCGTCCCGACGACCGCGAACCCGGACCGCTCGTAGAACGCCCGCGCCCGCGCGTTGAGCTGGTTGACGCCGAGCCACATGCCCGCGGCACCGCGCGCGCGTCCCTCGTCGACCGACGCGGCCATGAGCGCGTGCGCGACGCCCCCGCCGTGGTGGTCGGGGTGCACGTAGCACTTGGACAGCTCGATCGTCGGGCGGACCGTCAGCGCGGCCCGGACGTCGGCGTCGGCCGGCTCGCCCTCGACCAGCATCGTGTAGCCGGTGAGGGTGCCGTCCTCGTCGGCGACGAGCACCGCGCGCGCCGGGTCGACGACGTACCCGGCGAACCGCTCGGGGGACAGGACCTGCGCGACGAACGCCGCCTGGTCCGCGGCCGTGGACCCCGGCGGGCAGGCCAGCGGGAACGTCACGGCGGCGAGGTCCGCGAGCGCGTCGATGTCGGCGGGGGTCGCGGGGCGCACGGGCATGCGCGTCAGCATAGGCAGCGGGCTGCGCGCCGGACGGTCAGGAGCCGCGCAGCGAGCGCCGCACGGCCCGCACGACGAGGCCGACGGCCCAGGCCAGACCGGCGAGGCTCGCGGCGTTGATGCTGCGCCGCGCGGTCCGCCCGCGGCTGCTGCGGAACTCGCGCACGGGCCAGCCGACGTGCGCGGCGTGCAGGCGCAGGCGCCGGTCGGGGTTGATCGCGCAGGGGTGCCCGACCTCGGACAGGATCGCGACGTCGTTCGTCGAGTCGCCGTACGCGTAGGACGCGGACAGGTCGATGTGGTCCCGGTCGGCGAGCGCCCGGACGGCGTCGGCCTTCGCCTGGCCGTGCAGCATGTCCCCGACGAGCCGGCCGGTGTAGAACCCGTCGTCGTGCTCGGCGACGGTGCCGATCGCCCCGGTGACGCCGAGCCGACGCGCGATGATCTCGCCGATCTCGACGGGCGTGGCGGTGACGAGCCAGACCTCGTGCCCCGCGGCGATGTGGTCGTCGAGCAGCCGCTGCGTGCCGGGGTAGATCCGCAGGCACAGGACCTCGTCGTAGACGTCCTCGGCGATGGCGGTGACCTCGGCGACGGAGTGGCCGCGCATGATCTCGAGCGCGCGCGAGCGGACCTCGTCGATCTGGTGCTTGTTCTCGCCGAACGCGAGGTACCGCGCCTGGTGCACCCCGAACCGCACGATGTCGAGCTTCTTGAAGAAGCCGCGCCGGTAGAGCCCGACGGCGAGGTGGAACGAGGACGCGCCGCGGATGATCGTGTTGTCGACGTCGAAGAACGCGCCGACGCGGTGGTCGGTCGAGCCGGGCGGTGCGGGCGCGACGGGGGCGTCCGCGGGGGCCCTGGCGACCCCGGCCTCCGCGATCGCGCGCGCGACGGGGGAGGGTTCGGCTGCCGGTCGCACCCGGCCACTGTAACGAGGGTCGCGGGCAACCGTGGTGCCCGGTGTGCGACGGGTCACCCCGGCCGTCCGCGTCGCCTAGCGTGGGGGGATGCCTGACGCCCCTGCCCGAGTCGTCCTGTTCGGCCGCGAGGGCTGCCACCTGTGCGAGGAGGCCCGGGTCGTCATCGCGGACGTCTGCGCCCGGACGGGTGACACG
>NZ_BIMR01000223.1 GCF_004306155.1 Cellulomonas biazotea
CGCGAGCAGCACGCCCGCGACGAGCACCGCGAAGCCGGTCGGCGGCGGCAAGGGCTCGCCGCGACGGATCGCGCGCTCGGCGCGGGCCCACCCGAGCCACGCGAGCAGCGGCGCCGCGGTGCCGAGCGCGACGAGCAGCACGGCGGCGGCCATCCGCAGGCGCGGCTCGACCGGCAGGTCCAGCGCCTCGAGGGCGACCCCGCCCGCGAGCAGGGCGAGCGCCGTGCGGACCCAGGCGAGGAACGTCCGCTCGTTCGCGAGCGAGAAGCGCGCGTCGGGCTCCTCACCCGTGCCGTAGACCCAGCGGGGGCGGCGGGTGGTGGCGACGGTCATGGTGCCCATCCTCGCGCCCGTCGTGACGCGCGCCACGCCGACTCGTCGGTGCGTGCGTGTATCCACGGACGCCCGTCCAGCTCCTTCCGGCCGGACGAGCACGAGAGGGACGACCATGACGCTGCTGGAGCGCGACCTGCGCCGCATGCACGTGCTGCACGAGCGCGAGCTGCGCGCGCGTCTGCACCGTGCGCACCGCACGGACCTCCGTGTCGCGCAGGCCGTCGTGCTGCGGGGCGGCCGGGTGCCGCGCGTCGTGGACCGCGGGCTCGGACGCACGGGCCGCTGAGCCCGGCCCTGGCTCCGCTCTGAGGGCTCGGCCCGAGGGCTCCGCGCCGACGGCGCCGGGCGGGGGCTCCTGCAGGAGGGCGCCGAGGCTCCGGAGGGACGGCTCAGGGCTGGGGGCGCGCCCCGAACACCGCCGAGCCGACCCGCACCAGCGTCGCGCCGTGCGCGACCGCGACCTCCAGGTCGCCGCTCATCCCCATCGACAGCGTGCGGGCCTCCGCGGTCCCGGGCTCGCCGGAGCGCAGGACGTCGTCGCGCAGCGCCGCGAGCGCCGCGTAGCCGGCACCGACGGCGTCGGCGTCGGGGGAGCGCAGGCCCACCGTCATGAAGCCCGCGAGGCGCAGGCCGGGCAGCGCCGCCACGTCGACGGCCAGGGCGGCCGCGTCGCCGAGCGGGACGCCGTGCTTGGTCTCCTCGCCGGACACGTTGACCTGGACGAGGACGTCGAGCGGGGCAGGGCGGTCTGTGCACCGGTCCGACAGGCGCGCGGCGAGGTCGGGCGACGCGACCGACTCGACGCACGACACCCAGCGCAGCGCGGCGTTGACCTTGTTCGACTGCAGCGGGCCGATGAGGTGCGTCGTCGGCGCCAGGTCGGCCAGGTCCGGGCCCTTCGCGACGAGCTCCTGCACCCGGTTCTCGCCGACGAGCACCGGGGCCAGCGACGGGTCGGCGTCGACCGCGGCCCGGTCGGCCTCCAGCGCGAGCCGGACGCGGGCGGCGTCGACCGTCTTGGTCGCGAGCAGCACCCGCACCGAGCCGCGGGGTCGGCCGGAGGCTGCGCACGCCGCGTCGACGCGGGCCCGCACGGCCGCCAGCCGGTCGGCGAGCAGGGCGCGCGCGTCGGTCGCCTCGGTCATGGCGTGACCGTACCCGCGGTCAGCCGCGCGCGATGTCGGCGACCGTCGCGGACGTCAGCCGCACCAGGTCGTCGGGCGCGAGCTCGACGTCGAGGCCGCGCCGACCGCCCGAGACCAGGACGGTGTCGAACAGCCACACGGTCTCGTCGACGACCGTCGGGTGCGCCGACCGCTGCCCGAGCGGGGAGATGCCCCCGACGACGTAGCCGGTCGCCCGCTCCGCGTCGGGCTTGGGCGCCATCGCGGCCTTCTTGCCGCCCGCGGCCTGCGCGAGCGCCTTGAGGTCGAGCTTGCCCGTCACCGGGACGACGGCCACCGTGAGGTGTCCGTCGACGACCGTCATGAGCGTCTTGAAGACCTGCTCGGGCGGCACCCCGAGGGCGTGCGCGGCCTCCAGCCCGTACCCGACGTCGCTCGACGGGTCGTGCTCGTAGGGGTGCGCGGTGTGCGGGACCCCGGCCGCGGCGAGCGCGACGAGCGCGGGCGTCCCGGTCGGGGCGTGCTTGGCGTCCTTCTTGGCCACGGGCGCCAGCCTAGGCGGCGTCGCGCCGGGTGGGCGCCGACCCGCACGGCACGGGCGGGACCACGTGCCGTCGCCGCACGGTCGGCCCGGATGCGACCCTGGGTGGCGTGAACACGCTGCTCAACGTCATCTGGTTGGTCTTCGCCGGCTTCTGGCTCGCGCTCGGGTACGTCGCGGCGGGCGTGCTGTGCTGCGTGCTGATCGTGACGATCCCGTTCGGGATCGCGTCGTTCCGGATCGCGGGCTACGCGCTGTGGCCGTTCGGCCGGACGGTCGTCGACAAGCGGACCGCGGGCGCGTGGTCGACGATCGGCAACGTCGTGTGGCTGCTCGTGGCGGGCATCTGGCTGGCCGTCGGGCACGTCGTCACGGCGATCCCGCTGTTCCTGTCGATCATCGGCATCCCGATGGGCATCGCGAACCTCAAGCTCATCCCGGTGTCGCTCATGCCGCTCGGCAAGGAGATCGTTCCGACGGACCGGCCGTTCGCCGCCTACGGCGCCTGAGCCGCCCCTCGCCGCTTGAGCCGCCCCTCGCCGCCTGGGCCGCCCCTCGCCGCACAGGCCGCCGCCGCGGCGGCCGTCAGAGGGCCAGGCCGACGAGGGACCCGACGCCGTAGGTCACGGCCATCGCGAGGCCGCCGCCGACCACGTTGCGGGTGACCGCGCGTGTCACCGGCGCACCGCCGGCCCGCGCGCTCGCGGCACCCGTGACGACGAGCGCGGCGACGACCGCGGCGGCGACGACGGGGACCCGCGCCCCGGCGGACGGTGCCGCGACGACCGCGAGCAGCGGGACGAGCCCGCCGAGCAGGAACGCGCCGAGCGACGCGAACGCGGCGTGCCAGGGGTTGGTCAGCTCGGCGTCGTCGTCGAGTGCGCCCGTCTCCACGCCGGCGCGCTCCGCGTCGCGCTGCGAGGACACGGACACGTACTCACCGGCCGCCATCGAGAGCGCCCCGGCGACGAGGCCCGCGATGCCGGCGGTGACGACGACCGTGCGGCCCGGGGCCGCACCGGCGACGCCGACGACCATCGCGGCGATGGAGACGATGCCGTCGTTCGCGCCGAGGACCGCCGCGCGGAGCCGGTTGAGGCGGCCGGCGCTGATGGCCCCGGGGGGCGCGACGAAGGGGGTCGACAGGACGCTCATACCGCCACGGTAGGCCGGTCCGGACAGCCTGTCATCGCAGGAAAGCCTGCCCTGACCTGCGAAGATGCAGGCCAGCCTTGCCTTCGTGAGGGCTGCCTGCCCTGCCTTCCGGCGGTCCCGCTACAGCGCTCCGACGGCCGTCACGTGGAGCTGGACCTCGCCCGTCTCGTCGGACCCGGGCAGGTCCACGACGGCGTCGATCCGCCAGTCGTGGTCGCCCTCGGGGTCGTCGAGCAGCTGCCGCACCTGCCACGTCGCCGCGCCCGCGGTCACGAGGAACAGGCCGGGCCCGCGGGCGGGCGGACCCGTGAGGATCTCGTCGTGGTCGTCGTAGAACGGGTCGAGCGCGTCGGCCCAGCGGTCGGCCGTCCACGGTGCGTCGTCCGGGTCGCGGTCGCCGAGCGCCGCGAGCGCGTCGTACGCCTCGCGGGCGGCGAGCTCGACGCGGCGGAACAGCGCGCCGCGGACGAGCGCGCGGAACACCCGGGGGTTCGCGGTGATCGGCTCGGGGGTGTCGTCGTCGGTGCCGCCGGGGGCGTCCGCGCCGGTCTCGTCGAGCGGGTTCGACAGACGCTCCCACTCGTCGAGGAGCGAGGAGTCGGTGCGGCGGACCAGGTCGCCGAGCCACTCCACGACCTCCCACAGCTCCTCGGTGCGCGCGTCCTCCGGGACGGTCTGGCGCAGCGCCCGGTAGGCGTCCGCGAGGTAGCGCAGCAGGACGCCCTCGGTGCGGTCGAGCTGGTAGTGCGAGACGTACTCCGCGAACGTCATCGCCTTCTCGTGCATCTCGCGGACCACGGACTTGGGGGACAGGGCGAGGTCGGCGACCCACGGGTTCGTCGTGCGGTAGGTCGCGAACGCGGCCTCGAGGAGCTCCGCGAGCGGCTTCGGGTACGAGACGTCCTCGAGGAGCGCCATCCGCTCGTCGTAGTCGAGCCCGTCCGCCTTCATCGCGGCGACGGCCTCGCCGCGCGCCCGGTTCTCCTGCGCCGCGAGGACCTGGCGCGGGTCGTCGAGCGTCGCCTCCAGGACGGACACGACGTCGTGCGCGTACGCGGGGTCGTCGCGGTCGAGCAGGTCGAGCGCCGCGTACGCGAACGGCGACAGCGCCTGGTTGAGCGCGAAGTTGGGCGGCAGGTCGTGCGTGAGCCGCACCGTGCGGCGGCGGCCGTGCGGCGCGGTCGGGTCCTCGACCCACGGGCGCTCGACGACCCCGGACGCGCGCAGCGAGCGGTACACGGCGATCGCGCGGCGCACGTGCCGGCCCCGCGCCGACTCCGGCTCGTGGTTGTCGGTGAGCAGCCGCGTCATGTGCGCGACCGGGTCGCCCTGCCGGGCCAGGACGTGCAGCACCATCGCGTGCGACACGGCGAACGACGACGTCAGCGGCTCGGGCGGGGCGTCGCGCAGTCGCTCGAACGTCTTGTCCGTCCAGTTCACGTGCCCGGCGGGCGCCTGCTTGCGGACGATCTTCTTGAGCTTGCGCGGGTCGTCGCCCGCCTTCTCGAGCGCGCGGCGGTTCTCGATGACGTGCTCGGGTGCGAGGACGATGACCTCGCCGACCGTGTCGAAGCCCGCGCGCCCGGCGCGCCCGGCGATCTGGTGGAACTCGCGGGCCGACAGGTGCCGCATCCGCACGCCGTCGTACTTCACCAGGCTCGTCAGCAGGACAGTCCGGATGGGCACGTTGATGCCGACGCCCAGGGTGTCGGTGCCGCAGACGACCGGCAGCAGGCCCTTCTGCGTGAGCCGCTCGACGACCCGCCGGTACTTGGGCAGCATGCCCGCGTGGTGCACGCCGACGCCGTGCCGCAGCAGGCGCGACAGCGTCCGGCCGAAGCCGGGTCCGAACCGGAACGCGCCGAGCTCGTCGGCGATCGCGTCGCGCCGCTCGCGGCTCGCGAGGGTCGTCGACAGCAGCGACTGCGCGCGCTCGACGGCCTCCTTCTGCGTGAAGTGCACGACGTACACGGGCGCGCGGCGGGTCGTGACGAGCTCGTCGAGCAGCTCGTGCAGGGGTTCCACGGCGTACGTGAAGGTCAGCGGCACGGGTCGCTGCGCGTTCGCGACGACCGCCACGTCGAGGTCGGTGCGGCGGCGCAGGTCGTCCGCGAAGAACGACACGTCGCCGAGGGTCGCCGACATCAGCAGGAACTGGGTGCGCGGCAGCTCCAGCAGCGGCACCTGCCACGCCCACCCCCGCTGCGGGTCGGCGTAGAAGTGGAACTCGTCCATGACGACCTGGCCCGCGTCCGCGTCCTCGCCGTCGCGCAGCGCGAGGTTCGCGAGGATCTCCGCGGTGCAGCAGATGATCGGCGCCCCGGGGTTGACCGCCGAGTCGCCCGTCATCATGCCGACGTTCTGCGAGCCGAACGCGTCGACGAGCGCGAAGAACTTCTCGCTCACCAGGGCCTTGAGGGGCGCCGTGTAGAACGTGCGGCGGCCCTGCGCGAGGGCGACGAAGTGGGCGGCGGTCGCGACGAGCGACTTCCCCGACCCGGTCGGCGTCGACAGGATGACGTGCGCGCCCGTGACGAGCTCGAGGAGCGCCTCCTCCTGGTGCGGGTACAGCGTCAGGCCGCGGTCGGCCGCCCAGCCGGTGAACGCCTCGTACAGCGCGTCCGGGTCCGAGGGGTCGGCGGGGATCCGGTCGGCGAGCGTGGCGGAGGCGGGGACAGGCACGCCCGATCCTCGCACGCACGGGCGCCCGCACCCCCGTCGGGGAGGTGCGGGCGCCCGTGGGTCGGACAGGACCAGGTCAGGACACGGGACCGCTGTCCGGGCACACGACGCCCACGCACTGCGGCTCGTAGCCGTTGCCCTTCGCGCGGTTGCCGCCCAGGTCGGTCGCGTTCGGCGCGTAGATGCCCCAGCGCTCGTTGTCGTTCGCGACGTTGTCCTGCAGCGACGTTCCCGGCGCCTCGAAGTTGATCGCGTCGACGTTCTTCACGAACCGGTTGCCGACGAGGGTCGCCGTGTAGAACGGCATGCCGCCGTCCGTCGTGAAGCCCGTCTCGTTGCCGCGGAACACGTTGCGGGTCAGCGTGGCGTTGCTCGACCACAGCGTGACGGCCGTGCCGTTGTCGCGGAACGTGTTGCCCTCGATCGTGCTGTGCCCCCAGACGCCGAACGACGTGAACGCCGTGTCGTTGCCGGCCAGCGTGCTGTCGTAGACGTCCGCGCCGAAGGTCCGCACGTCCAGGCCGATCCCGTTGCCGACGAGCTTCGAGCGGCGGATCTCGCACCCGGACTCGTCGCAGTTGACGGCCGTCCCGTTGCCCTCGACACGGGAGTCCTCGAGCGTGATGCCGCCCGTGATGAAGTTCAGCGCCGTCCCGTTGGCGGTGAACGTCGACCGCACCACGTGCGCGCCGCCGTAGATGCCGCTGACGCCGCTCCAGTTCTCGGTGAACGTCGAGCGGCTGATCTCGTGCCGCTTGCCGGTGGCGCCGAGCCGGCCCGAGGTGTCCACGCCGTTGCGGTTGGCGTGGAACGTGACCTTCGTGATCGTCGCGGTGCCGCCGACCTCCTCCCACGTGTCGTACGTCTGGACGCCCGCGCCCCAGCCGGTCACGGTGCCGTTGCGGATCGTGACGTCGCCGAGGTTCGGCAGGACGATCCCCGTCGCGGTCTGGGACCCCGACAGCGTGTGCCCCTTGAGGTCGAGCGTGACGCCCGGCGTGAGCGTGAGGCCGTCACCGCTGGGACACGCGAGGTCGGCGGTGAGGCGTGAGTCGGTCGCGAGGACCGCCCCGCAGCCCGGTACCGGGGCGAGGGCGGCCTGGGCGGGTGCGGCGACGAGCACGCTCCCCGCGACGAGGACGAGACCGGACAGGACGGCGGACGTGCGCATGCGGTTCCCCCTGGATCGGCGCTGACGACGGCGCCCCGCTGCCGGAGCGCCCGCTCGCCAGTCTGGCGAGACCAGCCGGACGTCGTCGTCCGGTTTGACCTGTTTCGCCCGGGTGAAACGGTGCCGTGGCGGCGCTCGCTGCGCGGGGCCCGGCCCGGTGGCAGGCTCGTCGCATGAGGCCGTTCGTGCTGCTCGCGTCGCGCGCCGAGGACCTCGCCGCCGACGGCGAGTACGCGGCGATGCTCGCGTTCAGCGGCCTGCGGCCCGACCAGCTCCGCCGTCTCCGCCTCGAGGCCGGACCGCTGCCCGACCTCGACCTCGACGCGCTGTCGGGCATCCTCGTCGGAGGCAGCCCGTTCGACGCGAGCACCCCGCCGGAGGACAAGTCCGCGACCCAGCAGCGCGTCGAGAAGGAGATGTCCGCGCTGCTCGACCAGGTCGTCGCGCGCGACTTCCCGTTCCTCGGCGCCTGCTACGGCGTCGGGACGCTCGGCGTGCACCAGGGCGGCGTCATCGACCGCGAGCACGCCGAGCCCATCTCCGCCGTCCGCATCACGCTCACGCCCGAAGGGCGCGCCGACCCGCTGCTGGCCGAGGTGCCGGACTCCTTCGACGCGTTCGTCGGGCACAAGGAGGCGTGCCGCGTCCTGCCGCCCAGCGCGACGCTCCTCGCGTCGTCCCCGACCTGCCCGGTCCAGATGTTCCGCGTCCGTCGCAACCTCTACGCGACGCAGTTCCACCCCGAGCTCGACGTCGCAGGCATCTCCACCCGGATCCGCGTCTACCGCGACTACGGCTACTTCGACCCCGCCGAGGCCGACCTCGTCCTCGCGGGGGTGCGCGACGCCGACGTGTGGGCGCCACCGCGGGTCCTCGCGGCGTTCGTGCGGCGGTACGCGCGCGACTGACCGCCCGGGGGTGCGACGCGCCCGTCGCCACGCAGCCGGGCGGCCGGTGGGCGGCCCCGGGTTCCGTAGGGTGGGCGCGTGACGGACGGACCGACCGTGGAGATGTGGACCGACGGCGCCTGCAAGGGCAACCCGGGTGTCGGCGGCTGGGGCGCCTGGATGCGGTTCGGCGACCACGAGCGCGAGCTGTGCGGCGGCGAGGCCGTGACGACGAACAACCGCATGGAGCTCACCGCGGTCATCGAGGGCCTACGGGCGCTGACCCGGCCGTGCCGCGTGACGCTGCACGTCGACTCGACGTACGTCATGAACGGCCTGACGAAGTGGCTCGCCGGGTGGAAGCGCAAGGGCTGGCGCACCGGCGACGGCAAGCCCGTGAAGAATCAGGACCTGTGGGAGGCCCTCGACGCCGAGACGCAGCGGCACGAGATCCGCTGGGTGTGGGTCAAGGGGCACGCGGGCGACCCCGGCAACGAGCGCGCGGACGCGCTCGCCAACAAGGGCGTCGACGAGGTGCGCGCGCGGACGGCCGGGACGCGCGGCTGACGGACGTCTCCCGACGCCGGCACCCGGCACCCGCTGCCGACGGAGGGCGAGCGCTCGCGGGCCGGGGAGCCGCGGGAGACGATCGCGGCATGACGACCACCACCGGACGCGACCGGGCCGCACGCACGCGACCCGCCGTGCCGCGCGACCTGCGGGCCTACGTCGGGACGCGCCTGTTCCTGCGCGTCGCCGGGCCCGACGGCCTCGAGAGCCGCGAGCGCATCCACGACACCCCGGGACCCCGCTGGTTCCCGTCCGGCAGCGCGATCCGGACCGTGCACGGCGACGCGTCGATGTTCGTCGGCGGGCTGCGCGCCCTGTTCCTGCAGTCGCTGCACCCCGCGGCGATGGCCGCCGTGGGCGCGCACTCGGGGTACCGCGGCGACCCGTGGGGGAGGCTCGCGCGGACGTCGACGTTCCTCGCCGAGACGGTCTTCGGGACGGCCGACGACGCCGCCGCGGCCGTCGAGCGCGTCCGGGCCGTGCACCGCCGCATCCGGGGCACGACGCCCGAGGGGGTCGCGTACGCCGCCGACGACCCGGACCTGCTGCGCTGGGTGCACGTCGCCGAGATCGACAGCTTCCTGCGCGCGCACCGGCGGTACGGCCGGCACCCCCTCGACGCCGCGGGGGCCGACGAGTACGTGGCGCAGGCCGCGGTCGTGGGCCGGGCCCTCGGCGCCACGGACGTGCCGACGTCGGTCGCCGGGCTGGCGGCGGCGCTCGACGCGTTCCGCCCCGTCCTCGGGCCGTCCGTGGCCGCCCGGGACGCCGCGCAGTTCCTGCTGCACGAGCCGCCCGTGCCGTGGTCGATGCGCGCCGGGTACCTCGGTCTGGCGCGCGCCGCGGTCGCGTCGCTGCCCGGCTGGGCGGTGCGCGACCTCGGTCTGACACCGCCGGGGTGGGTACGGCGACGCGTCGACGAGGGCGTGGGTGCGGCCGCGACGCGGACGGTGCGGTGGCTGCTCGGGGCGGACGGCGCGGGCTCGGGGTCGCACGCCGGCACCGCGCGCACGACCCCGGACCCGTCGCCCGCCTGACGTCAGCTCGTCGCGCAGACCACCCCGACGCACTGCGGCTCGTTGCCGTTGTTCCGCGCCGTGTTGCCACCGAGGTCGGTCGCTCCCGGCACGTGCAGGCCCCAGCCGGTGTTGCCGCGCGCGACGTTCCCGCCCACCTCGAGGTACGGGTCGCCGAGCGTCGAGTCGAGGCCGTCCGCGTTCCGCAGGAACGTGTTGTCCTGGACGAGCGCGGGCCCGGACAGCATGTCCGGCACCCGGACGGTCGTGCCGTTCTGCCGGAACGTGCTGCCGATGACGGCCCCCCCGTACTCGCCGACGGCGACCGCGGTGGTGTTCGACACGAACGTCGAGCCGCTGACGGCCGCCTCCCACCCGATCGCGTCGACCGCCGTGACGGACCCCGTGAAGCGGGAGTCGACGATCGTGACGCTGCCGACGTTGTTCTGCCGCACGGCCGTCGCGTTGTCCGCGAAGGTCGAGCCCTCGATGTGGCCCGACGCCTCGGTCGCGACGTAGCCGCGCTCGTTGCGCAGGAACCGCGAGTCCGTCACGGTCGCGTCGCCGGCGTCGTTGAACAGCCCGACGCGGTTGTCGGTGAACGTCGAGCGGTCGACCTCGGCCGACCCGAACCAGGCGACGAGCAGCCCGATGTCGTTGCGCAGGAACGTGGACCGGTCGACCGTCGTCGGCTTGCGCCACCGCCCGGTGGTGTCCTCGCCCGACGCCGAGACGCCGACCGCGTTGTCCTGCACCGTCACCCGGCGCACGACCAGCGGGCCGCTGACGCTCTCCTCGTCGGCCGGGAAGATCGTCTGCACGGCGTGGCCCCAGTCGGCGAGCGTGCCGTTCCGGACGGTCACCGTGCCCTCGTTGGACACCGCGACCCCGACGCCCGTGCCGGGTCCGCGCAGGGTGTGCCCACCCAGGTCCAGGGTGACGCCGGGCGCGAGCCGCAGACCGTCGGCGGGGCACGTGAGGTCCGCACGCAGCCGGGTGTCGACGGTGAGGGTGGAGCCGCAGGTCGGCGGTGGCCCGGCGTGCGCCGGGGTCGCGACGAGGGTCACGGCGATGGTCACCGCGAGGGTCGAGGCGGCGGCGAGCGCGAGGGTGGGCAGGACGGCGGACGGACGCACGGGTACCTCCGGGAGTGGTCGGACAGATGGAGCCGGACAGGTGGTGCCGGACAGGTGGTGCCGATCGGGTGGTGCCGGGGCCGGGTGGAGCCGCTCCGGTGGTGCCGGGCGGGCCGGGCAGGTCGGGCTGTGCGGGCGCGACGGGCGCGTCGGTTCAGGACGTGCCGCAGACGACCCCCACGCACTGCGGCTCGTTGCCGTTGCCGCGCGCCGTGTTGCCGCCCAGGTCGGTGACGTCGGGCGCGAGGATGCCCCAGCCGCTGTTGCGGCGGGCGTCGTTGCCGCCGAGCTGCAGGAGCGCGTCGCCCTGCTCGACGCGGATGCCGTCGCCGCCGCGCACGAACGTGTTGTCCTGGACGAGGGTCACGTCCCACGGCGCCTGCACGACGAGCAGGCCGGTGCCGTTGCCGCGGAAGGTGTTGCCCGTCACGGAGCCGTCGCTGAGGTCGAACGAGACCGCGGTCCCGTTGTCCGTGAAGCGGTTGCCGTCGATGTGCAGGACGGTCGGGTTGCCGTACCCGGCGACCGCGACGTCACTGCCGACGAACGTGCTGCCGGTGACGGTCGCGCCCGACGTCGGGGCCACGGTGAGGCCGCGGGGGTTGTCGACGAAGGTGGTGCCCGTGATCGTCGTGCCGCTCTGGCCGAGCGACATCGCGACGTCGTTGCGGGCGAACCGTGAGCCGGCGACGTCGACCTGCGAGTCGCCGGCCTCGACGCCGGTCCCGTTGGACGCGAACGTCGTGCGCTGGACGTCGACCTCGATGTGCCACAGGGCGAGCAGGCCCCAGGTGTTGTCCCGGAACGTGGAGCGGGTGACGGTCGCGTCCTTGCCGTACAGGCCGGTGCCGTCCTCGCCGGAGGCGAGCAGGCCCGTGACGTTGCCGGTGAACCGCACGCGGTCGACGACCAGCGGCCCGGTGTCGGTGTCGGGCACGGCGTAGGTCGCGATGCCCTCGCCCCAGCCCGCGAGCGTGCCGTTGCGGACCCGGACCGTCCCCTCGGAGGCCACGGCGACGCCGACGCCCGCACCGCTGCCGCGCACGGTGTGCCCGCCGAGGTCGAGGGTGACGCCCGGGCCGACGCGCAGCCCGGCGCCATCGCACACGAGGTCGGCGCGCAGGCGCGTGTCGACGGTCAGCGTGTCGCCGCAGGCGGGGCGGGGCGGTGGTGCGGCACCGGCAGGTGCGGCGACGGCGACCGTCGTCGTGACGACGGTGAGGACGGACAGGACGGTGAGGACTGCTCGGGCTCGCATCGGTTCCCCCTGGATCGGCTGGTGTCAGGGCGTGGTGCAGACGACCCCCACGCACTGCGGTGTACTGCCGTTGTTCTTCGCGACGTTGCCGCCGAGGTCCGTGGCGCCGGGCGCGTTGATCCCCCAGCCGGTGCTGCCGCGCACGTCGTTCCCGCCGATGGACGTCGCCGGGTCGGGCTCGAGCAGCACGATCGCGTCGCCGTTGAGCCGGAACCGGTTGTCCTGCAGCAGGAACCCGTCCTCGGACGGGGCGTTCGCGCGGTACGCGGCGGTGTTGGCCCGGAACGTGCTGCGCACGACGCTGCCGGACTCGCCGTAGACCTGGACGGCGGTGTCGTTGCCGACGAACGCGCTGTCGGCGACCTCGAACCGGTTGCCGGACGCGCCCCCCAGGAGCCCGCCGCCGACGCCGGTGAACCGGCTCCGTGAGACGGTCGCGGTGGCGTCGCTCTGCAGCACGATCCCGAAGTCGTCGTCGACGAACGACGAACCGGTGACCTCCGCCGTCGACGTGAGCAGGAACAGCGCCTGGCCGTTGCGGGCGAAGCGGGAGCAGTCGACCGCCACGTGGCCCTCGTCGGCGACGACGCCGTTCCCGTTGTCCGTGAAGGTGCTGCCGTGGACCGCGACGTCGGCACCGAACGCCGCGGCGAGCCCCCACCCGTTGTCGACGAAGCGCGACGAGCGCACGGTGGTCGGCTTGGCGTGCAGCAGCGTGCCGCTGTCCCCGGACGCGTCCAGCGCGAGCTCGTTGCCGCGGAACGTGACGCCGCGGACGGTCAGCGGGCCGGTGCTGCCGTACGGCTCGTCGACCGTCGCGACGGCCGTGCCCCAGCCGGTGAGGGTGCCGCGTCGCACGGTCGCCGCCCCCGTCGAGGACACCGCGACCCCCGTCCCCGTCCCGGGGCCGGCCAGCGTGTGCCCGCGCAGGTCGAGCGACACGCCCGGCGCCAGACGCAGGCCGTCGCCGACGCACGTGAGGTCCGCCGTCAGGGCGGTGTCGACCGTGAGGGTGTCCCCGCACGCCGGCGGGGGAGCGGCGCTCGCGGGCGCGGCGACGGCCGTGGCGGCGCCGACGAGCACGAGACACGTCAGGATCGCGCGCAGGCGCATGGTGGCCCCCCTCCGGCCCGCCGTCCGGCCGCTCTGCCCGACGGCACCGTCCGAGCCTGCTCGCCCCGTGCGCCCGGAAACAACCGGTAAGGGATGGTCTGTCCGGGTGAAATCCGTCGTCGAGTGCTCAGCGTGGCGCGTGGCGCGAGCCGCAGATGTCGCCTTCGTCCGGGACGCAGCACCATCATGTGCCTGACGCTCAGGGCAGGGGCGGCGACGGCTGGCGGACGAGGACGGTGGTCCATGGGCTCGGTCGGTGACCGCAGGACGCGCCTGCGCGGCCTGTGCCCGTCGTGCCGTCATCCCTGGTCGGAGCATCCGGGCGCGCTGCACGACGCGTCGGTCGTCGGGGCGTGCGGGGACTGCGTGTACGAGGCGGAGCACGCCGACCGCGCGGGCACCTGCTCCGTCCACCTGCCCGACGCGCTCGCGCTCCTCGCCCCGCGGCTCGACTTCGCCGTGCGCCTGCCGCCCGCGAGCCGCGCCGCCGGGCTGGGGGTCCTGCTCGACGTCCTGCGGCCGGACGCCGTCGCGCTCGCGTTCGACCTGCCCGAGGACGAGCGCTGGCCCGCGGACGCGCGGTCGGGCGCCGCGGTGCTGCGGGCCGCGGCGCACCTGCCCGCCGACGCGTCCTACCGCACGGTCGACTGGCTGCCCGTCGACGAGGACGTCTGGCCCGCGTTCCGCGCCGCCGCGCCCTACGTGCACGACTGCGACGTGTGGGGCGACCGGGGGATCGGCGACGCCCTGCTCGAGACGAGCCACGACGGCGGGTCGGTGGTCGCCGCGCTGCGTCCCGACCAGTACGCGACGGCGCTGCACCGGCTCCCCGCGGGTGCGCTCGACCGGCTCTCGCCGCGCGCCGCGCTCGGGCGTCGGCTGCGGGTGTGGCGGCCGGGTCGTCGCGAGCCCGGCCGGGCGTGGGGGATGACGCCCTGACGCGGGCACGGCTCCGGGCGGTCCGGGTCGGCTCCGGTTAGCGTGGGGACGCACGCAGGACGAAGGGCAGGGCGCATGACGACTCCGACGCACCGGTCGCGCAGGGACCGTGCCGCCTGGTGGGCGACGCTCACCGACGACGCCCTCGACGACGAGACGCGGGAGAACCAGCGCACCGAGCGGCGCCTGGTCGGGATCGCGCTCGTCGCGGGCGCGATCACGGCGGTCTTCCTCGTCCTGCGGATCGTCGTCGCGTGACCCCACGCGCCCACCTGTCGTCCCGGCGGCGCCGGTCCGAGCGCCGCGACGACCGTCAGACGGGGAGCGCCTCGCAGACGTCGACGAGACGCCCCCGCAGCACGTTGCCCCGCTCGGCGAAGCCGCGCTGCCGTGCCACGTACGCGGCCTTGCCGTCCGGCGTCTCGATCGCGACCGGGTCCAGACCGTACGCCGTGACGTCGTAGGGCGACGCCTGCATGTCGAGCGTGCGGATGTCCCGTGCGAGCGCGAAGCAGTCGAGCAGCAGGTTGCCGGGCACGGCCGGCCCGAGCTTGAGCGCCCACTTGTAGACGTCCATCCCGGCGTGCAGGCAGCCCGGCTGCTCGAGGGCGACCTGCGACTCGCGGGTCGGCTGCAGGGTGTTGCGGGCGACCGCGTCGGCCGTGAAGAACCGGAACGCGTCGAAGTGCGAGCAGCGGATCCGGTGCGCCTCGACGACCGCGTCGGTGCCCGCCCCGCCGAGCCGCAGCGGCAGCGGGTGCCGGTGCTCGTCGTCGCCCTCCCGGTACACCATCGCCCACTCGTGCAGCCCGAAGCAGCCGGTGAACGCCGGCCGGTCGCGGGTCGCGCGCAGCAGCCCCGCGACGAACCGCACGGTGTCGCCCCGGTCCGCGACGAACGCGTCGACGTCGAGCGTGACCGTGCCGTCCGCGCCGGTCGCGTACCACCGCCACGCGGCGTGCGGTGCGGGGCCGTCGTGGTCGGGGGCGAGGGCGGCACCGACCCCCGGGTGCCACCGGCGCAGCGCGGCGGGCTTCGCGGGGTAGTACTCGAACAGGAAGTCCTCGACGGCGTGCCGCTCGCCACGCGCGCGCCGCTCGCGGTGCCCCGCGGTCGCCTCGTCGGCGCGCTGCGCGTGCGCCTGCGCGAGCGCGCGCCACGTGGCGGCGGGCAGC
>NZ_BIMR01000224.1 GCF_004306155.1 Cellulomonas biazotea
GCGAGCGCTGGTCGCCCCGCGCCGCCGGTGCACGGCTC
Source organism: Cellulomonas biazotea (assembly GCF_004306155.1). Taxonomy (GTDB): domain Bacteria; phylum Actinomycetota; class Actinomycetes; order Actinomycetales; family Cellulomonadaceae; genus Cellulomonas; species Cellulomonas biazotea. Next base: position 39 of record NZ_BIMR01000224.1, read on the forward strand.
GTCGCCCTCACCGACCGCGCCCGCGCCGGTGGCACGGCCGGACGCGCGGCCCGCGTGCAGCTCGTCGTCGGGGCGCTCGCCGTGCTGCTGCTCGCCGTCCCCGTCGCGTACTACGTCGTCGGCGGCACCCGGACGTTCGCGGTCCTGCAGGACGTCGCGACGTGGCGGCCCGTCGTGTGGTTCCTCGTGGGCGCGGCCGCGCTGGCCGTCGCCCTGTCCGGCGTCCTCGTCGTGCGCGGTGTGCGGGGCCTGCGCGCCGACCGGTCGCTGCCCGTCCCGGACCTCGTCGCGCTGCGCTGGTACGCGCTGCTCACCCGGTCCGGCGCGGTCGTCGTCGGGGTCGTCGCCGTGGTGGGCGTCCTGCGCGGCGCCGACGGCGACGACCGGCTCGTGCGCACCTGGCACATCCTCGACGCGCTCGGCGACGCGCTGCTGGTCATGGGACTCGTCATCGCCGTCGCCGGGCTGTTCCTGTTCCCGCCGTTCGGCGGTCTCGCGCTCGCCGGCGGCGGGATGGTCCTCACCACGACGATCACCGCGGAGCTGCTCGGCACCCTCGCGCTCGGAGGCGTCGTCGGGCTCAGCGGCGTCATGCTGTCGCAGGCCGCGGGCTCGACCGGCGAGGGCGGCTCGTCGGAGGGGTCGAGCGGGTCGAGCGGGTCGTCCGGGTCGTCCGGTAGCGGGTCGTCCGGGTCGTCGGGCACCTCCGGCACGCAGCCGACGGGGTCGGCGGGCGGCACGCCGACCGGCCCACGCACGAACATCCCGCGCAACGCCAACCCCGAGCTGCGCCGCAGCCTGCAGCGCGAGCAGGACTCCGCCGACCGGCTCGCCGACCTCGGCTACCGCGTCGAGCAGAACCCGCACCTGCCCGGCACGAGCCGCAACCCCGACTTCCGCATCGAGGGCAGGATCTTCGACAACTACGCGCCGACCCGGAGCAACCCGCGCTCCATCTGGTCCGAGATCCAGGGCAAGGTGACCGAGGGCCAGACGTCGCGCGTCGTGCTCAACCTCGACGACAGCGCCGCGTCGATGGACGCGCTGCGGACGCAGTTCACGCGGTGGCCCATCGAAGGGCTCGACGAGGTCATGGTGCTGCGCGGCGGGCAGGTGCTGCGCCTGTTCCCCTGACAGGATCGCCCCGCGACCCGCGTGCCCGACCGAGGCGCCTGGCCCCGCCGACAGCCCGACAGCCCGACAGCCCGACAGCCCGACAGCCCGAAGGAGGATCCGTGCTCCGCTACACGCTGGCCCTGCGCACCGACGCCGGAGTCGACGACGTGTCCGCGCGCCTGCACGCCCTGCTCGGCACGCCGGCGCCCGCCGCGCTCGACGTACGGGTGTCCGCCGTGACCCACCCCGTGCTGGCCGAGGAGCTCGCCGAGCAGCTCGGCGCCCCGGCGACCGCCGAGGTCGTGCTGGCCGTCGACACCAAGGCGCCCGAGGACGAGGTCCTGCACGCCGAGCGGGCGCTCGCCGTGGCCGTGGCCCGGCTGGTCGTCGACACCGACGCGCTCGCGTGCCTCACGGTGCAGCTCGACCGCGCGGTGCTGCGGCGGACCGGCGCGGACCTGGTCCTCTACGCGTGGTTCACGCCGTGGTCCGACCCGGAGGTCGTCCTGGTCCTGCCACCGCACACGCTCACCGACGACGAGCAGTCCGGCCTCGCCCCGGGCGCGTCACCGCTCACCTGAGCCCACGCGCCGGCTGACGACGGAGCCGCGTCAGGGTGTCGTGCCGAACGTCCCCCACCGCTGCGGCGTGCGGCCGTCGGCGAGCTGCGGGAACCACGGCCGCTCGCCCTGGGCGACCTGGTAGGCCGTGAGCGCCATGGCCGCGGCCGCCCGGCCGACGCCGTCGACGTCCGGACCGCAGCGCGTGAAGCCGACCTGGCGCCCCGCGCCGTCCCGGTCGCGGAGCTGCGTGATGGTGACCACGGAGCCGTCGGGCAGCTCGACGGTGCGGCTGCGCCCGTAGCCAGGGCGGATGCCGACGCCCTGCACGACGGTCGTGCCGTCGAGCACGGCCGCCAGACGTCGACGGTCACGCCGCAGCACGGGCCGCAGCGCGAGCCACGCGACGAGGGTGCCGATCCGCACCCCGACGAAGGTGCCCACGACCCACGCGACGACCGCGACGACGACGGCGGTCGCGAAGGTCGCGGCGGGACTCCCGTCAGACCGTCCCGCTGCGCCGCGCAGGGACGACCCGACCGCACCGACCGCGACGACGGTCACGGGGACGAGGGCGAGGACCGCAGCCGTCGCGACGACGACCCGCATGACGCGGGGCCCGAGGCGGGCCTCGACCTGGCGCCGCGCGGACGGCCGGGCGGTGTCGCGGGCCGGTGCGTCACCGGGCGTCGTCAGGGCGCGCACCGGGGTCGGGGCGGGCGCCGGGGGCGCGGCGAGCAGCACGGTCACGGCGCGCACGCTAGCGGCGGCGGTATGCCCGCTTCGCCGTTTCGCGCCGGATTCGCCCGACTGGAGCAACGGCCGCCCGGGGTCGCGTCACGCCGAGCAGCGCGCCCGACGTACGAGTCAGCCCAGCAGGCCGATGAGCCGGCCGATGCCGGCGGCGAGGAGCAGGCCCGCGGCGGTCCAGGCGAGCATGCTGCCGCCGACGTAGCCGACGAACCGCCACTTGTGGGCGGCGTCGCCCTCGAAGCGCGGTGCGGGGGCCCAGCGGACGGTGTCGACCAGGTGGGCGACGCGCGAGCCGGTGGCGGGGGTCGTGTGGTGCATCGTGACGGCGGACATGCGGGGACGCTCCTCGTGAGTGCGCGGACGTGTGGTGCTGTGGGCGCCGGGGTTGCCGGCCACAGCCATCGTCCCATCATGTGGACACCGTCGACATGGGCCGTTCGGACCATGTTCGTCACATTCCGGGGGCGGTTCGTGGCGATTTCCGGACGTCTGTCCAGGACCGTTGCGGGTGAACGCGGCCGGGCGCGCCCGCAGCCCCGGTGCGCCGGCGCGGGGAACTGGGAGGATCCGGCAGGAACCCGTCGCAACCAGGCGGTACCAGACGGTACGTTGTGCCGCCGTGAGCGTCTCCCTCCAGTACGTCGCCGAGCGCACCATGCCCCTCGCCCCGCACGAGGAGGTGCTGGTCGCGCGCGTCGTCGACGAGTGGAACGCCGCGCTGCGTCTGAGCGCGCCGCGCCTGTCGTTCGACGCCCCTCCCCTGCCGCCCGCCGTGGTGCTGCGCGGGACGACGGCGCTGCCCCCGCACCCGTTCCACGCGCTCGCGTCGCTCGTGCACTGGTGCGGAGCGCTGACGGAGCTGCGCCGGGCTCTGCCGGACGCATGGTGGTCGGTGCGGGTCGACGGCGACGACATCCCGTGGGAGGACGGCAGGGGCTACGCGCTGCCCGGCATGGACGACCCCGAGCTGCTGGCGGCGCTCCCCCGCTGAGCCCCCGCGCGGTCCCGCCCGCCCTCGCTGCGCGTGCGGGGAGGGCGTCTGCCGACCGCGTATCCGTTCGAGCCGGGGCGGCACGCCGGGATACCGTGCTCGGCGTGTCGTCCCGGATCGTCGAGTCCGTCGTCCCGCACAGGCTGGGCACCGGCTTCCGGTGGCTGCTCGCCTCGTCGTGGACGACGAACCTCGGCGACGGCATCGTCCTCGCCGCCGGGCCCCTGCTCGTCGCGTCGCGCACCGACGACGCGTTCCTCGTCGCCAGCGCCGCGCTGCTCCAGTGGCTGCCGCCCCTGCTGTTCGGGCTGTGGGCGGGGGCACTGACCGACCGGCTCGACCGCCGCCGCCTCGTCCTCGTCGTCGACTCCCTGCGGGCCGTCGTCCTCGCGCTCCTCGCGACCGCCGTCCTGCTCGACGCCGCCCCGATCGCGCTCGTCCTCGTCGCGATGTTCCTGCTCGGCACCGCGGAGACGTTCGCCGACAACGCGTCGTCGACGCTCGTGCCGATGCTCGTCCACCGGGACGACCTGGTCGTCGCGAACTCCCGCATCCAGGCCGGGTTCGTCACCGTCAACCAGCTCGTCGGACCGCCCGTCGGCGCCGCGCTGTTCGCGACCGGGCAGTCGGTGCCGTTCTTCGCCGACGCGGTCCTCGTCGCCGCGGGCGCCGTGATGATCTCCCGGCTGCGGCTGCCGCCGGTGCACACCGAGCGCGTCGCGACGCACATCCGCCACGACATCGCCGAGGGCGTTCGCTGGGTCCGGCACCACGCCGCGGTCCGCACGCTCGTCCTGACGATCCTCATCTTCAACGTGACGTTCGGCGCCGCGTGGTCCGTCCTCGTCCTCTACGCGCAGCAGCGGCTCGGCCTCGGTGAGGTCGGGTTCGGCCTCGTCACGACCGTGCAGGCCGCGGGCGGGCTCGTCGCGACGTTCGGGTACGGGTGGCTGACCCGGCGCATCAGCCTCGCGAACCTCATGCGCATCGGGCTCATCATCGAGACCCTCACGCACCTGGCGCTCGCCCTCACGACGACCGCCTGGTTCGCGATGGTCGTCTTCTTCGTGTTCGGCGCGCACGCGTTCGTGTGGGGCACGACGTCCGTCACCATCCGGCAGCGGGCCGTCCCGACCGCGCTGCAGGGCCGGGTCGGCAGCGTCAACCTCGTCGGCGTGTTCGGCGGGCTCGTGATCGGCGCCGGGATCGGCGGGCTGCTCGCCCAGCGCTACGGGGTGACGGCGCCGTTCTGGTTCGCGTTCGTCGGGTCGGCGGTGTTCGTCGTCCTCATCTGGGGGCAGCTGCGACACGTCGCGCACGCCGACGAGCGGGACGCACCCGAGCCCGCCTGACATCTCGGCGTGCCGCGAGGTCGCGCAGCGCGACCACCCCCGTGAGGACCCGCGGGGACAGCAGGACCGCCCCCAGCAGCAGGGCCTCCCAGAACGGCCACGTGGTCGGCCCGTGCACGACGACCGCGTCCCGCACCCACACCAGCAGGTGCCACGTCGACGGCACGAAGAACGCGACGAAGAACCACGCCGCCACCGCGTACCCGGCGGCGTGCACCCACCGGTACCAGCGGGCGACCGCGAGGTCCCGCGCCGGGGTCGCCGCGAGCGTCGCCGCCTGCTCGTCCGAGAGCCTCCGCACGGACCTGCGCAGCAGCAGGCGGGTCGTGCGGTCGAGCGACGTGCAGCCGAGCAGGGCCGTCATCACCGCGTAGACGTCGGAGCGCAGGAAGACGAAGAGCTGCACGACGAGCGCCGACAGCTCGACCACGACGACCGCCGCGAGGAACGCGTCCGGGCCGACGAGCGCCGCGCGCAGCAGCAGCGCGACCAGCAGCACCACGGCGTCGAACCCCATGCCTGCCAGCAGCGGACCGACCCGCCGCCGCGGTGGCAGCGCCCACAGCCCGGTCAGGTTCGTCTCGAACGTGAGGAAGTACAGCCGCCGCGTGATCCGCAGGCGGGCCGGGACGCCCGTCGCCGCCGCGGCCATCACGTGCATGAGCTCGTGGACGCCCGCCAGCACGTAGGTGACGAGCGTGACGACTGCGAGGCTGCGTGCCGCGCTGTCCAGGAAGAACACGTCCAGCGGGTCGGGCCGCAGCCCCGGCACCGCGAGCATGAGGACGACCGCGACGACGCCCGCGAGGGCCGCGACGACACCCGCCACCCGCGAGAACAGCCAGCGCGCACGGGCGCGCGGCGCGACGACCCACCCGCCCGGCGGCCGCTCCTCGGCCGGCGCGTCGGCCGGCGCGACGGCGTCCTCGTCGACGGCCGCGACGAAGC
>NZ_BIMR01000225.1 GCF_004306155.1 Cellulomonas biazotea
GCCGTCGACTCGCGCACCAGCAGCTCGGGCGTGACGGTCACGCGGTGCACCGGGCGGCCCGGGTCCCGCAGCCGGGCGACGAGCAGCTCGACCGCGGCCCGGCCGACCGCGCGCCGCGGGGGCCGGACGGCCGTGAGCGCCGGTGACGCGAGGCCCGCGACCTCGTCGTCGTACGCGACGACCGACAGGTCGCCCGGCACGCGCAGGCCGCGCTCCTGGCAGCGCTCGACCAGCGAGATCGCCTCCGGGTCGGAGTGGACCAGCACCGCGGTCGTCCCGGTCGCCTGGCACGCGTCGAGGAACGCGTCGGCCGACTCCCGCCAGCGCGGGTCGCGGTAGGGGACCGCCGCCACGTCCGGCGTGCCGTCGAGCGGCAGCCCGAGGTCCGCGCACGCCGCCCGCCAGCCGCGGCGCACGTGCGGCGTCGTCGGGCTCGTCGGGCTGGCGAGCAGCCCCACCCGGGCGTGCCCGAGCGCGGCCAGGTGGTGGACGGCGGTCCCCGCGCCCAGGGCGTGGTCGGACACGACGGACTCGCGCGGCGTGCCGGTCGTGGCGGTGCGCTCGACGAGCACGACGGGGAGGTCGAGGGTCGCGAGGCGTGCGAGCAGCGCGTCGCCGCCGGGCGGGCGCAGGTCCGGGGCCAGCAGCAGGCCGTCGACCGCGCCGTGCTCCACGAGCCACGTGAGCTGGCGGTCGTCGTCGGCGGCGTCGTACGACGAGCCGCGCAGCACGACGCGGGCGCCGACGTCGTCGGCCGCCTCGCGGACGCCGTGCAGGACGCCCGGCCAGTAGTAGTCGAGCGACGGGACGACGATGCCGAGCCGCAGCCCGGTGCTCGGCGGGGTCGTGCGCGGACCCGTGTCCCCGGCCGGGCCGGGGAGCGCGTCGGCCGGGTCGGCGAGCGCCGCCCCGCCGTGCACGCGCCGCACGACGCCCTCGTCCGCGAGGAGCGCGACGTCGCGACGAGCCGTCACGGGCGTGACGTCGAGCCGGGCCGCCAGGTCGGTGACGCGCACCGTGCCCTCGCGGCGCAGGATCTCGACGATCCGGTCCCGCCGGGCGTCCGCGAGCGGCTGCGTCATGCGAGGACCTCCACGGTCAGGGTCAGGCGTCCGTGGCCGTCGTGGTCGTCGACGGTCAGGTCGAGGCGGGTGAGGCGGTCTCCCCAGACCTGGGTCAGCATCGGGTCGTCGAGGTCGCGGACCGTCAGCGCGCCCGTCGCGCAGGTCGCGTCCCAGGTCAGCAGGGTCCTGGGGGCGCCGTCGAGGGGCTGCACGAGCACGCGGCCGGGGCCGTCCGGCGTCACCGTCCCGGCGAGGACGTAGTGCACGACGGTCGGTGCCGTTGATGCCGTCGGGGTGTCGGCGGGCAGCGTCCAGTGGTCGTCGACCGTCACGCGCACGCTCGTCCGGTCCAGGCGGGCCGTCCGGGTCCACCGCTCGACGACGCCGTCGGGGTACGCACCCGCGAGGTCGAGGCGGACGGTCGTGCCCTCGGCGTCGACCGCGTGCCCGACGTCGCGTGCGGCGAACCGGCGGCCGGGCGGCTGCTCGTGGCCGCGGACGGTCGGCACGGAGTGCCACGCGCTGCGCATCGTCCAGATGTCGTACCGGTCGGGGCCGAACGTCTGCGCGGTGTAGGTCGGGCGACCGGGGTCGACGACGACCGGCACGCCGTCCGCCGCGACGACGACCGCGCCGACGTCGCAGTGGTTGTGGTGCTCGTCGTTGTGCCCGCCCTTGACGGCGAGCGTCAGGCCGCGGGGCGTCCCGGCCGCCGGGCGGGCGACCGCGACCTGCGTGCTGGGCAGCCACACGTCGGCGACCAGCGGGGGACCCGGGCGGTGCTCGGGCCAGTCGTGCGCGAGCGCGCCGACCAGGCGGCCGAGCTGCCCCATCTCGTCGACCACCAGCGCGTCGGGCCGGGACGCCTCCGCGTGCCGGGCGGCGTCGGGGGCCCCGGTGCGTCGCGCCCAGTCGTGCAGCACGTGCCACGGGGCTGCGACGGGGGCGGTCGCGCTGCCGTCGGCCACCGCGAGGTACCGGTCCGGGCCGAGCTGCATGCGGTGCGGGTAGTCGACGAGCGCCCGCACGATCGGTAGCGCGGACGCGTCGAGCGTCCCGCCGGTCGCGTGGTCGAGCAGCGTGAGGGCCTCGAGCGCGCGGCACGCGCCGGCCCACCAGTAGCCGTGGCCCTCGTCGATCGCACCGTCGGCGGGCAGGGACGCGAGGTAGTCGTCGACGCCCCCGGCGACCAGCGCGACGACCTGCGCACGCTCGGCGGCGTCGTCCGGGCCGTCGAGCAGCGCCAGTGCGGCGGCGAGGACGTTCGCGTGGATCCACGCCGTCCAGTTGCTCAGCGGCGGCCGCAGCCACGACCAGTCGCGACGCTGCCGGAACGGGTCGAGCACGCGGGCCCGCACCTCGCGCCGGACGCGGCGGCGCAGCCCCGGGGCGCGCGCGTCGAGCAGGGCGCCGAGGACGTGGTCGGTCCAGGCGAGCAGACCGGCGACCTCGCCCGCGCCGAGGTCGAGGACCGGGTCGTCGACGTCCGGCACGACGTCGCCCGTGCGGCGGTGCACGTCGTCGTGCGCGGGCCAGCACCACGAGCTCTGCTCGCACAGCAGCGTCACGCCGTCGACGACCTCGTCGAGCCACGGGTCGTCGGTGGTCGCGGCGGCGAGCAGGACCGCGCGGGCGAGCCGCCGCTGGCGCGCGAAGACGACGGCCTCGTGGGCGGCGCGGTCGCCGTCGCGCCACACGCGGGCGTAGCCGGAGGCGAGCGGCTGCGGCCAGGGGGTGCCGCGCTCGGCGTCGGCGGTCGCGCGCAGGTCGGCGGGGAGGCGGTCGGCGATCACCGTCCAGCGGGGCCGGTCGGTGGCAGGCGGGATGGGCAGGGTGGTGCCTGCCGTGAGGAGAGGCGCGACGACGTCGGGCGTCGTGGCGCCGGCCCACAGGTCGTGCAGCGACGTCATCCGTGCTCCTCGTCGATCGTCGATGATCGAACCTGATCGTATCGCTCGTTTGGCTTGACAGGAACGAACACAGCGGATGTGATCGATCGCAGCCACACGGCCGGTCGACGACGACCGTGCGCCGGGGCCGACCCGGAAGGAACCGCGTGGTGCACCTGACCGACCCGAGCGACCAGGACGGCACGAGCGTCCCGGCCGTGGCCACCGCGGCGGACGGCGGCGAGCCCCGACGCCCGCACGCGCTGCTCGTCATGGACCCCGGTACGTTCGCGCTCCTGTTCCCCGGCCCGCAGCAGGCGCGCCTCCAGCGGCTCGCCCGCGTCGGCAGCCCGCTGTGCGTGCAGGACCTCGCGACCCCCGAGGCACGGGAGCGGCTCGCCGACGTCGAGGTCCTCGTCACGTCGTGGGGCGCGCCCGCCCTCACCGCCGAGGTGCTCGACGCCGCACCGCACCTGCGTGCCGTCCTGCACGCCGCCGGGTCCGTCCGCGGGCTCGTCACCGACGCCGTGTGGGACCGCGGGCTGCTCGTCACGTCCGCCGCCGAGGAGAACGCCCGCCCCGTCGCCGAGTTCACGCTCGCCGCGATCGTCCTCGCGGGCAAGCGCGCCCCCTGGTTCGCCGCGACCGCCCGCACCCGCCGCGACGGCTGGTCGTTCGGGCAGCAGGTCGGCCACCGCGAGCTCACCAACCGCGGCCGCACCATCGGGGTCGTCGGGTTCTCCCGCATCGGGCGGCGCGTCGTCGAGCTGCTCCGGGTCCTGGAGAACGACGCCGTCCTCGTCGTCGACCCCGTCGCCGACCCCGCCGAGGTCGCCGCCGCCGGTGCCGAGCTCGTCGACCTGCCCGAGCTGCTGCGCCGCAGCGACGTCGTCTCCCTGCACGCCCCGTCGCTGCCCGCGACGTACCGGATGATCGGCGCCGCCGAGCTCGCGCTCCTGCGCGACGGCGCGACCCTCGTCAACACCGCGCGCGGGGCGCTCGTCGACACCGCGGCCCTCGAGGCCGAGTGCGCGAGCGGCCGGATCGACGCCGTCCTCGACGTCACCGACCCCGAGCCCCTGCCGCCCGGGTCCGTCCTGCACGACCTGCCGAACGTCATGCTCACCCCGCACGTCGCGGGCTCGCTCGGGTCGGAGACCCGGCGCATGAGCGACGCGGCCCTCGACGAGCTCGAGCGGTACGCGCTCGGCCTCGCCCCGCTCGCCCCCGTCACCCGCGCGCACCTGGAGGTCATCGCGTGACCGGCACCACCACCCGCCCCGGCACCGACGGCACGCTCGGGGCCGCCGCTCGGCCCGCCGTCGGACGGGCCGCCCGCCGCGTCGCCGACCGCGCGGCCGACCGTGCCGCCGACCCGGCGCCGTCCGTCGTCCGGACCCGGCAGGACTGGGCCGACCTCGCCGACGCCATGCTCACCGCGGTCCGCCCCTACGCCTCGCCGACCGGCGCGCTCGTCACGCTGCCCGGCGCACCGGGCGGGTACGGCACCGCCGTCGACGGCCTCGAAGGGTTCGCCCGGACGTTCCTGCTCGCCGGGTTCCGGCTCGCCGGCGAGGACGGCCGCGACCCCCTCGGCCTCGCGGAGCGGTACGCCGCCGGGCTCGCCGCCGGCACCGACCCGTCGTCGCCCGAACGGTGGGTGCGCCCCGAGGAGCACGGGCAGGCGAAGGTCGAGGCCGCGTCGCTCGCGCTCATCCTCGACCTCACGCGCCCCTGGATCTGGGACCGGCTCGACGACGCCGTCCAGCAGCGGGTCGTCGAGTACCTCGCGCCCGTCGTCGGCGACCCCGGCTACCCGCGCACCAACTGGCTGTGGTTCCGCGTCGTCGTCGAGACGTTCCTGCGGTCCGTCGGCGGCCCGTGGTCCCGCGACGACGTCGAGCAGGACCTCGCGCTGCACGACTCCTTCTACCGCGGCGACGGCTGGTACTCCGACGGCGCGGGCCGCGCGTACGACCACTACGTCGGCTGGGCGATGCACCTCTACCCGGTGCTCTGGTCGCGCATGCAGGGCGCCGCCGACCTCGCGGCCGACCGGCGGGAGGGCGACGTCGCACGCCTCGACCGGTTCCTGCTCGACGCGGTCCGGCTCGTCGGCGCCGACGGCGGACCCCTCGTGCAGGGCCGCAGCCTCACCTACCGGTTCGCCGCCGCGGCACCGTTCTGGGCCGGCGCCCTCGCGGGCGTGCCGAGCACCTCGCCCGGGCGGCTGCGTCGCGCGGCGTCGTCGGTCGTCGGGCACTTCGTCGAGCACGGCGCCCCCGACGACGACGGGCTCCTCACCCTCGGCTGGCACGGCCCGTGGCGGCCGATCGCGCAGCGCTACTCCGGCACCGGGTCCCCGTACTGGGCGTCCAAGGGGATGCTCGGCCTCGCGCTGCCCGCCGACCACCCCGTGTGGACCGCGCCCGAGGAGCCGCTGCCCGTCGAGCAGGGCGACGACCTCGTCGCCGTCGCCGCACCCGGCTGGATCGTCTCCGGGACACGCGCCGACGGCGTCGTCCGGGTCGTCAACCACGGCACCGACCACGCCGACGAGGGCGCGGACACCGGCGACTCGCCGCTGTACGCGCGGTTCGGCTACTCGACCGCGACCGCGCCGCTGCTCGACGACGCCGCGTGGCGCTCGCCCGTCGACCAGGCCGTCGTGCTGCTCGACGCCGACGGACGGGCCACGCACCGGACGGGGATGACGCTGCTCGGTGTCGGTGTCGGTGTCGGTGTCGGTGTCGGTGGGGGCGCCGGCACGGGCGACGGCGCTGGGGGTGGCGGGGAGCAGGGCGCGTCGCGCACGGACGGCGACGGCGGGCCCGCCCGGGTCGGCACCGCCGCGTCGCGCGCCGCGGTGCACTGGCTCGACGCCGAGCCGTCGGCCGAGGCGCACGGCTCCGGCCTGGGCGGCACGAGCGTGCCCGCGGGGTCGGTGCGGACGGTCTCGTTGGTGCGCGGCGCGTGGGAGGTCCGGGCGGTCCAGGTCGAGAGCCTGTCCGGCGAGCGGCCCGTCACGGCCGTCCGCTGCGGCGGGTGGGCGCTGACGGGCGACGCGACGACGTCGGACGACGGAGCGCGCTCGGTCGTCGTCCGCGCGGGTGGCGCGACGAGCACCCTGACGGAGCTCGTCGCGGTCAGCCCGCTCGGCCCGGTCGCCGCGGGACGTCCGGGCGGCCCTGACGACGAGGGTGCGCGCAGCGGCGTGCACGCCGCGACCGACGCGAGCCCGCTCGGAGCCGTCGCGTGCGTCCCGTGGCTGACCGCCCCGGTCGAGCCGGGCGTCTGGTGGGTCGTCGCGGTGGGCCTGCACGGCAGCCCGACCGGACCGCAGCCCGGGGCCGACCGTGACGCCAGTCCGCCGCACGCCGTGCTGGACGGCGACCGGCTGACGGTCACCTGGCCGGACGGTGCGACCACCACCCACGACCTGTGAGCGGCCAGACGCGCCGGACGGGAGGACCGCGATGACCCGGGTGCTGGTGCTCGTGGGACGGGACCGGTACGGCGACCCGTGGCACGACCACGCGGCGACGTCGGACGCGGTCGCGACCCTGCTGCGGGCCGACGGCCACGACGTGACGCTGCGCAGCACGTTCCCCGACGCGCTCGACGACGTCGGCCCGGCGGACGTCGACCTGCTGGTCGTCAACAGCGGCCGCGGTCCGCTCGACGGCGACGCAGGGGCGTGGCGTAGCTTCCACGACCGGCGGGCGGCGCTCGTCGACGGGGGCGTGCCGGTCCTCGGCGTGCACCAGGCGGCGAACACGTTCGGCGACGACCCGCGCTGGGCGACCGCGCTGGGCGGGTGCTGGGTCGAGGGGGCGTCGTGGCACCCGCCACTGGGCGACGCGACGTTCCGGGTCGTCGACGACGGCCACCCGGTGACGTCCGGGCTCTCGACGGTCACGGCGACGGACGAGCGGTACGCCGACCTGGTCGTGGCGGGCGGGTCGCGGGTGCTCGTCGTCGCGGACGTCGAGCATGCCGACGGGACCTCCGTCGCACACCCGGTGGTCTGGGTCGCACCGGGGCCGGGCCGGGTCCTGTACGACGCGCTCGGGCACGACGTCCGCTCGTACGCCTCGCCGTCCCGGCAGGACCTGCTGCGTCGAGGGGTGGCGTGGCTGCTCGGGACGTGATGACCTGTCCGGCATGACCCGTGGGCTGCGCCTCATGACCTACAACGTCAAGGGCCTGAAGGTCGACCGCGACGCGGTCGCCACCGTGGTGCGGGAGGCACAGCCGGACGTCCTCGGCGTGCAGGAGCCGCCGCGGGGCCTGCTCGGCCGGTGGCGGCTGCGCCGGCTCGCGCACGTGACCGGCCTGAGGGTCGCGGTCGGCGGGCGCGGGTCCCGGACGACGGCCCTGCTCGTCGCCCCGGGCCGCCGGGTCACCGGTGCGCACGCGGTGCGTCTGCCGTGGCGCCCGGGCACGACCCGGCGGGGGGCGTCGATGGCCCGCGTGGACGGGGTCGCCGTGCTGTGCGTGCACCTGTCGCTCGTGCGTGACGAGCGCGCCGCGCACCTGGAGATGCTGCTGCGGCACCTCGCGGCGGCGCCGCCCCCGCACGTCCTGCTCGGCGACCTCAACGAGCGGCCCGGCGGCGCGACGTGGGACCGGATCCTCCAGGACCTCACCGACGCCGACCCCGACGGCCCGCCCACGTACCCGGCGGTCGACGCGAAGCACCGCATCGACGCGGTCATGCTCGGCCCCGGCCTGCGGGCGCGGTCCGCGACGGTCCGTGCCGACGAGACCGTCGAGCGGGCGAGCGACCACCGTCCGCTGGTCGTCGAGGTCGAAGCCGCCCGGCCCTGACGCCGAGGGCCCGGGTGCGCGTCGGCGGACCGAGTCCGCGTGACGCCCCCGCGACCGTCCGCCGTGTCGGCGCGTCCTGCCTGCTCCCGCGACAATCGGTGCATGAGCGTCGCCGTCCCCCGCACCGACCTGCCCCTGCTCGACGCCCTGCGCGCCGACCTCACCGCCGCCGACTTCACGGTCGCGGCGGTCGAGCGGCTGCTCGGGCCGGTGGCCGCGGCGGCGCTGCACCGCGAGGAGCCCGTGCCGGCGCTGCGGGCCACGGCAGCGTCCAGCGACCCGGTGGCGACGCTCGTGCGCGTCCTGCTGCTCGGGCGCCGCGCCCCGCGTCGCGTGCTCGACGCCGCCCTGCCGACGCTGGGCACGGACGGCGCGGCGGCGCTCGGCCTGGTCGAGGCCGCGGGGTCGTCGCCCGACGACGAGGTGCGCCCCCTGGTCGACCTGCGCCCGTACACCGCGGTCGACGGCGGCGGCGAGGTCGACTGGTGGATCGCTTCCGACCTCGGCGAGCTCGCGACGGGGACCGCGCTGCGCACCGACCACGTGCTCGGCGTGGGCGGCGCGTCGACGACGCTCGCGCAGGTCACGGTCCGGTCGCCGCGCCGCCGCGTGCTCGACCTCGGCACCGGCTGCGGCATCCAGGCGCTGCACGCGACCCGGCACGCGGACGCGGTCGTCGGGACCGACATCTCGGCGCGTGCGCTCGCGTTCGCCCGGCTCAACGCGGCTCTGGCGGGCGTTGGCGACCAGGTCACGCTGCGGTCCGGGTCGATGCTGGAGCCCGTCGCGGGGGAGCGGTTCGACCTCGTGGTGAGCAACCCGCCGTTCGTCATCACACCGCGCGACGCCGACGTCCCCGCGTACGAGTACCGCGACGGCGGCCGGGCGGGCGACGCGATCGTGCGCGAGCTCGTCGAGGGCGTCGGGTCCGTGCTCGAGCCGGGCGGCGTCGCGCAGCTGCTCGGCAACTGGGAGGTGCGGCGCGGCGAGTCGTGGGACGAGCGCATCGGGTCGTGGGTCGACGCGTCCGGCCTCGACGCGTGGGTCGTGCAGCGCGAGCTCCAGGACCCCGCCGAGTACGCCGAGACGTGGATCCGTGACGGCGGCACGACCCCCGACCGGGACCGCGATGCGTGGGCGCGGCGGTACGGCGCGTGGCTGGACGACTTCGCGAGCCGGGACGTCGAGGCGGTCGGCTTCGGGATCGTCACGCTGCGCCGCCCGCTCGACGACGCGGGCCCGCGGCTGCGTCGCCTGGAGGAGGTCACGGGCAGCGTCGCCCAGCCGCTCGGTCCGGTGATCGACGCGGCCCTCGCCGCGCACGACCGGCTCGCCGGCTGGTCCGACGAGGAGCTCGCGGCGCAGCGGCTCGTCGTCGCCCCGGACGTCACCGAGGAGCGCTACCTCACGCCCGGCGACGTCGACCCGCAGGTCGTGCTGCTGCGGCAGGGCGGCGGGTTCGGCCGCACGGTGCAGGTGGGGACGGCGCTCGCAGGCTTCGTCGGCGCGTGCGACGGCGACCTCACGGCGGGCCAGATCATCGGC
Organism: Cellulomonas biazotea; assembly: GCF_004306155.1. Classification (GTDB taxonomy): domain Bacteria; phylum Actinomycetota; class Actinomycetes; order Actinomycetales; family Cellulomonadaceae; genus Cellulomonas; species Cellulomonas biazotea. The sequence goes on from NZ_BIMR01000225.1 coordinate 9,329, forward strand.
GCCCTGGGCGCGCTCCTGGAGGTCGAGGCCGACGCGGTCGCGGCCGACGTCCTCCCGTCGGCCCGCGGCCTCCTGACCGACGGCCTCCTGACGACGTCGTGACGGCGACGGGGCCGGTCGCCAGGTGGCGGCCGGCCCCGTCGGGCATCAGGACGTCAGCGGAGCTCGACGTCGTCGATCACGTGCGTGCCCCCGTTGAAGTACAGGTTCACGCGCTTGACGTCGGCGAGCTGCGCGCCGCACTCGGCGCTCAGGGTGGCCAGGTCCACGACGAGCGGGGTGTCGCCCGTGCGCGGCTCCTGGACCCAGCCGACCTGGGCGGTCTCGCACCACTGCCACGACGACCCGACCTGCAGGGCCGCCTTGGTGTCGAATCCGGTCGTGGACACGACGTCGAACGCGAGCTGCGTCCGGCCGGTCCAGTCGGCGACCGACGGCGTGAAGGAGAACCACCCGCCGTCGCCCGCGACCGCCTCGATGGTGAGCGTGCCGTTCGACGCGGTCGCGGAGCCGGGTCCGTTGTCGAGCGGGCCCCAGCCCTGCGCGCCGTCCGCGAAGTCGGACAGCACGACGGGCTCGAGCGGCGACGGGAGGGCGTCGAACCGGTAGAGGTACCGGGCGAGCTCCTGGCGCTGCACGGGCTTGAGCACGCCGTACGTGTACGGCGACTGCGGCTCGACGACGCCGACCTCCGTGGCCCACGTGATCGCGGTCCGGAACGGGTGCCACGTCGGCACGTCCCGGAACGCCTCGGTGCCCTCGGGCTCGGGCGAGCCGGCGAGCCGCCACAGGAGCTCGGCGGCGGACGACCGGTCGAGCGGCGCGTTCGGCAGGAACAGCACGCCGTCGTCGACGAGCCCCTCGGCGACGAGCCACTCGATCGCCGTGTAGGCCGCGCTCGTCTTGCGGACGTCGAGGAACGACGGCTTGACCGGCGGGGTGAACGACGCGTCCTCGTAGTCGTACAGGAGCTGCGCGACGTCCTGCCGCTTGACGTGCTTCGTCGGCTTGAACGTGCCGTCCGGGTAGCCGTCGGCGAGGCCCTGGGCGTGCAGCCACAGGATCTCGGTCTCGTAGGGGTGGCCCTTGGGGACGTCGGAGAAGACGGGCGGCGGCTCGACGCCGGGCCGTGCGGCGATGTCGTCGACGACGATCGAGCCGGAGGCCGCGCCGCCCTCGACGCTGTTGACGTAGATGTTGAACGACGTCAGCGCCCGCAGGTCGTCGTCGGAGATGCGGCGGTCGGCGTGGGACGTGTCCCACGGTGCCGGGCGCCAGTCGACGAACGGGACGGTCACGAGCTGCGGCTCGTCGCCCGCGAGCGACGGGTACGCCTCGTAGGCGACGCCGCCGGCGTTGAGCTGGAGCACCATCTTGTTGTCCGAGCCGTCGGGGTCGACCCAGATCGCGAGCTCGTTGAAGTCGGACCAGTCGCCGCTGAGCTGCTTGCCGAGGCCCGTGTACGTCTGGGTCGCGAAGTCGTAGTCGAGCCGCAGGGCCTTGTCGCCGCCGCCGACCGAGCCGGTCTCCAGGGAGATCGTGTTCGCGCCGTACGTGACGTACTCGGCGCGCAGCGCGGTGTCGTCGCCGTAGCCCTCGAAGTCGTCGACGACGCCCGCGGCGAACACGGGCTTGGGGCCGAGGACGACCTCGTTGGTGTCGACGAGCGTGCCGTCGGCCGTCGTCGCGGTCGCGGTGACGGTGTAGGTGCTGTTGTCGAGCTGGGCCGCGGTGGGCGACCAGGGGGCCGTCCACCACAGGGAGCCGTCGTACGCGAGGTCGAGCGACTCGACGACGGTCGAGCCCTTGGCGACCTCGACGCTCACCGCGGTGGCCTCGGTGCTGCCGACGCGGACGCGGACGGTCGACGGGGACGACGCGACGCGCGCGCCGTCGGCCGGGGACGCGATGTGCACGACGGGCTGCGCGGGCGCGGCGGTGACGGTGCGGTCGAACGCGCCGGTGACCTCGGACGCGAACAGCGTGAACGGGTCCGCGGCGAACGCCTGGAAGTCCTCCAGGAGCGCGTCGCCGGGCACGGGCACGAAGTGCTGGCCGGCGTCGAAGTTGGCCCACGTCTCCATGTACGCGTTGCGGCTGGCGACGGGGTCGGCCTTGATCGCGGCGAGGACCTTGGTGAACCACTGCGCGGGCGACGAGCCGTTGGTGCCGACGCCGCCGGACACCCCGAACTCGGTGAACGCGGAGATCTTGCCCTTCTCGTCGGCGATCTCGGCGATCATCCGCAGGTCGGCGACGAGCCCGGTGAGGAACGCGTCGGACGCGGTGTTGTCGTAGGTGTCGAGGCCGAGGACGTCGACGAACTCGTCGCCGGGGTAGGTCCGCAGGTAGACGTCGCGGTTGCCGCCGAAGCCGCCGCCGGGACCCCACGCGTAGAGGAAGTTGCTGACGCCCTTGACGTCGCGCAGGTACTCGACGGTGAACCGGTAGAGCTCCTGGTACTCGCCGGGCGACCCGAACGCGGCGCCCCACCAGAACCAGGACCCGGCGTTCTCGTGCCACGGTCGGAAGATGATCGGGATGAGGTTGCCCTCGGCGTCGCGCGACTGGTCGGCGAGCTCGGCGATGTCGTCGAGGTAGGCGACGAGGTCGGCGTGGTGCGAGCCGCCGGGGAGGACGGCCCGCAGGGTGTCGCCCGAGGTGTCGTAGAACGAGCCGCCGGTGACGAAGTTCTCGACGTGCGCGCTGACGGTGTTGATGCCGCCGATCGCGTCGGCCTTCGCGATGTAGTCGGCGAACAGCGCGATGTTCTGGTCGCGCGTGTTCTCCGCGAGGCCGGGGCGCTCGTTGCCCTCGATGATGAGTGTGTCCCAGCCGAAGACGGCGGGGAAGTCGCCGGTGACGTTCTTGACGTCGGACGTCGTGCCGTCGGTGGGGCCGGTCGTGAGGCCGAAGGACGTCGTGTGCTGGTGGCCGAAGAGGATGCCGTCGCCGCGCACGTCGTCGAGGTAGGAGAACAGGGACCGGGTCTCGGCGGTGGCGTCGGGGTCGACGACGTGCACGGTCTCGTCGGCGGGTGCCGCGGGCACGTGGGCTGCTGACTGGGCGGGGAGCGCGCCGAGCGCGGCCACGGCGAGCGCGGTGGCGGTCGCGGCGAGCGCTCGGGCCGCCGACCGTCCGCGCGCGCTGCGCGGAAGGCTGCGGTTCGTCATTGAACCTCCTGGGTCGGTCCGACCTCGGTCCGGCAGGATCCGGGCAGACACGGGCAGAGTTCGTCAAGTTACCAAACTAAGTTTCGGTGCCGATAGGGGGCGAGACCACGACGATCCGCCCCAAACGTTTCGGACCCGCCGTGTCGCGCGGCGTCAGGAAGCGGCGTCGAGCGCCGCCCGCGCCTCGGCCTCCGCCGCGACGAGCGCGGGGGCGTCGGCCTCCCCCTCGGCGAGCGCTGCCAGGAAGCGCAGGTACGCCACCCCGCACGCGTGCAGGCTGCGCGCGAGCTCGAGGCGCGGCGCCGTCAACGACGCCACCGTGGGCCCTGACAGGACCACGTCGCCGCCGTCCGGCGTGAGTCGCAGGTCCGGAGCCGACCCGTCGAAGAACCGGTAGACGAACTCCTCGCCCCGCACCAGCGACGGCACGGCGCGCAGGCACAGCCCCAGGACCAGGTAGCGCAGGGTGTCCTCCACGTGCGTCGTGACCCCGCCGGACGACACCACGACCGCACCCGGCTCGAACCCGGCGTCGCCGGCGGCGAGCAGGTCCGCGAAGCGCGTCGGGTCGGCGAGGATCTCGGCCCCGTCGACGAACGTCAGCGCGTCGGCGTCCGGGTCGGTCTCGAACCCCATGAGGAAGCGCGCGTCCGTCATTCGACCCCCGTGATGAGCGAGCGGAACGCCTGCATGTGCGCCTCCAGGAAAGTGACCACGCCCGGCCCGGCGCGGGGGAAGAACGACACGACGCTGAAGTTCCCCCCGACCGAGTCGATCATGACCGTCGCCTCGATGCCGTTCGGCAGCGTCACCTCGAGCTCCCTGGCGAGGTTACCCACGGTGAGACGCCCCTCGCGGTCGAGGATGGCGAGGGCCTCGTCGAGGAAGCGCGCGACGTCGGCCTCGGACGTCCCCTGGGGCCACAGCGTGTTCAGCTCCTTGATGTTCGCCGCCCGGAACCGGAAGAACGCGTCGACGTGGCGCTCCAGGTAGTGCGCCATCCGGTGCATGGTGACGCGCACACCCGCGATGAAGTGCCGCCCGGCCGCGATCGACGCCGGCACCGGGGCGTTGGGCGCCGGACCCACGTGCGGGAACGGGAACCGTTGCAGCGCCGTCGCGAGCCGCTGGAACTCGGCCGGGTCGCCCGCCGCAAGGTTCAGCAGCCGCTGGACCCGTTCGGGCCGGACGCCCCGTGCGACCGCCAGGTCGACGAGGTCCGCGAGAGCCCCTGCGTTCCCCGCCCCGGCGAGGCGCAGCCACTCGCTGATCTGCGGTAGGTCGAGCGTCGGGTGCGCCCGCAGCCGGGCGAGCGCGGCGGTGTCGCCGCCCACGCGCTCCAGGAACACCGCGAACTCGTCGAGCGTCATCGCACCGCGTGCCGTCAGCAGGTCCATGAGCAGCCCGGGGTCGTTGCCGGTACGGGCGAGGAACGTCTCGAGGCGCAGGACGTCGTCGCCGATGTGCGCCATGAACGCCCGGAAGTCCGCGATCCCGCCCGCGCGGTCGATGACGAGCCGCAGCCGGTTCGCGTCGTTCCCGAGCGCCTGGACGTACCGCAGGAACGTCGCCGGGCCGCCGACCTCGGTGACGAGCGCCGCGAGCCGCGCAGCGTCGTCGCCGAGCTGGCCCGCGTACCGGGCGAGCGCCTGCGGCCCGCCGACGTCCTGGACGAGCTGCGCGAGCCGCGGCACGTCGTCGCCGAGCTGGCCCGCGAACCGGACGAGGTTCCGGGCACCGCCGACCCCCGTCGCCGCGGCGAGCAGGCCCCGGATGCCGCCGAAGGCGTCGGTGTACGCCGTGAACCGCGCACCGCCGCCCAGGTCGTCGACGAGCGTGAGCAGGCGGGCCGCGCTGCCGACGTCCTCGATGAGCTGCAGGATGCGGCCCGCGTCGCCCAGCTCGTCGAGCAGGCGGACGATCGTCTCGAAGCTGCGCACCGTCCGGATGAGGCGCATCGCGAGCGCGACGTCCTGCACCCGGTCGACGACCACGAGCACCCGGTCGATGCTGCCCAGCAGGCGCACCGCCGTGAGGGCCTCGTCGAAGCTGCCGAGCAGCTGCATGAGCTGGCGGAAGCGCCCCACCTGCGCGAGCGCCCCGAGCGCCCGCAGCTCCGCGATGCTCAGCGCGACCATCGCCACGTCGAACAGCGCGCGCCCGACCAGCCGGCCCCGCTCGCGCGGCGACAGGTCGGGCCGCGTGATCGCCAGGTACACGTGGTAGGCGGCCATCGACAGGCCGATGACGGCCCCGATCACGGCCAGCGCGACGAGCACCGCCGCCCACCCGAACGCCAGCACCGCGAGCCCGATGACCACCGCGACGACCGCGATGATGATCCAGCCCAGATCCGTCGTCACCAGGTTCCACAGACCGACGAACAGGTCGCCGATGGCCATGAAGAAGCCCTCGAACACCCCGAGCACGAACGAGCCGATGCTGCTCAGCGCGCTGCCCAGGCTGCTCAGCCACCCGCCGTCCGACTCCTCGACGCGGGCCTCGCGCGCACCGTCGTCGACCTCCTGCCGGAAGTCGTCGACCTGCTCGTCCTGCTCGCCGAGCACGCCCGTCACGTCGTCCGTCAGGGCGCTCGTCGTCTCCGAGACCTGGTCGTCCCACGTCGACGTCGCCTCCTCGACGGCCTCGCCCGTCGCCTCGTCGAGGTCGTCGCCCGGCGCGCACTCCTGCGTCGTGCCCTCGTCGACCGCGTGCGTCGTCTGCGTCGACGTCTCCGCCACGAGGTCGTCGGCGGTCGTCGTCAGGGTCGTCACGAGCTGCGCGAGCCCGCCGACGACCTGCGCGGCCAGCGCCGCGAGCTGCGACCCGAGCTCCGTGCCGACCTGCCCGAACGCGCCCTCGACCTCGACGACCGCCTGCTCGTGCTGCGCGTCGGCCTGCGTCGTCCGCTCCGCGGCCTCGGCGACCACCTGGTCGAGGACCTCGCCCTCGCCGAACCCCTCGAGCTGCCCGCCGAGCCACGTGAGCTCCGCACGGTTCTGCTCGAGCCCCGTCGCGAGCCGCGTGTCGACCGCCGCCGCCTGCTCCGACAGCACCGGCAGGACCGTGGCGGCCGTCGAGCGCAGGTCCGCGACCTTCGAGCGCCGGTCGGCGGCGAGCTGCGCGCGGCTCGTCGCCACGGCCTGCGTGATCTGCTGCACCGCGGCGTCCGCGGCCTCGTGCACCGCCCGCACCGCCTCGTCGCGGCTGCCCCGGATCGCGCCGTGCGCGTCGGGCGTCAGCCCCCGGAACTCCGCCGCGACGTCCTGCGCCTCCGACCCGACGTGCGTCGCGGCCTCCGCCGCCTTGCTCCGCGCCCCCGACGCCGCCTCCGTGCCGGACCGGCGGATCTTCGACTGCACCTGCGGCAGCTGCTCGCGGCCGACCTTCTCGACGAAGTCGCGGCTGCCCTCGTTGTCGCCGTACGTGCCGCGCGCCGTCGCGACGACCTCCGCCGCCCGCGTCGCCCGCTGCTCCGCCCCGTCGACGGCCCTGGCCGCCTCCGTCTCGCCCGCCGCGCGCGCCGTCTGGCCGCGCTCCGCCGCGACGCCGAGCACCTGCGTCCGGCGCTCGGTGACGATCCGGTCGACCCGCCCGGACTCGTCGACCGCGCCCTGCACGAGCCGCGCGACCGAGTCCCGCTCGTCCTGACGGATGCGGGCCGTGGTCTGCGTCGCCAGGTCCCGCAGGCGGGTGTCGGCCTGGTCGTACTCGCCCTCCAGCGCCGCGACCTGCTGCTCGACGAGCGCGCCCACGGCCAGCGCCTGAGCCGACGCCGCCGTCGCGACGCGCTGCCGGCGCGCGAGCGTCGCGGCCGTGAGCTGCTCGTCGATCGGGCCGAGGCGGGCCGCGACCGCGGCGTCGGCGACTGCCAGGGCGCCGGGGGCGCCGCCACCGCCCGTCGCC
>NZ_BIMR01000226.1 GCF_004306155.1 Cellulomonas biazotea
GTCGCGGCGCCGCCACCGCCCGGCGTCGCCGCACCGGCGCCCGCCGCGCGGGCCTCCTCCATCGCCGCCCGCACGGCCGTCCGCACGGCGGAGTCGACCGCCTCCTGCGTGCGGTCCGCGAGCCGGCGCTGCAGCACGAGCAGGTCCTTGCCCTCGTCGACCACGCCGCCCCGGTCGCCGACGACGCGGAACGTCATGCGCAGGTGCGGGGGCAGCTTGTCGTCGTCGAACGCGTCGTCGGGCACGTCGACGTCGCGCAGGTCGCGGACGGCCCGCCGGAACAGGTCGCGGAACGAGGGTGCGGCGTCGCCCGCGCGCACGGTGTCCTCCCACGACGCGGTGTGCTCGGTGAGCCAGGCGTCGACCGCGCGCGCGACGTCGGGCGCGGGCACGAGCTGGACGCGCACGGGCTTGGGCAGCGAGCGGATGGTCGCGGTGACGAGCTCCTCGCGCAGCCCCGGGACCATCCACCCGAAGCCGTCGGGGGTGAGCCGCGCGAGCGCGGTGAGCGGGACGTGGACGGTCACGCCGTCGGCCTCGGTGCCGGGCTGGAACTGGTAGGTGAGCGGCAGGCGCAGGTCGCCCTGCGGCCAGCGGGACGGGAACGCGGACTCGTCGATCGACTCGGCGTCGTCGGCGACGAGCAGCTCGCGCGTGAAGGTCAGCAGGTCGGGGTCGCCGCGGCGCGCGGACTTCCACCACTGGTCGAAGTGCCGGGCGGAGACGACGTCCGACGGGACGCGCTCGTCGTAGAAGTCGAACAGGACGTCGTCGTCGACGACGAGGTCGCGGCGGCGGGCCCGTGCCTCGAGCCCTTCGGCCTCGGCGAGCAGGCGGCGGTTCTCGTGGAAGAACTGGTGGTGCGTGGTCCACTCGCCCTGCACGAGCGCGTGCCGGACGAACAGCTCGCGGGCGTGCTCGGGGTCGACCTTCGCGTACAGGACGCGGCGCTGCGCGACGATCGGCACGCCGTACAGCAGGACCTTCTCGAACGCGGTGGCCGCGCCCTGCTTCGACGACCACGCGGGCTCGGAGTACGTGCGCTTCACCAGGTGCGCGCCGACCTCCTCGGCCCACTCGGGCTGGATGCGCGCGGCGTCGCGGGCCCACAGGCGGGACGTCTCGACGAGCTCGGCGGCCATGACCCACGCGGGCGGGCGCCTCGACAGGGCGGACCCGGGGAAGATCGCGAACCGCGCCCCGCGTGCGCCGAGGTACTCATTGCGCGCGCGCCGGTCGGGCCGTCGACCGCGTGCACCACCGGCGGCGCCGCGGGCGGGCGCGGCGACCTCGGTCGCCTCCTGCATGCCGATGTGCGAGAGCACGCCCGCGAGGACGCTCACGTGGATCCGGTCGGCGTCCCACTCGAGCCGCAGGCCGCCGGGCCCGAGATCGGCACTCCCGTCCGAGATCGGTACCTCGAGGTCACGACCTCGGTCGGGAGTGCCGATCTCGGTGTCGCGTCGAGCGGGACGTGGCGGGGACACCGGGATGCCGAGCGGCTTCGCGAGCTCGCGGAGCTGCGCGACGACGTCCTGCCACTCGCGGATCCGCAGGTAGTTGAGGTGCTCCGAGCGGCACAGGCGGCGGAACGCGTTGCCCGACAGGTCTCGCTGCTGCTCGCGCAGGTACTCCCACAGGTTGAGGTAGGACAGCAGGTCGGACGTCGGGTCGGCGAAGCGCGCGTGCGCCTGGTCCGCCTTGTCGCGCTCGTCGGCGGGGCGCTCACGAGGGTCCTGGATGGACAGCGCGGCGGCGACGATCATGACCTCGCGCGCGACACCCCGTCGGCCGCCCTCGACGATCATCCGGGCGAGCCGCGGGTCCATCGGGAGCTGGGCGAGCGCGCGGCCCGTGTCGGTCAGGCGCGTCACCGACGACGTCCGCCCGTCGGGGCCCGTCACGGGGACCGTCTCCAGTGCGGCGAGCTCGGTGAGGAGCTGCACGCCGTCCCGGACCGCGCGCACGTCGGGCGGGTCGACGAACGGGAAGCCCGTCACGTCGTCGGGTGTCGCCGCGACTCCCACCGCGATCATCTGCAGGATCACCGACGCGAGCGACGTCCGCAGGATCTCCGGCTCGGTGTACATCGGCCGGGCCTCGAAGTCCGTCTGCGAGTACAGCCGGATCGCGATGCCGTCCGCCACGCGGCCGCAGCGTCCCGATCGCTGGTTCGCCGACGCCTGCGAGATCGCCTCGATCGGCAGGCGCTGCACCTTCGTCGCCTTCGACCAGCGGGAGATGCGGGCCGTGCCGGGGTCGACGACGTACCGGATGCCCGGCACCG
>NZ_BIMR01000227.1 GCF_004306155.1 Cellulomonas biazotea
ACCGTCGCCTGCCCGAGCACGCGCGTGCCGTCGTAGAGGACCACGGACTGCCCCGGCGCCACGCCGTGCAGCCCGGCGGCGGCGTCGACCTCGACGCGCAGCGTGCCGTCGGGTCCGGCCACCGCGGTCGCGGGCACGGGCGTGCCGTGCGCGCGGACCTGCACGGTGCACGACCACGGGGTGGCGCCCGACGCGGCACCGGCACCGGCACCAGCACCGGCGTCGGCGTCGGCACCGGGCGCGACGAACCACACCGCCCGGTCGGCCTCGACCACGCCGACGGCGAGCTCCTCGCGCGACCCGACGACGACGCGGTTCCGCACGGGCTCGACGGCCAGCACGTACCGCGGCCTCCCGTCCGGCGCGGGCCGGCCGAGCGCGAGCCCGCGCCGCTGCCCGACGGTGTACGCGTAGGCGCCGTCGTGCCGCCCGACGACCTCGCCCTCCGTGTCGACCACGTCGCCCTCGCGGCTGCCGAGCCGGTCGCGCAGGAAGCCCTGGGTGTCGCCGTCGGCGACGAAGCAGATGTCGTAGGAGTCGGGCTTGGCCGACACCGCGAGCCCGCGTGCGGCGGCCTCGGCGCGGGTCTCGTCCTTCGAGGCGACGTCCCCGAGCGGGAACATCGACCGGGCGAGGCGCTCGGGACCCATGACGGCGAGCACGTACGACTGGTCCTTCGCGGCGTCGCGCGCGCGGTGCAGCGCACGGGTGCCGTCCGGGCCGACCTCGATGCGCGCGTAGTGCCCGGTGCAGACGGCGTCGAAGCCGAGCGCGACGGCCTTGTCGAGCAGCGCGGCGAACTTGATGTGCTCGTTGCACCGCACGCACGGGTTGGGCGTGCGGCCGGCCTCGTACTCGGCGAGGAAGTCGGTGACGACGGTCTGCTCGAACTGCTCGGACAGGTCCCACACGTAGTACGGGATGCCGAGGACGTCGGCGGCGCGCCGGGCGTCGCCCGCGTCCTCGATCGAGCAGCACCCCCGCGAGCCGTTCCGGAACTGGTCCCGCGTGCGCGACAGCGCCATGTGCACGCCGACGACGTCGTGCCCGGCGTCGACGGCCCGCGCGGCCGCGATCGCGGAGTCCACGCCGCCCGACAGGGCCGCCAGGACGCGCATCAGGCCCCCACCGGCGCCCCGGGCCGTCCGGCCAGGCCCGCCGCACGGGCCCGCTCGACGACTCCGGGCAGCGCGGCGAGCGCCGCGTCGACGTCCGCCGCCGTGGAGGTGTGCCCGAGGCTGAACCGGAGCGCGCCGCGCGCGTCGTCCTCGTCGACGCCCATGGCGAGCAGCACGTGGCTGGGGCGCGGCACGCCCGCCTGGCACGCGGACCCCGTGGACGCCTCGACGCCCGCGGAGTCGAGCAGGTAGAGCAGCGAGTCGCCCTCGCAGCCGGGGAACGTGAAGTGCGCGTTCGCGGGCAGCCGGCGGGCGGTGTCAGCCGGGCCCCGCAGCACCGCGTCGGGCACGGCCGCCTGCACACCCGCGACCAGGTCGTCCCGCAGGGCCCCCACGCGCGCCGCATGCTCGGGGCGTCGCCGGACCGCCTCGTCGAGCGCCGCCGCGAACGACGCGAGCAGCGGCGCGTCGAGCGTCCCGGACCGGACGCCGCGCTCCTGGCCGCCGCCGTGCAGCACGGGCGTGAGCTCCAGCCCGCGCCGCGCGAGCAGCGCACCGGCGCCGCCGGGCCCGCCGACCTTGTGCCCCGACACCGTCATCGCGTCCAGCCCCGACGCCGCGAAGTCGACGGGCACCTGGCCGACCGCCTGCACCGCGTCCGCGTGCACGGGCACGCCGAACCGGCGCGCGAGCGCGACCACCTCGTCGAGGGGCTGCAGCGCCCCGACCTCGTTGTTCGCCCACATGACCGACAGCAGCGCCGCCTGGGCGCCGTTGCGCTCCAGCTCCTCGCGCAGCGCGTCGACGACGAGCACCCCGTCGGCGTCGACCGGCAGGAGCACGAGCTCCGCGCCCGCGTGCTCCGCCATCCAGAACGCCGGGTCCAGCACCGCGTGGTGCTCGACGGCCGACACGAGGATGCGCCGCCGCGACGGGTCGTGCGTGCGCCGCGCCCAGAACAGGCCCTTGACCGCGAGGTTGTCGGCCTCGGTCCCGCCCGACGTCCACAGCACCTCGCTCGGGCGTGCGCCGAGCGCCGCGGCCGCCTGCTCGCGGGCCTCCTCGACGACACGCCGCGCGGCCCGCCCCGCCGTGTGCAGCGACGACGGGTTGCCCGGGCGCGCCAGCTGCTCGGTGAGCACGCGGACGGCCTCGGGCAGCATGGGCGTGGTCGCCGCATGGTCGAGGTAGGCAGTCATCGCGACCCAGTCTACGAACGCGCCGCGGGGACCCCGTGCGCCCGGTGCGTGGTCTCACCCGCTGGGTCCCGGGTCACGCCTGGCAGGATGTGCGCCGTGAGTGCCGACGAGGTCATCGCCCTGCCGCCCGCGTTCAGCGGCCAGCGGCTGGACTGGCGCGACCTCCCCCGCCACGTGCGGGACCGGATCAACGCCCTCGCGGGCTCGCAGGTGAGCGCCGAGACGTCCGCGACCAGCGGGTTCAGCCCCGGGTTCGCGGCCGTCCTCGAGTTCGCCGACGGCCGTGGCGTCTTCGTCAAGGCCGTCTCCGCGGAGCAGAACCCCGTCTCGCCGCACCTCGCCCGCGCGGAGATCCGCGTCGCCGGCACCCTGCCTGAGCACGTCCCCGCGCCGCGGCTGCTGTGGTCCGACGACGACGGCGACTGGGTGCTGCTGGGCTTCGAGGTCGTGCACGGCCGCTCCCCCGAGCTCCCGTGGCGGCCCGCCGACCTCACCGCGGTCGCGGATGCCGTGGGAGCGCTCGCAGACGTCGAGCCGCTGCCCGGCCACGACCTCCCTCGGATCGACGACGTGCTCGCCGAGGACTTCACCGGGTGGCGCCGGCTCGTCGACCTGGACGAGGCGACGCGCGAGGGCGTCGTCGCCCGTGCCGGTGACCTCGGGCAGTGGGCGCGGGACCACCACGAGAAGCTCGTCCTGTGGGAGCAGGAGGCCCTGCGGGTGTGCGCCGGCGACAGCCTCGTGCACGGCGACCTGCGCGCCGACAACGTGATGATCGACGAGCAGCACCGGGTGTGGCTCATCGACTGGCCGCACGCGGCGATCGGCGCCCCCTGGCTCGACTGGGCGTTCATGCTGCCGAGCGTCGCGCTGCAGGGCGGCGGCGACCCCGTCGCCAACTTCCGCTCGCACGCCGTCGCGGAGGGCGTGTCCGACGACGACCTGCGCGCCGTCCTCGCCGGGCTCTCCGGCTACTTCGTCAGCAGCTCGCTGCAGCCCGCACCGCCGGGCATCCCCAACCTGCGCCGCTTCCAGGCCGCGCAGGGCGTCGCGACCCTCCGCTGGCTCCGCGACCTGTCCTGACCTCCCGGCACACACCCGGGCGCGCACGCCGTCGACCGTCACGGGGGTGCCGGTCGGTCGCCGCAGGCCTACCGACGCGCTCCGCGCGCCCCGGAGTCGGGCGCGAGGACCGCGAGCATCGTCCGGGTGATGGTCGACGGCGCGTCCTGCGCGGTCAGCCGGCCGGCGTCGACCTCGGTCGCGGCGGTGTGCAGGACGGCGTGCAGGACGGCGGTCAGCCAGTCGACCGACAGGTCGGCGCGGACGGCGCCGTCGCGCTGCGCGGCGGCGAGGAGCCCACGGACGCGGTCCTCCAGACCGCCCTGGTGCGCCGCGCGGACCGTCTCGGCGGGGAGTGCCTTCTCCGCGGCGACGAGGAGCCGCCCGGTCCGGCTGGTCACCTGCCAGGTGGCCTCGACGAGCCGCTCGAAGGCGCCCGCGGCGTCGCCCGTGAGGTCGACGTCCGCGAGGGCGGCGTCGGCGGCGGTGAGGGCACGCTGCACGACGGCCTCGACGAGCAGGGCCCGCGACGCGAAGTGCCCGTAGACCGTGACGCGCCCCAGCCCGGCCGCGGCGGCGATGTCGGCCATGGGCGCGTCGGGGTCCTGCGCGAGGCAGCGCTCGGCGGCGTCGAGGATGCGCTCGACGTTGCGGCGGGCGTCGGCCCGCTGCGACCTGCGGTCGTCGTCGATCGTCGTCTCCTCCGTCCGGGCCCGGTGTGTCGTCGGGCGAGTCTACGAGCGCGCGCGCCTCCCTGACGTCGATCTTGAACACGACTGTTCAGGATGCTACGTTCGCCTCGACCCTAACCCGTACAGCGCTGTTCGGTTTAGACGCCGACCGGCGACCCGCCCGACGGAGGACCCGATGACCGGCACGGCAGCCCCGACCCGCACCGCGGCACCGCAGCACCTCGTCCGACGCCGCTGGGCGTCGATCGTCGGCATCGCCTTCGCCGCGCTCCTCACCGCCGACCTGACGCACGGCACCGACGTCGCCCCCGTCCTCACCGCCGCAGCCGTCGTCTACCTCGGAGCCGCAGCCCTGCGCTCCCGCCGCACCGCCTGGCCGCTCTTCTTCGTCACCATCGTCGTCGTCGCGGCCGCGCGGCTCCTCGGTTTCGACGCCGACCCGACGTGGGTCCTGCTGGGGCTCGGCGCCGTGCTCGCCGTCGTCGGGCTCGTCCGCGGAGCCCTCCGACCCGCCTACGGCCTCCCGCTGCAGGGCCTCGCCCTGCTCGTCTTCGGGGCCGTCGCGGCGCTCGCCCCCGCAGCCACGCACGACGTCGGCGCGTACCTCCTCGCCGCCGGGCTGCTCGCGCACGCCGGGTGGGACGTGCACCACCACCGCACCCAGCGCGTGGTCCCGCGCTCGCTCGCGGAGTTCTGCGTCGTCCTCGACGTCCTGCTGGCGGCAGTGATCGTCGCCGTCACAGCGCTCGCGTGAGGCCGCCGCGCGACCCGCACCCTCCGCGTCGCTCCGGCTCAGCCGTCGGGATTCATGGTCGGGCCGAGCCTGCGCTCCGCTACGGGCGCGTGCCGCTGCGCGACCCGCACCCTCCGCTGCGCTCCGGCTCAGCCCTCGTCACCATGGTCGGGCTGTGCCTGCGCTCCGCTACGGGCGCGTGCCGCTGCGCGACCCGCACCCTCCGCTGCGCTCCGGCTCAGCCCTCGGACTGCAGGCGGCGGAGCTCCGCCGCCGCCTGCGGCAGCACCGTGAACAGGTCGCCCACGACGCCGAAGTCGGCGATCTCGAAGATGGGCGCGTCCGCGTCGGAGTTGACCGCGACGATCGTCCCCGACGCCTGCATGCCGCCGCGGTGGTGGACCGCACCGGAGACGCCCGCTCCGACGTACAGGCGCGGCGAGACGGTCACGCCCGTCTGCCCGATCTGCGCGTCGTGGCCGATCCAGCCCTCGTCGGTCGCGACACGGGTCGCTCCGACGGCCCCGCCGAGCGCGTCGGCGAGGTCCTCGACGGGCGAGAAGTCGCCCTCGGTGCCGCGGCCGCCGACGACGACGACGTGCGCGCTGCCGAGGTCGGGCCGCCCGCTCGCGGGTCGCTCGGTCCGCTCGACGACGGTCACGCGACGGGCACCCGCGCTGGCGGTGACGGTGTGCTCGGCGACGGTCGGCGTGACAGGTGCGGCGACCTGCTCGACGGTCACGGAGTTGGCCTTGACGGTGACGACGGCGAGCGGCGCGGTGACGGCGCAGCGCGTGTTCCACGTGCCGGCGAAGACCGTCTTGGAGGCGACGTAGCGCCCGTCCTCGACGACGAGGCCGTCGGCGTCGGTGACGACCCCGGCACCGGTGGTCACGGCGAGGCGGGCCGCGGCCTCCTTGTTCTCGAACGAGGAGACGAGCAGCACGAGCCGGGCACCGGTGGCGTCGGCGAGCGACGCGAGCGCCTCGCCGAGGACGGCGGACAGGTGCAGGTCGGCGTCGGCGACGACCCGGTGCACGTGCGTGACGCCGAGGGCGCCGAGCTCGGCGAGGACGTCGGGCGACGGCTCGGTGTCGGCGGGCCACGCGCCGTGCACGCCCGCGCCGCCGGACAGGCCCGCGGCGAGCGTGACGATCTCCCGCACGGGGGTGCGCAGCGCGCCGTCGGCGGTGTGGTCGAGCAGGACGAGCACGGGCGCGGCGGTCAGGTCGGTCACGGCGTTCTCGATTCTGGGTGGTGCGAGCGCGAGGCGGAGCGGGCGGTGAGCAGGCCGGTGAGCGGGCTCAGACGAGCTTGTTCTCGACGAGGTAGCGCGCGAGCTTCACGCCCGCCTCGCCGTCGTCGGTGAGCAGCACGCGGTTCTCCCGGGCCGGGCGGGCAGCGGCGGTGACGACCACGGTCCGGGCGCCCGCGGTGCCGACCTGCGACGCGTCGAGGCCGAGGTCCGCGAGCGCGAGCGTCGTGACCGGCTTCTTGCGGGCGGCCATGATGCCCTTGAAGTTCGGGTAGCGCGGCTCGTTGGCCTGGTCCGTGACGGACACGACGGCGGGCAGCGGGGCCTCGAGGACCTCGGTGGCGTGGTCGAGGTTGCGGCGCACGCGCACGGTGCGGGCGGCGGCGTCGACGGTGAGCTCGGCGGCGAGCGGCAGCGCGGGCACGTCGAGCAGCTCGGCGAGCGCGGTGGGCAGCAGCGACGTGAGCCCGTCGAGGCCGGCCATGCCGGTGACGACGAGGTCGACGGGCTCCTGCGCGCCGAGGTGGCGGACGGCCGCGGCGAGCACGCGCGCGGTGCCGACCGCGTCGGACCCGGCGATGGCGTCGTCGACGACGTGCACGGCCTCGTCGGCGCCCATCTGCAGGCCCTTGCGGACCGCGTCGGCGGCGTCGTCAGGCCCGACGGTCAGCGCGACGACGGACCCGTCGCCGAGGGACTCGACGAGCGCGAGCGCCGCCTCGAGGGCGTTCTCGTCCAGCTCGTTGAGCGTGCCGTCCCCGCCGTCGCGCACCGCGCGACCGTCGGGGCCGATGGCCCGCTCCGACTGGATGTCCGGGACGTGCTTGACGCAGACGACGATCCTCACGCGCGGAACGTTACCTCCCGCGGCAGGCGGGCCGGACCGCTGTGTCGAGGGGCGGAAGGGCACCCTCGGCTGACGTGTACCGGAAGCACGCCCGACCCACACGCGTCACGTGCGTCGCGCACAATGTCGGGGTGAGTGCGCCCTCCCCGTCCCGTCGGCCGCCCCGCCTCGGTGTCCACGTCACCGACGAGGGCGTCGACGTCGCGGTGCTCGCGTCGCACGCGACGGCGGTCGAGCTGTGCCTGTTCGACGGGGTCGAGGGCACGCTCGCGGAGCGCCGGATCACCCTCGGCGGGCCGGTGCACGGGGTGTTCAGCGCCTCCGTCCCGGGGATCCGTCCGGGGCAGCGGTACGGCTTCCGGGCGCACGGCCCGTGGAACCCGGCGGCGGGCCTGCGCTACAACCCGGTCAAGCTGCTGGTGGACCCGTACGCGCGGGGGCTGCTCGGCGACGTCGAGCACGTGCCGCCGACGTACGGGCACGTGGTGGACGACGAGCTGCAGGGCGACCCGTACGGCGCCCCGGACCCGCGGGACTCGGCCGGTCACGTGCCGTTCTCGGTGGTCGTCGACACGCGGGCGCTCACGAGCCCGGACCCGACGACGAACCGGCCGTGGACGCCGTGGTCGCGCACGGTCGTGTACGAGGCGCACGTCAAGGGCCTGACGGCGCTGCACGACGCCCTCCCGGCGGAGCTGCGCGGCACGTACGCGGGGCTCGCGCACCCGGCGGTCGTCGACCACCTGCTCGGCCTGGGCGTGACGGCGGTCGAGCTGCTGCCGGTGCACGCGTTCTCCTCGGAGCCGCACCTGGTGGAGAAGGGGCTGACCAACTACTGGGGCTACTCGACGCTCGGGTTCTTCACGCCGCACGCGGCGTACGCGACGAAGGAGGCCCGGGCGCTGGGCCCGCAGGCGGTGCTGGACGAGGTCCGGACCGCGGTGCACGCGCTGCACGAGGCGGGTCTCGAGGTGCTGCTCGACGTCGTCTACAACCACACGTGCGAGGGCGGTCTGCCGGGTCAGCACCTGTCGTGGCGCGGGCTGGACAGCTCGCTGTACTACACGCACGACGGCGGGGTCCCGGCGCGCCTGGCGGACGTCACGGGGACCGGGAACACGCTCGACTTCCGTCGTGCGGAGGTCACCCGCATGACGCTCGACTCGCTGCGCTACTGGGCGGACGTCGTGGGTGTCGACGGCTTCCGGTTCGACCTGGCGGTCACGCTGGGCCGGGACGTCGAGGGCTTCACGCCGGACCACCCGCTGCTCGTCGCGGCGCGGACGGACCCGAGCCTGCACGGACTCAAGCTCGTCGCGGAGCCGTGGGACGTCGGCCCGGGCGGCTGGCGCACGGGGCAGTTCCCGGTGCCGTTCGCGGAGTGGAACGACCGGTTCCGCAACGCGACGCGCTCGTTCTGGCTCGCCGACCCGGCACGCGCGGCGCACGGCCTGCCGGGGCACCGGGTGCGGGACCTCGCGACGCGCCTCGCGGGGTCGGTCGACCTGTTCGGGCACACGGACCCGCCGTTGACGCGCGGCCCCGTCGCGTCGGTGAACTTCGTGACGGCGCACGACGGCTTCACGCTCGCGGACCTGGTCGCGTACGACCACAAGCACAACGCGGCGAACGGCGAGCAGAACCGCGACGGGACGGACGACAACCGGTCGTGGAACCACGGCCTGGAGGGCCCGGTCCAGCTCGACTCGCCGGGCGTGGACATCGTGCCGCTGCGCCGCCGCTCGATCCGCAACCTGCTGGCGACGCTCGTGCTGGCCGCGGGTACGCCGATGCTGACCGCCGGGGACGAGACGGGCCGCACGCAGCGCGGCAACAACAACGCCTACTGCCAGGACAACGAGATCTCGTGGGTCCGCTGGGACCACTCGTCGTGGCGCAAGGACCTGCTCGCGACGACCCGCTGGCTGACGCTGCTGCGCCGCGAGCAC
The DNA here is from genome assembly GCF_004306155.1 of Cellulomonas biazotea. GTDB lineage: Bacteria > Actinomycetota > Actinomycetes > Actinomycetales > Cellulomonadaceae > Cellulomonas > Cellulomonas biazotea. The sequence continues at coordinate 8,856 of NZ_BIMR01000227.1, forward strand.
CCGGCGCTGCGCGCGGAGCGCTTCTTCTCGGGCCGGCCGCTGCTGCCCGGTCGCCGGCCCGACCTGGCCTGGTACGACGCGCTGGGCACGCCGTTCGACCACGCCCGCTGGCACGACCCGTCGGTGCGGACGCTGCAGATGGTCCGCACGGCGCCGCCGCCGGACGACGACACGGTGCTGCTCGTCATCAACGGGGCGCTCGACTCGGTGAGCGTCGTCCTCGCGGACGAGCACGGCGGGCGGTGGCGGCTCGCGTGGGACTCGGTGTGGGAGCACCCGGCGGAGGAGCGTGCGGAGGCGATCGCCGCGGGGCTGCACGCGCGGCCGGGCGACACGACGGTCGTCGAGCCGCTGAGCCTGCGGGTGTACGTGCAGGACCCGCAGCCCTGACGTTTGCTGACGTCGTGACATCTCGGGCCCCGGCAGCCCTTCTGGACGCCCGTCCAGGCGTGTAGCGTCGCGGCATGACGCACTCCCACGACGTCGTGGTCGTCGGCGCGGGCCTCGCGGGCCTGGTCGCCACCGCCGAGCTGCTCGCCGCCGGCCGGAGGGTCGTCCTCCTCGACGCCGAGCCAGCCGCGAGCCTCGGCGGGCAGGCGTTCTGGTCGTTCGGGGGCCTGTTCCTCGTCGACTCCCCCGAGCAGCGCCGCCTCGGCATCAAGGACTCCGCCGAGCTCGCGCTCGCCGACTGGCTCGGCTCGGCCGACTTCGCGGACGACGGCTCCGACCGCTGGGGCCGCGCCTGGGCGGAGGGCTTCGTCGACTTCGCCGCGGGCGACCTGCGGCCGTGGCTGCACGACAAGGGCGTGCGCTGGTTCCCGCTCGTGCAGTGGGCCGAGCGCGGCGGGTACGACGCGAGCGGGCACGGCAACACCGTCCCGCGCTTCCACGTCACCTGGGGCACCGGCCCGGGCATCCTCGAGCCGTTCGTGCGGGTCCTGCTCGACGCGCGCCGCGAGGGGCTCGTCGACGTGCGGTTCCGGCACCGCGTGACGTCGCTGGTCGAGACCGACGGCCGCGTCACCGGGGTGCGCGGCGACGTGCTCGCCGACGACGACGTCGCCCGCGCCGTGCCGAGCTCGCGGGAGGTCGTCCGGCCGTTCGAGGTCGAGGCCGCGGCCGTCGTCGTGGCGACCGGCGGCATCGGCGCGAACCACGACCTCGTGCGCGCGACCTGGCCCGCGAGCGCGGGCAAGCTGCCGCAGCGGATGCTCTCGGGCGTGCCGGACCACGTCGACGGCTCCGGCATCGCCGCCGCGAGGCACGCGGGCGCGGCCGTCGTCCACGAGGACCGCATGTGGCACTACCCCGAGGGCATCACGAACCACTCGCCCGTCTGGACGCGGCACGGCATCCGCATCCTGCCCGGGCCGTCGTCGCTGTGGCTCGACGCCGACGGGCGCCGCCTGCCCGTGCCGCTGTTCCCCGGCTTCGACTCCCTCGGCGCGCTGCAGCACATCACGAACCGCGGCGACGACCACTCGTGGTTCGTCCTCGACAAGACGATCCTCGGCTCCGAGTTCGCGCTGTCCGGGTCGGAGCAGAACCCCGACCTCACCGGCAAGAGCGTCCCTCAGCTGCTCCAGCGGGTGCTGCCGGGCGCGGTCGGGCCGGTCGAGCGGTTCGCGCAGGAGTCCGAGGAGTTCCTCTGGGCGGACACGCCCGCCGACCTCGCGCGCCGCATGAACGCCCTCACGGGCACGGACCGCATCGACGCCGAGCGCCTGGAGCGCACGATCGTCGAGCGCGACCGGCAGGTCACCAGCGGGCTCGGCAAGGACCTGCAGGTCGTCGCGACCGCGATGGCCCGCCGGTACGTCGTCGACAAGGTCATCCGCGTCGCGAAGCCGCACCGGCTCCTCGACCCCGCGCACGGCCCGCTGCTCGCCGTCCGCCTCTCGGTGCTCACGCGCAAGACCCTCGGCGGCCTGCACACCGACCTCGAGGGGCGCGTGCTGCGGCCCGACGGCGACGTGCTGCCCGGGCTGTGGGCGGTCGGCGAGGCGTCGGGCTTCGGCGGCGGCGGCGTGCACGGCCACCGGGCGCTCGAGGGCACGTTCCTCGGCGGCTGCCTGTTCACGGGGCGGACGACGGGGCGGGCGGTGGCGTCGACCCTGGGCTGACGCCGCACCGGCACCGAGGCCGCACACGGGGCACATCCGCCCAGGTCGGGCGCGCCGGCCGCCTGCGCGGACGACACGACCGGCGCACCAGATGCCCACCCCGGGCACCTCCGGATAGGTTCGGGAGCGTGACGACTCCCCCGAAGTCCGGCAGCCGTTCGCGCGGCGCCACGCCCCGTCCCGGGACGGCCGCGGCACCCGAACCCGTCGCCCCCTCGACGCCCGCCGACACCCCGGTCAGCCCTGCCCCGACGCCCTCCGCGGCGACCGGCCCGGCGACCAGCCCGGCGACCAGCCCGGCGGCGCCCGCGACCCGCGCGACCCGGTCCGGCC
>NZ_BIMR01000228.1 GCF_004306155.1 Cellulomonas biazotea
CCCACCTAGTCCGAGGATCGGCCTCGAGGAACGGAACCTCCGACCGCCGCGATGGCCGCGGCCGGCACCTGCACCATCGGAGCCCCGTCTCCGTCCCTCGCAACACGGTCCGCCCACCCGGTCGAAGCAAGCCGCTCGAGCACGGGCGCCAGCATCGGGTCGGGCATCCTCGCGGCAGCTCGCACCCACGTGTCCGCGACATCATCACGCGCGAGCGCGTGCACAGGCACCGGCAGCACCCTGCGGTGTCCCCGGCTCGCCAGGGCGTCGGCAGCTTGAGCGGCGGCCGGTCCAGCGGCTGCACCTCGTGCCACGTCCAGCAGCGCATCACGGATCCCCGGGCTGCCGACCGTGAGACCCGCGAGGGCGAAGGTGGCCCAGTCCTGGACATCCGGATCCGCGTCGGAACACAAGCCCACGAGCGTCGTGACTCCCGGATCCGTTCAGCCGTCGCCGAGAACGATCGAGGCTATCGCGCGGGTTCCCACGGGCCTTTCCCGAACGCATCGCGGACCAGCACCTCACCGGGACTCACTTCAGGACAATCGAGCCTTGCGACGTCCTTGTGGCTGAGCTTCTTCACGTCGCGACTCGTGAAAGCGCTGAGGGACTTGCCCCGGAACAGCTGCACAGCGTCCATCCGGGACGACGTGCGACACACCGCCATGACGATGCATTCTGAGTTCACGGGCGCTCTCAGCGGGCTGGCCCACGACACAAAGTACACGTCGGAATCTTCATCCACCGCGGGGTCCTCTGAAACGAGGATGAATGACACCGACCAACTTCTCGTCCTTCCTCACCTCGACGTGCAGATGATTTCCTGGTCCGAGGATCGGCCTCGAGGGACGGAACCTCCGACCGCCGCGATGGCCCCGGCCAGCACCTGCACGGGCGGAGCCCGGCCGCCGGCCGTGGCAGTCATTTCCCCATCGTTCTTCTACGCAAGGATCATCACATCCCCAGAAGGCGGACGAGCTCGGACTGCACAGCCTCACGGCCGGCGACCTCTGGCCAGACGTCTCGCCACTGCGCGGACGCCAGACCGTCGCGCAACGTCTGTTCTGCTCGGCTCGTCACGAGGTCGTCGATCGCGACCCGATCGCGGTCCATCCGCGTTCGTCGCCAGACGATCGATCCCAGCAGGTCGGCCCGTGAATCGAGCACGAGCGCCGCAGCGCCGAGAGATCGAAGCACGAGGTCGGGCGTCTGGTTGCGAAACCCCTGCTGCACCTCGTCCAGCAAGAGCGCCACGCGCAGGCGTTGCGGGTCACCGTCGCCGTCGCGGTCGTCGGGATACGCCAGGTCGCCCACCAGCTCCTCGGCCCCGCCAGCGTCGAACAGGTTGTCTAGCGTCGGTGTCACGCGGATGCGCGACAGAGCAGTCGAGCCCGCGACATCTCGAGCCCACGCGGACTGGTCGACGTCTGAACCACAGGTCTCGTCCGACCCGTCGCTCCAGAACCATCGCGATCCATTGCGCACGAAGATTGTCAAGTTCTCTGGCAATCCGCGCCCATACAGCCCCAGAGGACCGTCTGCCATCAGAAGAATCGCCGCGACCACCTCCATCGTCAGCGGGAACCTGACGACAACGGAATGCGCACCGGTCGGGACCTCACCGATCTCCCGAACAGTGGGACCTTGGTTTTCGGGCATGACCAGCGACGCAAAGCGAGCCGCCCCACCAGGAAGGGCGCGACCCGCCTCGACGACGACGCTGGCCGAGCACCATCGACGCGCGGCCAGGACGAGCAAGTCGGAAAAGGCAGCTTCGACGGGCTCGTCCTTGAAACGCAACGGCACGAATCACCTCCTGAAATCGACATGGAGACCGTTGATCTAGATGTGACGTCCCCGCGGTGCGGACGCAGGGTCCGCGGTGCCCGCGTCTCGGGGTCATGACTGCGCCGGCACGTGCGTCTGCGAGGACTGCCCCGCCACCGCTCAGCCGTGCACCGCCTGCGAACGCGTCCTCGACCCCAACGGGGAACCTGCGACGACTGCCATGAGTCTGGCGGCAACCGAGCCGCGCGCGACCGTCAGACCGCCCGTGCCGCGGTCTGCGCGGCCGGATTCACGGCGCGGAGGCGGTCCTCCAGCCAGTCGAAGACGCGGCCGTTGCGGACGTGGTGCGCGAGCGGCTCGCAGTGGACGTCCGCGCCCTCGGCGGCGGTGAACGGCATCAGGGTCGAGACGTCGGCGGTGAGCTGGACCAGGGCGTCCGACTGACCGGGCCAGAACTGCTCGTGGTCGGGTGCGGTGACGAGCAGCGGCGTCCGGACCGCCGCGCCCAGGTCGGCGTCGAGCCGGTAGTCCCGCACCTTCTCCAGCACGTCGGCGTACCCCGTCCCGCCGTAGGGGCGGGCACGGAACCGCCACTCCCGCGCGGTCTCGGGCGACAGCTTGAAGCCCAGCGCCATGTCGCGGTCGAACTTCTCCCGCTCCCCGTGGTCGAGCAGCTTGAGGAGCGACGACGGCACGTGCCGCTCCCAGGACGTGGAGACGTCGACGACTCCCGGGTCGGCGACGGCGGCCGCGAACCGGTGCTCCGTCGCGAGCGCGCGCGGGACCCAGTACCCGGCCTGGCTCACACCCCACACCAGGAGCGCGTCCGGGTCGACGTCGTCGCGACCGACCAGCACGTCGACGACGGGCGTCAGGACGGCCTCCCAGTCCGGGCGGAACGGCACGTCGTGCTCGAAGAGCATCGACTGCTGACCTGGTCCGTCGAACACGAAGACGTGCATGCCCCGCGCCAGGGCGTCAGGCCCGACGTTCGTCCAGGCCGCCGAGATCGACTCGTCCGACCCGAGGTTGACGACGAGCACGGGACCGGGCCGCGCCGGGTCGGCCGCCGGGGCCCGGAAGAACCAGCCGGGCAGGGTCGTCCCCTCGTACGGGACGTCGACCCGCTCGACCTGGGCAGCCGTCGTCTCCGTGAACCGCTCCCAGGCGTCGCGGTGCGAGCGGAACGTGGGCAGCAGCTCGGCGGCGTCCACGAGGCCCGCGACGGCGCTCACCGCCCGACCCAGGTAGTTCGCGGCGCGCAGGTACGCGCCGGACGCGGTCACCGCGTGCCCCGACGCCGCCGCCTCGTCACCGGCCGCCCGGGTCCGGTCGCCCAGGCCCTTCCACGCCGCGAACCAGCCGTCGTGGTCCTTCGCCTTGACGTCGCCGACCGCCGCGAGGACCTCGCCGGCGTCGGCGCCACCTCCCGCGACGCCTCCGAGCGTCCCGCGGACCGCGAAGTCGAAGTCCGGGTTGCTCGCGAAGCGCCCGGCGAAGACGGGTGCGGGTCGTGCCATGTCCTTGGCCATCGTCGGAGCCCCCCGGCGGTCGACCCGACCGCTGCCTGGCCGAGCCTCGTGCTCGCAGTCTGGCGGGCGGCAGCGGCACCCGTCCACGGTCAGGACGGTCGGGGTGAGGTCAGGCGTCACGGCCACCTCGACCGGCACCGCGGGGGAAACGCAAGGCCCCCGGCCCCGGTGACCCGGAACGGGGGCTCTCACGCAGATGATGCTCGGTGCGCCCGGAGGGACTCGAACCCCCAACCTTCTGATCCGTAGTCAGATGCTCTATCCATTGAGCTACGGGCGCATGGCCCTCGCGGGCCGACCAGAACGATACAGGTCCGGACGTCCAGTCCCCAAACCGGATGCGGCGTGACCCTCGGCACGTCGGCGGTCGGCTGGCAGGATCGCGGCCATGACGGACACCGGACGGCTGGGCACCGGCGGCGGCACGTGGGGCATGCGGACCGACGTGCTGCGGCACGGCGACGGCCACGACGGCAGCCGCGTCGGGTACGTGGAGCTGTTCTTCGACCTGGTGTTCGTGTTCGCGGTGACGCAGCTGTCGCACCTGCTCATCGCGCACCCCGACGGCGAGCACCTGCTGCAGACGCTGATCCTCGGCTGGGCGATCTGGTGGCTGTGGATCGACACGACGTGGGTGACGAACTGGCTCGACCCGGACCGCGTGCCGGTGCGGGCGATGCTCATCGTCCTCATGCTGCTGGGGCTGCTCATGTCGAGCGCGATCCCGGACGCGTTCGGGGACAAGGCGCTGCTGTTCGCCGTGCCGTACGTGACGATCCAGGTCGGGCGGACGCTCTTCACGACGTGGGCGATGGGCCGGCACTGGCCGGTGAACGCGATGAACTTCGTGCGGATCACCGTGTGGCTGTCGGTGTCGGGCGTGTTCTGGGTCGCGGGGGCGCTCGTCGAGGAGCAGCGACTCGTGCTCTGGGGGCTCGCGGCGCTGATCGACCTCGTCGGGCCGCGGGCCATGTTCTGGGTGCCGGGGATGCGCGGCACGAACGCCACCACGTGGGAGGTCCGCGGCGACCACATGGCGGAGCGGGTGTCGCTCTTCATGATCATCAGCCTGGGCGAGTCGATCATCGTGACGGGCACGGCGTTCGGCGAGATCGAGGTCGACGCGGTGACGCTCGTGGCGTTCCTCGCGGCGTTCGCGTCGACCGTCCTCATGTGGCTGCTGTTCTTCGACCGGTCGGAGCGGCGCGCGACGGAGTTCTTCGCGTCGCGGGCGGAGACGGGGATGGTCGCGCAGACCGCGTACACGTACGTGCCGTTCCTGCTGGTCGCCGGGATCGTCCTGACGGCCGTGGCGGACGAGCTCGTCCTGCTGCACCCCGAGGGGCACCACGGCACGACCGACCCGTGGACGGCGTGGATCATGTGCGGCGCGGCCGCCGTCTACCTGCTGGGCAACGCGCTGTTCCGCCGGGCGACGGGCGGCCGCTGGTCGCCGTGGCACCTGGCGGGCGTCGCGGCGGCGCTCGCGCTCGTCGCGGTGGCCGGGTCGGTCACGCCGCTCGTGCTGAGCTGGCTCGCGAACGGCGTCCTGCTCGCCGTGATCGTCGCGGACGTGGTCGCCGGGCGCCGGTCGCGGGACCGCGAGGGCGAGGCGGCGGTGGCGCACTCCTGATCCCACGCCCCTGACGACGACCGGGCAGCCGGGTGCAAGGTCCGTCCCCCTCGGCACACAGGCAGGTCAGGAGGCTCCGATGAGACGACCGACCCCCGGGCGGCCCGACGTGCCGCGCGCCCTCGCCCCCGCTGCCGTGCTCGCCGTGATGCTTCTCGGCGGCTGCGGAGGGACCGTGCCGGTCGCGCCCGCGGGGATCGCCGACGCCCCCGACTGCCTCGCCGACCAGGTCCTCGCGCTCCTCGGCACCGGGACGTCCCCGACGGGCCGCACCGTGCCGGACGCGGGAAGCGTGCCCGACGGGTTCACGCCCGTCGCGGTCGTCGAGTGCCGGCTGCCGGTGCTCGTCGTGGAGCCGGCACCGCCGCCCGTCCTCCTCGACACCGTCCCGACGGACGCCCCGACGGCCCCGCTCACCGATACGACGACGCCCGGGACGGACGCGTCACGGGGCGGGCTCACGGTCGACGAGGTCCGCCGCGAGGGCGACCTCGGACCGCTGCTCGACGCCCTGTCGCGCCCGTCCGACGCCCCCCGGGCGGACCAGGTGTGCCCGGCGATGTGGCAGTCCCAGCGTCTACATCGACTACCGCGTCCAGCGCGACATCGCGCGCAGCCGCGCCCTCGACGTGAACCACTCGATCGGCCAGCTCGTCAACAAGGACCACAGCGTCGTCCACGAGAACGCCAACAAGGACGCCGACGTCTTCAACACCCAGCGCGACCTCACCGCCGGGGCCGTCGGCAAGGCCATCGGCCTGCGGATGCTGCCCGCGCACGTCGCGAACGCCCACGCGAAGGGCGACATCCACTACCACGACCTCGACTACCACCCCTACGCGCCGATGACGAACTGCTGCCTCATCGACTTCGGGACCATGCTGTCGGAGGGCTTCCGCATCGGGAACGCCCAGGTCGACCCGCCGCGGTCGATCCAGACGGCGACCGCGCAGATCTCGCAGATCATCGCGAACGTGTCGTCCAGCCAGTACGGCGGCTGCTCCGTCAACCGCATCGACGAGCTGCTCGCCCCGTACGCCGAGCGGAACTTCGCCAAGCACCTCGCGGACGCCGAGCGCTGGATCGACGACCCGGCGCAGCGGCGCGCGTTCGCGGAGGAGAAGACCCGCAAGGACATCTACGACGCGATGCAGTCGCTCGAGTACGAGATCAACACCCTGTTCACGTCGAACGGGCAGACGCCGTTCACGTCGGTCGGTTTCGGGCTCGGCGAGGGGTGGTTCGAGCGGGAGATCCAGCGCGCGATCCTGCAGATCCGCATCCTCGGGCTCGGCAAGGAGCGCCGGACCGCGATCTTCCCCAAGCTGATCTTCACGCTGCGCCGCGGCGTGAACCTCGACCCCGCCGACCCGAACTACGACCTCAAGCAGCTGGCCGTCGAGTGCGCGACGAAGCGCATGTACCCCGACGTCCTCAGCTACGACCGGATCGTCGAGCTCACCGGCTCGTTCAAGGTGCCGATGGGCTGCCGCTCGTTCCTGCAGGGGTGGCAGGACGAGGACGGGAACGACGTCGTCGAGGGCCGGATGAACCTCGGCGTCGTCACCCTCAACGTCCCGCGCATCGCGCTCGAGACCCGCGGCGACCTCGACGCGTTCTGGGCCCTGCTCGACGAGCGGCTCGAGACCGTCCACGACGCGATGCTGTACCGCATCGAACGGTGCAAGGAGGCCGTCCCGGCCAACGCGCCGATCCTGTACGTGCACGGGGCGTTCGGGCAGCGGCTCGCGCCGGACGACGACGTCGACGCCCTGTTCCGGGGCGGCCGCGCGACCGTCTCGCTCGGCTACATCGGCCTGTACGAGGCCGCGGCGGCGTTCTACGGCGGCGCGTGGGAGTCGGACCCCGAGGCGAAGGAGTTCACGCTCCGCGTCCTGCGCACCCTCGCGGCGCGCGCCAAGGAGTGGACGGCGCGGCACGGCTACCAGTTCAGCGTCTACTCGACGCCGAGCGAGTCCCTGACCGACCGGTTCTGCCGCCTCGACAAGAAGAAGTTCGGCTCGGTCGAGCACATCACCGACAAGGACTACTACACGAACTCGTTCCACTACGACGTCCGCAAGGCGCCGACTCCCTTCGAGAAGCTCGACTTCGAGAAGGACTACCCCGAGCTGTCGTCCGGCGGGTTCATCCACTACTGCGAGTACCCGGTCCTGCAGCAGAACCCCAAGGCGCTCGAGGCCGTGTGGGACTACGCGTACGACCGCGTCGGCTACCTCGGCACGAACACGCCCATCGACCACTGCCTGCGGTGCGACTACACGGGCGACTTCACGCCCACCGCGACCGGGTTCACGTGCCCGGCGTGCGGCAACGACGACCCGCGCACGTGCGACGTCGTCAAGCGCACCTGCGGCTACCTCGGCAACCCGCAGCAGCGGCCCATGGTGCACGGCCGGCACGTCGAGATCTCGTCCCGGGTCAAGCACCTCGCGGGCCGCACGGGATCGGACCTCCCGACGGCCGGCGACCGGGACGGCTGAGCCGTGGGCCGCGACCCGCGGCCCGGCCAGTGGCAGGCCGACCGGCTGAGCCAGGACCGCGTCGCGGACTACAAGCCGTTCGTCATGGTCGACGGCGAGGGCGTGCGATGCAGCCTGTACGTGAGCGGCTGCCCGTTCGCGTGCGCCGGCTGCTTCAACGAGGCCGCCTGGTCGTTCCGGTACGGCGACCCGTTCGACGACGCGCTCGCCGACCGGATCGCCGCCGACCTCGCGCACGAGGCCGTCCAGGGGCTGTCCCTGCTGGGCGGCGAGCCGTTCCTCGGCACCGGCGTGTGCCTGCGCGTCGTGCGCCGGCTCCGCGCCGAGCACGGGCGTACCAAGGACGTGTGGTGCTGGACCGGCTACACGTTCGAGGAGCTGCTCGCCGAGGCCGCCGCCGGGCAGGACGACAAGGCGGAGCTGCTCGCCGAGGTCGACGTGCTCGTCGACGGCCGGTTCGACCTCGCGCAGCGCGACCTCACCCTCGCGTTCCGGGGCAGCCGCAACCAGCGCGTGCTCGACGTCCCGGCCTCGCTCGCCGCCGGTCGCGCCGTGCCCCGGGCCGGCGTGCGGGACGCGGACGCCCCGGTCGAGCAGGTGGCCCGCTAGTGGCAGCAGGTCGACGTACCCCGACACGTCCAGGCGAGGGAGCGGTGCGCTGACCGCCCGTCAGCGGTCCTTCGCGTAGCGGAACAGGTCGCGTTCGCGGGTCGTCGCCAGCGCGACCGACACTCCGACGACAGCCCCTGCCGCGATGGGAAGTGCGGCCCTCCCACCGAGAAGGATGCCGACGAGACTCTCGCCCTGAGCGCTGAAGTAGGCGACACCCACGGACGCGGTCACGATGACCGGTGGCAGCACCCAGGCGAGCGCCTCGGTGAACGTGATCGCCCACAGGTCGACGCGGGACATCCGGTCATGCAGGGCGGAAGACAGCTCGACGCGGCGGGCACGGAGCGCGACGAAGGCGATGACGGCGGCCAGGACCCCGAGGGCTGCGCCTGCCCACCGCGTCACGCGTGCGCCGTAGCGCGCGGACCCGTCGAACTCGACGCCGTTCGACAGGTTGAGAGGCGCGACCTCTGGTGGCGTCTCGCTGGTCGCGGCGCCCGCTCGGACGGTCGTCAGGAGCAGCGAGCGCATCGAGGGGATCTGCGGCCAGGCGTCGACCCAGCACGCGTCGAAGGTGCCCGTCGCGCGGACGACGTCCAGCGCCATGTAGCCGTACCCGTCGCGTCTGCCGTCGCGGGGGTACTCGTAGACGCCGGACACCCTGGTCGTCCCGTCGGTCGTGCGCAAGGTCGAGCCGGCGGCTCCGCCGAGCGCGTCGCTCGCCTCGCCGGACAGGATCAGACCCGGCCCGCCGTCGGTCGTCGCGCGCAGAACGGCGAGCAGGCCGACGGTGGCGTGCCCGAGAGGAAGTGGCGCCCCAGGCAACGCCACCGCGGTGACGTGCGCTCCGGCTGGCGTCGCGAGGGCGCCCGCCGCCCGAACCCCTGGTACCTCGGCCAAGCGCTCGCAGCGGAGGCCGTCGACGTGCCCGGGCGCGGTGACCGTGAGGATCGAGCCGCCGGAGGCTTGGAACTCGCGCGCTTCGCGCTGCAGTGCGGCAACGGCCGTGATGTCGGCGGTGACGGCGGCCAGTCCCAGCGCGCTCAGGACGAGCACGAGGGTGACGGCCCGAGTCGTGCCCGACGTCACATTGCGCCAGGCCTCGCGCACGATCGCGTCAACGCGCACGGGTGCCTGGGAGGAACGCGGGCTGGTGGTGGGCGAGGTCGACGTGGTCGGTGCACGAGTCGCGCGTCTCGGGGTCGTGCGTCGCAATGACGATGATGGTCTGCGGCGACGCGAGCCGGGTGATCGCGTCGTTCACCTCGCGCGCCGTCGACAGGTCGAGCTGTGCGGTGGGCTCGTCGACGAGCAGGAGCTGCGGTCGGGCTGCGATCGCGCGAGCGAGCATGAGTCGCTGCCCTTCGCCTCCGGAGAGCCTGCGGAACTGCTGGTGGGCGACATCGGCGAGCCCGAACCGGACCAGGAGGCTCAGTCCGTCCTGCTCGGCTTCGTGGACCGGAGCGCCACGAGCGAGGAACGGCAGGGCCACGTGGTCGAGCGCCGTGCGGCGGGGGGTGCCGTGGGGGTTCTGGAACACCCAGCTGATGTCGCTGATCTCGTGGCGTTCGACGGTGCCCTCCTGCGGGGCGAGCCAGCCCGCGAGAAGCGCGAGCAGGGTGCTCTTGCCTGAGCCGGACGGCCCTGTGAGCGCGTAGACATGTCCGGGGACGAGGACGAGATCGAGGTCTCGGAACAGCCACGGCCGGTCGGGGAACTGGTGGCCGAGAGTGCGGACGTCTACGCGCACGTGACGTCCCCGCGTGGGGCGGTGTCGACGTCCTTCGGGGCGGTCGACTCGAAGACGACGAAGGACTGCCCGAGCTCGGAGCCCACGACACGCACGTTGTGTGGGCGACCGGCGGCGACGACGCACGACAGGATGCCGTCACCGACGACGGAAGCGGGCGGGACGACGGAGACCTCGATCGGATCGGTGAGCGCCAGGCGGCCGGTCGGTGGCTCGGTTTCCTCACCGGCGGGTTGAAGCGACGGCAGTCCTGCCAGTGTGGCGAGGACGGCGGGGTCGGTGATGGGTGCTGCGGGGTCGACGGGAACGCCTGTCCCGTCGACGGTGAGGAGACGCGGACCGGGCAGCAGGTCGGTGGGGACGTCGACGATGGACACGCTCGTGAGAGTTCCGGGGACGGTGGCGATCTCGTCCCCGACCTCGACGGTGGACCCTGTCGCAGCAGGGCAGTCCTCGACGGCGACGGTGCTGGCAGGTAGCCACAGGACGTGCACTGTCGGGACCTGGGTCGCCGGCTCGGCTGCCGCGCCGGCCGCGGTCCGCGCGGCCGCGAACGCACGCAGCGTCGCCCTGTCGACCTTTCCGCTGGCACCGACCGGGTGACCGAGGCGGGTCAGTTCGTGCTGCAGGGCCGAGACGTCTTCGCCCGCGTCGCCGATGCTCAGGTCGCGCCACAGCGGTGTCGCGGTCGCCAGGGCGAGCACGGGGACGCCGTCGACGGACAACGGTGAGGTTCCAGAGACGACCTCGCCGCCAGGAGCGCAGTCGTACCGGGTCACGCGGCCCGCCACGGGGGCGGCGAGGGTAGTCGCGGCATCCCTGCTCGCTGTGAGCGCGACGGGCCGTGCGTCGTCGAAGGCCGTCTGGCTGACAGGGAAGGTCGACGCCGTCGCGGGCGGCTGCAGTGCCTGGGGTGACGCGGGGCTGCTGTAGGCCGCGCCGGTGGCGAACCCCAGTGCGGCGACGGTGGCGGCGCCGACGAACGCGAGGCCGACGCGCGTCGGCGCCGTCCGCCTACTCACCCAGGATGTCCAGCGGGTCGGCCGAGCACGCGGTGAGCGAGTCCACGAGCTCAGGTGACAGGCTGGAGGGCGCGGCGAACCGGCCGCTGCTGTCCTGGACGTAGTCCTCGGCCTGGTATCCGGGAGGGACTGCACCCTCACGGACCAGGCACTCGGCCATCATCGTCGGGACGTCCAGGTTCTGCGGGTTCACCGCCATGACGTCGCGGAGCATGCCGATGGCGTCCTGCCCGCTGGTGCTCACGCACTCGTTGACGATCGCGTGGGTGTCACCGCCTCCTGGCGCGTTGGACGTCGTGTACGCGCCGGTGGCGTCGAACCCGCCGAACTCGATGCCGGCATCGGCGAGGCACGTGCGGAACTTCTCGGTCATCTCGGCGTACTCGGCGTCGGAGATCTGCTCGTCGGCGAGCGCTCCGCGGACGAAGTCCGACGATGCCGACCCATAAGCCGCTGCGAACTCCGCCGCGAAGGGGCCCGTGAACGCCGGCGCGTCGCCCGTGGTCACCGCCGCGTCCTGGTCGGCGACGGCGGTGTCGGAGCATCCGACGACGATGGCGCAGACGGCGATGAGACCACCGACGAGAAGGGTGCGGCGAGTGCGTGACATGAGGTCCTCGTTGTCGTCGTGGACGGCGACTCGACGTGCTGGCGGGAGGTTACTGGCCAGCGACGACGTCGCGGAAGGTACGTCTCGGTCGCTGACGGAACGCTGACGCGAGTCCGATCTCGAGGAGCCGCGCTGTGTCGCGTTCGCGCGGGTAGCCGTGGGACGATGCGTGCGCTCCCGACGATGGCCCGCGTGCGCCGCGAAGCACGTTCCGATCATGACTGCTGAGTTCGGAGGGACCGCCCTCTTCCGCTCGTGACGCCCCAGGTGCGAGTGCGCACCCCGAACGACCTCCGGCGTGAACGCCGACGCCGTCCCCATTCGTGCTGGGATCACCTCGTCGCCGCGCCGCTGTGGCCCCTGCACGGCGTCAACCTCGGCACGCTGCTGCGCACCTGCGACGCGGTGGGTGCCTGCCTCGCCGTGCCGCGCCTGCCGTGGGTCCCGGAGGCGCTCGAACGGGGCAACACCCTGCGCCACCCGGCGTGCGTGCACTGGACAGGCAACCCCACGCGTTGGCTCGAGAAGCAGCGAGACCGCGGCTCGATGGTCGTCGGCGTCGAGCTGACCGAGGAGTCCGTGCGTCTGGGCGACCTGCCGGCGGCGCGGCAGCGCACGGTCATGGTCCTGGGCCACGAGCAGACCGGAATCCCGCCCGAGGCCCTCGACCTCGTCGACCTCGCGGTCGAGATCCCCATGATCGGCACGGGCGCCAGCCTCAACGTCGCGGTCGCCGGTTCGCTGGTCCTGTACCGGCTCGCGGGCTTGCTGTGACGAGCCCGAACCCCGTCGGCTCGCAGCGCCGCACACAGCAACACCCGCCCAGGGAGACCTCGGACGGGTGTTGACCACACTCACCAGCGGCAGTTGCACGAACTACCTGGAGCTGGAGCAGAGCGAGCGGAGACGGTGGGATTTGAACCCACGGAAGGGTTGCCCCTTCACGACCTTAGCAGGGTCGCGCACTAGACCTGGCTATGCGACGTCTCCAAGTGCAGCACAGGGTACCTGGCCCGCCGACCGGGCGGCAAAGCGTCCCCTGACCAGCGGCGCGACCGGGCGACGAACGGGCGGAAACGGTCCAGCGGGCCCGTCCGCGCACCGATACTTCTCGGCGTGAGCAGCACCCTGCGCCGACCCCGGCACCCGCGCCGCGCCCTGCTCGGCGCGCTCGCCGTCCTGGCCGTCACGACGACCACCGCGTGCGGGCCGCTGGACACGGCAGGCGCGGCGGGTGGCCCGGCGGCACCGGTCGCGACGGCCTCCGCGGCGGCCGACGACCTCGCGGACCCCGACGACGAGTCGCTCGCCGCGGACG
>NZ_BIMR01000229.1 GCF_004306155.1 Cellulomonas biazotea
CCGCCCGACCGTCCCGTCGGCGTGGCCGGCGCCGACCGCACCAGCCGGACCGGCCGCGGCCGCCGCGCCCCCCGTCGCCGAGCCGCACGCGGCACCCGCGGCGTCGACCCCGTGGGGTGCGAAGCCCGCGGGTCCTGCCGCCGCGTCACCCTTCGGCGAGCGTCCCGACCCGCTGCGTCCCGACCCGTTGCGTGCCGACCCGGCGCGCAGCGCCGACGACCACGACGACTGGGACGAGGAGGACGAGGACGACGACGAGAGGCCGCGCCACCCGTACACGTGGCTGCACCTCATCGTGCTCGCGCTCGTCGCGTTCGTGCTCGGCTTCCTCATCGTCCTGCTGCTGAACCGGGCGCAGCCCACCGAGCCGACGGCGTCCGCCGCCGTGGGCACCGTGACCGCGGGCGTCGACGCCGCGGTCGCCGGGCCGACGTCTTCCTGAACCGACCTACCCCGAGGAGTCCTGTGACCGCGACCGAACGAGCCGTCGAGCTCGCCGTGGCGGCGGCCCGTGCCGCCTCCGACCTCAAGGCGCAGGAGATCATCGCGCTCGACGTCAGCGAGCAGCTCGTCCTGACCGACGTGTTCCTCATCGCGTCCGGCACCAACGAGCGGCAGGTCGGCGCCATCGTCGACGCCGTCGAGGAGGCGCTGTTCACGCTCGGCTCGAAGCCGATCCGCCGCGAGGGCAAGGCTCAGGGCCGCTGGGTGCTCATCGACTTCCGCGAGATCGTCGTGCACGTCCAGCACGCCGAGGACCGCGTCTACTACGCGCTCGAGCGCCTCTGGAAGGACTGCCCCCTCATCGAGCTGCCGCCCGACGTGCACGCCACCGGGGAGGGCGGCGACGCGTGACCGCGGGGCGCATGCTGCTCTGGCGGCACGGGCGCACCGCCCACAACGCCGCCGCGCGGCTGCAGGGCCAGGTCGACATCCCGCTCGACGAGGTCGGCCGCTGGCAGGCCCGCACCGCCGCCGCCCGGATCGTCGCGCGGCACGAGCCGACCACGATCGTCACGTCCGACCTCAGCCGCGCCCACGACACGGCCGCGTACCTCGCCCGCTCCACCGGTCTCGACCTCGTCGTCGACGAACGGCTGCGCGAGCGCGGGTTCGGCATCTGGGAGGGCCTGACGGGGGACGAGATCGTCGCCCGCTGGCCCGAGGAGTTCGCGACCTGGCGGGCCGGGGGCGAACCCGCCGGCGTCGGCGCCGAGACGCGCGGGCAGGTCGCGGAGCGCGTCGGCGCCGCCGTCGCCGAGCACGCGGCGGCCCTCGGGTCCGACGCGACCCTCGTCGTCGTCTCCCACGGCTCCGCGATCAGCTCGACCGTCGGGCGGCTGCTCGGTCTCGGCGACCGTCTGCACGCCTTCGCAGGCATGCTCAACGCGCACTGGACCGAGCTCACCTCGACCCGGCTCGACGGCCAGCCGACCTGGCGCCTCACCGGGTACAACCTGGGCCCGACCGACGCGTCGTCCGACTGGAACGCCGGCCCCGACGCCCACGAGTCCGGCGCCGACGCGGAGACGCGCGACCCCGATTAGGAGTTCGGCCGGGGTTCGTCCTAGACTCTCCGAGCGCCCGCAAGGGTGTGCGACCCGCTCCGGTGGGTCGGGAACGGGGCTGTGGCGCAGCTGGTAGCGCACCTGCATGGCATGCAGGGGGTCAGGGGTTCGAGTCCCCTCAGCTCCACCGTAAACGCAGGTCAGAGGCCACGTCGGGATCCTGAACACAGGAGCCTGGCGTGGCCTTGGGACATTTATTGGACAGTTTGGCGTCGTCACTCGACGTCTCTGGGCCCACCTCGGGCCGCCCCGGTCGCGTCTTGGGACCACGGCGCACACCTGGTGGCATGGACACCAACATGCCGTCGGTCACCGAGCCGGCGATGACCATCAGCGAGCTCGCCGACCTGCTGTCGGTCCACCCGCAGGCGCTCTACGACCTGCGCTCCCAGGGCCGCGGCCCGCGGGGCTTTCGGGTCGGACGTCAGCTGCGGTTCCGGATGAGCGAGATCGAGGCCTGGCTGGCCCGCATGGAGGCCGCCGACGCCGAGCGGCACGCCCCACGAGGTCGCCCGTGACGGCCGGCCACCCCCGCACCGCCATCGGCACCTTCGGCGACATCAACATCACGGCCGTCGGAACTCGCTACCGCGCCCTGACTCGCTACCGCGACCTGGACGGCCGGCTGCGCAAGGTGACCGCCACCGCGGGCAGCGAGCGCGCCGTGCGGGCGCGGCTCAAGGAGCGCCTGGTCGACCGCGCCGGCTACGGCCGCGGGGGACTGCTCAGCGTCGCCAGCCCGTTCGGCGACCTGTGCGACCTGTGGCTGGCGGACCTGGCGATGCGGGAGATCTCCGAGGGGACCAAGGACAACTACCGCGACGACCTGCGACTGCACGTGGGCCCGGCGTTCGAGGCTTACACCCTCGGGGAGATCACCACCGGGCGCGTCGAGTGGTTCCTCAAGAGCCAGTCCGCGATCTCCTGGTCGCGCGCGAAGCACACCCGCACGCTGCTCAACCAGATGTTCGCCTTCGCGCTGAGGCACGACGGCATCGCACGTAACCCTGTCGAGGGCACCTCGGCGCTGAACCGGCCCAAGCACACCGTCCACAAGGCGATGCGCCACGACGGCGGTCGACTGGTCGAGCGGGCGGCCATGTTCGCAGCGTCGCACCAGCCACCGACAGCGGTGCGCGATGGGTGCACGGTGCTAGGGCATCCGCTTCCTTCCCGTCAGAGCGACCACCAAAAGGTGGACCCGTAGACCGTGTACCCCAGGGACGACACCGGGATGCGGGTCCACATGTCTCGCTTCGGCGTGCCTCCGTACTTCGAGGTGTCATTGAGCATTCCGTAGACGGCGGCTGAGATGTAGGAGGAGTAGCCCTTGTCCAGGGCGGCCATCTTCGCTGCGTTGTTCGCGGCTGTCCCAACCCAGATGAGGTCGTTGCTGCCTCGGATGCCAGCGCGGACCACGAGCAGCTCGGAGGAGTCCACACCCACTTTTTGTTTTACCGTGTAAGTGCTGGTCTTGTAAACCGCTTTGAGCGCGGGCTGAATTATCTCGCGGACCGTCCAGTTGATTTGCAGCGCACACTTGGCCGCCTTCGTATTCTTGTCGTCGCCAAGGAAGACGCCCATGACCCGATCGCCGTCGAATGCCGTGATCGACCCGCCGAGCGAGGTGATGACCTTCGACGCGCAGTAAAGATAGCTCTTGTATACCTCGGCGGCGAATTCCGGCCTCTTACTAGCGACCAGACCGGTGGACTCCGCCAAGTCGGCGTAGATCACCGTCGCGTCGAGCTTGCGACCAACGTTCCCCAGTCCGATGTCGGTGGTGGAGGGTACAACGCGCCCATCGGTGACGCTCCAGCTCTCCGCGAACACCTTCTGGACGTAGGTTTCTAGCTCACCTTGGAGCGCCATTGCTATCCCTTCGTTGGGTGTTGACCTAGTGCAACCGCGAGCAGGAATAGACCGATGGAACCACTAGCGAGAAGAATTGCCCAGCGCAAGAGCGTGTACTTGCGGCTGACGATCAGCGAGAGACGCCACAGTTGGTGGCGGGTTCGCGCTCGACCGCGCTCGGACCGCGGAACGCCGTCAAGCGCAGCGGCGAGATCCTCGAGCCGCCGGAACGTGGCGACGTGTCCCCAGTAGTGGATGCCACCGCTGACGTCCGCCTTCACGTACCGGGGCCAGACCGCAGCAGCGGCGCAGCCGATCGACGTCATCGCGGCCGCAGCGCCGACCCACCAGACGATGCGCCCGGGCACGCGGAGGTCCGACGGGCTCCAGTCGTCCGCGATCAGGCCGGCGAGCACGGCGGTGAACCCGATCCCAAGCGCGGCCAGGACCATCGACGCCTTGAAGTCCGCGACACCGACCTCGGCTCGTGCCTCGGCGAGCATGGTTCGCTCCACTTCATCGCGGTGCTCGCGTGGATCGCGTCTCATGACCCGCACGCTATTGGGCGTCGGGGGTCATGTGGGCTCGTCGCGCAGGGTGAACACGCGACTCGACATCGACGTCGCGGTCTCCGCCTGCGGCGAAGCCACGCGCACCGGGCCGAGCCGGACGGCGGCCAGGCC
Source organism: Cellulomonas biazotea (assembly GCF_004306155.1). Classification (GTDB taxonomy): domain Bacteria; phylum Actinomycetota; class Actinomycetes; order Actinomycetales; family Cellulomonadaceae; genus Cellulomonas; species Cellulomonas biazotea. The sequence continues at coordinate 4,106 of NZ_BIMR01000229.1, forward strand.
GGCGACGTCGTCGATGGCGCCCGCTCCCGGGGCTCGGTCGCGGCGGCCGCTCGCAAGTCCGCGTCGAGCGGACCTGTGGCGGCGTCGATAACCGGGCTACTTCGACCCTGGTGCACCCCCGCCGCGCGCCCACATCGGTTCGCGGGCTCCGCGTGTGTCTTCGTAGAGCCAGCCGGCCGCGGTCATGTCCTCGACCATCGCGTGCGCGATCTCCGAGGGAAGGTCCGGGTTGGCAAGCATCGAGTAGGCGCCGCGCGCGTACAAGGGCATCACCGTCATGGCGAGGTACATGCCCGCTTCGTGGTGCTCGACGGGATACTCGCGCAGCCACGCCCAGCCGGGGTGGTCGGGCCCCCACAGGGGCAGGTCAGGTTGGATCCGGCGCCAGTCCGCGGTCGTGCGCATGCCCGGCGCGGGGACGACGTACGCCCGCTCGCTCATCGGCGGCCGACTTGTCGACGACGCGAGGTCGGCCGCGCGCCGGGGGGTGCGTGCCTCCTGCTGCTCGCGTTCACGCTCCGCGCGGCCTGCCGCTTCCTCGGCCGCGCGGCGCGCGCGCTCGGCTTCCTCGGCCGCCCGTCGCCGCGCCTCCTCCGCGCGGTCCTCAGCCAGCTTCTGCAGCGCGGTCTCCAGGTGTGGAGTCCACAGCCCGGCAGGGGTGATCCGGCACTCGTCGAGGTTCGCCCAGGCCGTGGAGTCGTCGACCCCGGTGGTGTCGACCCCGACCCGCACGCCGTCGTCGTCACGGCCGATCCGAAGCGCGTAGTCACGCGCCACGCGCTCGGTCCTCGCCGTGGTCGTCGAGGCCGACCCATGCAGCCAGGTCACCTGGTCGACCTGCGCCCGGTACCGAGCGTCGCGGTCCTGCCAGGCATGCGCGCCGAGGTCGGTCAGCTGCACCTCGAGCGTGTGCGCGACGCCCTCCACCAGGACGTGCAGGTCGGCACGTCCGGCGTCGTTGAACCGGTGCTCGATCGTCGCCTCGAAGCCCTGGCCTGCGAGCCATGCGCCGAGCTCGCGCTGGTAGGCGAGATGGGCGTACGCCGGCCCTGCGTCTCGGGTGGTCAGCGCGCAGGCTGAGGCGTCACGGCGGTGCTGGAAGTGCGGGATTCGGACGGTCCCGACGTGCAGGTCGAGGATCCCGCCGCACCCGCTGGCCTGCGTCGTGCACCAGAACGTCCGGTGCGCCGACTTCAGCCGCGCCGCGGCGTCGTGGTCCGGAGGGGCGACCACGCTCGCCGTGCCGGTGGGGCCATCCGTGACGGCATGCCGCAGGTCGTTCGAAGCCATGAAGTCCGTCTAGTGCCCAGGTGCGACAACGACCCGCCGCTTCGCACGACTTCGTCCGAATGCGAGGTTCGGGTTCACCCGCATGGCCCTACCTGCACGTGACCTCGCGGGCCGTTTTCGTCAAGGCGCGGCCACGCCTGTGAAGGTCAGTCCGCGCGGCGGAACGACACCTCGCATGGCAGTGGAGGTGCGCAGACCGACGAACCGCTGACGCCCCCGCAGCTCGAGGTGCGGGGTGAGCGGCCGCCGGGCCAGGCGAGCCTGCTGGGGCGCGGGCGGCCGACACCAGGCGCGTCGTGCCGCCGTGTCGACCCCGGCCCACACCTCTGCGGCACGGCGGCGACGTCACCCGAGGAACGGCCCGTGTATCTGGCGATGCGGCGCGGACACATCGTCATCAGCGGGCCTCCTGGAACACTCGCTCCTGCAAGTTGTGGGACCCGGCGACGTAGACGATGGAGGGCGCGGTGACGGTGGACCTGCAGGCGCTACTCACTGATGTGGACGGCGATGTCGCGGACGAGCTATCGCACATGCCAGAGGTCGTGGAGAAGGGTGATGCGCTCGACGTCGACGACCTCCCGATCGCGGTGCGACGGTGGCACCGTGTTGATGAGGTCGTAGCCGTAGTCGCGGACTTGAAGAGTTCGACGCGGATCGGGCTGAACAAGCAGCCGGCGTCGATCGCCAGCATCTATGAGGCAAGCACCGGTGGGGTGGTGCAGATCTTCGACGAGTTCGATGCCGACTTCGTCGCGATCCAGGGGGACGGGGCGTTCGGGCTGTTCTGGGGGGAGCGCCGCTTCGAGCGGGCGGTGTGCGCTGGCATCACGATCAAGACGTTCAGCGCGCGCCACCTTGTCACGCGACTGGAGAACAAGTGGCCCGACAGTCTCCCGGAGACAGGGCTGAAGGTCGGAGTGGCTGCGAGCCCGGTCCTGGTCAAGCGCGTCGGCGTACCGCGCAGTGAGCACCAGGAGCCAGTGTGGGCGGGGCGTGCTGTCAACTACGCGGTCAAGGCCGCGCAACAGGCCGATCGGCATCAGATGCTCGTCGCGGGCTCGATTTGGGACTGGGCGAGCAGCAATGACTACCTCGCAGTGTCCTGCCCCCACGGCGCCTCCAGTGCATCGATCTGGCAGGACGTAACGTTGGATCACGTTCCGTGCGAAGACGCAGAGCGTGAGGGCAAGATCCTCACGTCCCAGTGGTGTGAGGAGCACGGACCCGCCTACTGCGCAGCGGTTCTCGCCGGCGAGACATACCGGGATGACGCGCACGAAGAGGTGGCGAAGGCGGTCGCTCGGGAGGCGATCGACGTCGTGCGTGCGAAGGCACGACAGGACCGGGCCAACTTCCGGAACCGGATGCGTGGTCTCTCCGGACGCTAGTAGCGCCCTCGCTCGGTGTAGTCGCCCGGTTTCTCTGATCGGGCGTGCTTTGCTCCGCTACGTGGGCCCTGCAGGAGTCCGCACGCGAGAGCGGGGTTTGGCTCACCGAGATCTTCCACACCAGCGTCGCGACCGGTGGACCAAACTGGTACCGGTGCGTGCTCGTGAGGTGCGACTGGTGTGCGTGAACGCCCCGTTTTCGGGCGCGACGCGACCGCGGTCTAGTAGTTGTCGAGGATCGCTGCCATGCGCGCCGTGACGTCCCCTACCTCTGCGTGCAACCGGGCGAGCTTGGCGTAGTGCGCGCTCAGGGACTTGAAGTAGTCCCGCGCTTGCGCCGGGTCCTCGGGGGCCACGACGTCGCGCTCGAGCATGGCTGCCTCCCCGACCGACTTCACCTCGCTGTGCAGGATCATGAAACGGGCCGTCGCAGAAGTGAACTCGCGCCGATCCTCGGGGGTCATCCGGTCGCGCCATCCGCCATCGTCTGCCATCTGGTCAGGGTGCCACGGCACGAGGGTCCGCCCGCCGGTCCTGGCTAGCCTGGGTCGATGGACCTGCGCTCCTTGGTGCTCCAGCACCTAGCCACCCCCGGGACGGACTCGCGCTTCAACGACGCGTACATGGTTACTCCTCTCGTGCAGCAGACCGGCTGCGCTGCGCACGAGGTGTGGGAGGTGCTCTGGGGACTGGCGGCAGAGGGGCTCGTCTACCTGTATCCCAACCGGCAACCCAGCCCGGACAACTGGGAGTGGCGACTCAGCAAGATCGGTATCTCCGCGGCCACCGGCGGCTCGTGGGACCCCCACGACGCCGAGAACTACCTCGGTCGTCTTCGGAAGCATACGCCGCCCCTGGACGCAGCGGCGCTGGATTACGTGGAGGAGGCGCTTCGGGCGTTCAACGCCCGGTGCTATCTCGCGGCTTCGGTCATGCTTGGTGTCGCGTCGGAGCGGGTGTTCGAGGGCGTCGCGTGGAGCGTGATCAAGGCGCTCGGACCGTCGGCCACCAAACTGCGGCAGGCGATGGAGAACCCGCGCACATCCCAAGCAGCCCGCTTCACTGCGCTGCGCGCTGCCCTCGAACCCCATCGTGGTGGCCTCCCTCAAGGCTTGGCAGACAGCCTGACGATGGACGCTGTAGCTGAGCTACTGCGGATCACGCGGAACGATGCCGGGCACCCGACCGGGGCCGTGGTCGATGAGGACACGGCCTACACGCACCTCCAGATGGGCGCCCGGTACCTGCAGAAGATGACCAGTTTGCAGGCGCACTTCGACCGATCTGTTCAGGACGACGTCCTAGCCGACGCCTGAGCGCTGATCCCGGCCCCGGGTGCGAGTTCTTGTCTCGGTGCAACCCGCCCCTTAATCCGGGCATAGTGATTACTTCGGCAGCATCTCTGCCCGCCCCTGGATCGATCGAGCGAGGCGGTGCGACGGTGCGGTAGTCGGGCCGGCAGGGGTGTGCTCAGCACGGGCGCGGGGCCGGCGATGTCGCGTCGGCGGGCGCACGTTTCGCGAGTGCCGAGGGGCTCCGTGCGCCCGTGCCGGCGCTGGCCACGCCGGGCCGTCTAGACCGCCAGGCGTGTAGTTCCGTGCCGGATCTGAGCTGGTGCGCCACAAGTCCGCTCAGCCAGCCCGGGTCGCTCGACCCTGAGTTGAGCCACGGACTTCTGCCGGGCGACGGCTCCCCGTCGAGCCGAGCCGGGAGTGGACAAGAAGTGGACACTTTGCGGCACCGAAGGGCCCCGAGGAGGACCGATCCAGCGCCATAGGATGGGTCGACGACGCCCTCAGATCCCGGCGTCAGCCCAGGTCAGGCCGAAGATCTCGGAGAAACGCCGAGATCTGCGCGACCTTCCATCTGCAATGCGGTACTTCAGGGGGTCAGGGGTTCGAGTCCCCTCAGCTCCACCGAAGTAGCAGGTCAGAGGCCGTTTCTCCACATGGGGGGACGGCCTCTTCCGTGTGCCGGACGGCGGTGGGGCGGGTGCTCTCGGGACCCGTTGCCGACCCTCGCGCTGGGGCGGCTCCGGACGCCTAACGGACGCGCGACTCCGGCCCGCCGCGTCGCAGGACGGACAGCTCGACCCGGGAGCGCAGCTGGTCGGCGGGCAGGACCCGCGCCAGGTCGGCGAGGACCCGGTCGCAGGCACCGACGGCGGCGTGGAGGTCCACGTCGGGGTTCACGGTGGCCCGCAGCCGGACGACCTGCATCCCTCGGTCGGTGACGACCGCCCCGCGTGCGGACCGGATGGTGGGGTCCTCGGAGAGCACGTCGGCGGCGGTGGTGACCGCGGGTCCCGGCTCCACCACCAGGCGGCCGGGCTGCTCGCCGGCGGGCAGCCGCAGCGGTCCGACGGAGCGACGGGGGAGATGGGCGAGGAGCCACCACGTGCCGAGGATGACGAGAGCGGCGCCGACGGCTCCGGCCAGCCACGCGAAGGCGGGTGCGTCGGTGAGCGTGGTGGTGTCGACCTGGACCTCGTCCGGGGCGTCGGGCCACGCGTCGGCGAGGAGTCCCGTCTGCCAGCCGACTGCTGCGACGCCGCCGACCACGAGGACGAGGCCGAGGAGCAGGACGACGACGCGGTCGAGCGCGAGCACGGAGCGGCTCATCGTGCGTCGCCCGCCGCGTGCAGGCCTGCGGTCACGCGTGTCACGACGCGCACCGCCGGAGCGTGGACCAGGGGTTCGAGCCGGTCGTGCACCGCGGTGCGGACCGCCTCGGCCACGTCGTCGCCCTCGAGGGTCGTCACGGTGACGGTCACCGACTTCCGTGTGGCGCTCGCCCGTGCGGAGAGGACGGCGTCGACGTCGTCGGCTGCCGCGGCGGCGAGCCGGGCCAGGTCGTTGACGCCGATCGTCGTGCCCGCGGACGAGGTGACGGGGAGACGGGTCCGGACCCGTCGGCCGAACGCGACGGCGACGAGCCAGACGCCGAGCAGCGCGACGAGCGCCCCGGCGACCATGAGGGCGGTGGACGGGCCGAGGCCGTCGACGCTGTCGACCGCGGGGGCGAGCCACGGCGTTCCGTCGAGGGCGTCGGCGGCGACGAGGGCCTCCCGGAGCACCAGGACGCCGAGGGCGACCGTGAGCACCGCCAGGACGATGCCCCACCAGGCGACACGGCCGGCTCGCGTCGCTGCGGGCGCGGGTGTGAACGCGGCGGGCGTGTCGACGGTGGTCATCGCACCCTCGCCCTCGGTGGCGCCGCGGTGGGTCGCACGACGTCGCGCACGGCGACGCTGACGGCGAGGACGTCCTGGTCGGCGAGGCGTCCCAGCTCGCGGTGCACGGCCTCCTGGACGGCCCGCGTGACGGTCGTGGCGGACGCGGGCCAGGTGATCGCGACCTCGACCTCGACGCGTGCGCGGTCGCCGGCGCGCTGCCAGTGCACGCGGGGGTAGCCACGGCCGAGCGTGCGCTCCACGGTGCCGGCGTCCTCGGGTGCGACGCCGGGGACGTCGAGAGCGACCTGTCGCGTGATGCGGGTCAGTGCCCGGTCGGCGATGGTCAGGGTGCCGCGTGGGTCAGCCACGGCCCCGCCCCGTGACCATCGCGGTGAGGTCGACCTTGCCGTCGACGACGAGGCCGACGAGCACCCCGACGCCCGCGAGGACCAGTGCGAGCAGGAACATGCTGAACCCGCCGACGGCGGCGACGAGCGCGAGCAGGAGGCCGGCGAACAGGCCGATGGCGACGGACGACATGGTGGCTCCTCAGACGACGGTGTCGATGTCCTCGACGTGGACCCGGACGGGCATCGGGGCGATGGCGGAGACGGCGCGCTGGACCTGGGCGGCGGTGCGGGGGATGGGGGCGACGTCGGAGACGACGACATGGACCTCGGTGCCCGCGTCGTCGATCCGGACGCCCGTCACCCGACGGCCGGGCAGGTAGGTGCCGAGCTCGCCGAAGCGGCCGCCGTGCAGACGGACGACGCCCGGGACGGCGAGCGCCGCGGCGGCGACGACCTCGGCGAGCGAGGGTGGCTCGAGGTCGGGGACCGTCCGGCCGCCGGGGACCACGACGACGGGGGCCGTCGCGGTGTGGCTCGCGGCGACGCTCAGGGGCGTGGGGTGTCCCGGGTCGGGGCCGGCCGGCTGTCTCGCCGGTCCGGGCATGTCGTGCTCGGTCACTGGACCCGCTGCTCCTGCGGGGCGGGCGGCGGTGCGTCGTCCTGCGGCAGGTGGACGTCGTTGACGGCGACGTTGACCTCGACGACGTGCAGGCCGGTCATGCGCTCGACGGCGCTGATGACGTTGCGTCGGATGCCGTTGGCGAGGTCGGCGATGGACACCCCGTACTCGGCGACGAGGTCGAGGTCGACGGCTGCCTCGGTCTCGCCGACCTCGACGGAGACGCCCTGGGAGTGGTTGGTGCGTGCGCCGGGGATGCGTTCGCGCAGCGTCCCGATGGCTCGCGCGGTCCCGCCGCCGAGCGCGTGCACGCCGGTGACCTCACCTGCGGCGATCCCGGCGATCTTGCTGACGACGGTGTCGGCGATGGTGGTGCTGCCCTCGGGGGTGACCAGCGAGCTCTGCCTGGCGCCTGCCGGTGAGGTGGCGACTGTCTTCGTCGGGGACTCGCTCATGGTGGACCTCTCTCGACTCGTCGGTGTCACGGAGTTGGTCGCTGGGCGTGTGGATCCGTCACGCCGTGGCAGTGTGATGTACATCACACGCGGTGCGACGGCGGCAGCGAGACGGACGGACAGTGCCCGGGATGGACGACGAGGAACCCTCCGACGAGGTGCTGGCCCGGCGTGCCGCACTGGGGGACCGTGGTGCGTTCGAGTCGGTCGTCGACCGGCACGGGCCGGCGCTCTACCGGTATGCCCGGCGGATGCTCGACGACGCGAGCGACACCGAGGACTGCGTCCAGGAGGCGTTCGCCGCGGCGTGGACCTCGCTGCCCCACTTCGCCGGACGCTCGACCCTGCGGACCTGGCTGTTCGCCATCACCGCGCACAAGGTGCGATCGTGGCAGCGCAGGAGAGCCCGGATGGCGCTGCCGCTGCCCTTCGCCCCGCAGGAGGAGGTCGACGGGGGCGCGGTCGACCCGGTGTCGTCCGCCGAGGGGACCGACCTGCTCGACGCGCTCCAGCGCGCGCTGCTCGAGCTGCCGGCCGGTCCGCGTTCGACGTGGCTGCTGCGGGAGGTGGAGGGCCTGTCGTACGAGCAGATCGCGGAGGTGTCCGGCACCACCGCGAGCACGGTGCGCGGCCAGCTCCACCGGGCGCGGGCCCACCTGATCCGGCGGATGGAGGCGTGGCGATGAATGGTGAGCAGCTCGTCGATCACGCCACCCGGCTCCTGCGCGAGCACACCGACGCCGGATGGGTCGCCCTGCGCGACGACGTGGTCGCGCTCGCCACCCGCGCGTTCCGGTCGTCCGCCCCCGTCCGCGGTCACCTGCCCGGCGGTGAGCTGTGGGTCGCGTCCTCCGTCGTCGTGTCCCAGGTGCGCGCCGCGCTCGCCCGGGTCCCCGACGCCGGGCCCCTGCGGATCGCGTGCACCACGACACCCGACGGTCGGCTCGACCGGCTGACCGTCGAGGTCGTCGCGCTGTACGGCACCCCTCTGGTCCCGCTCGCCGGGCGCGTCCGGACCGCGGCGGCCGAGGCGGTGGCCGCGACGCTGGGGCTGGCGACGCCCCCCGACCACCGCGTCGCGGTCGACGTCTCCGTCGGCGACGTGACGTCCGACCCGCGCGCGCTGTGAGCGCCGCCGACGTCACTCGCCCGTGGGCTCGTTCTTGCTCCGGATGACCAGGCGGGGGTCGGGTGTGCCGACGACGGCGTCGTCCTTGCCCTCGTAGTCGAACTGACCGAGGAAGAAGCGCATCGCGTTGAGGCGCGCGCGCTTCTTGTCGTTCGACCGGATGATCGTCCATCGCGCGTACCGCTTGTCCGTGGAGCGGAACATCGCCTCCTTCGCTGCCGTGTAGTCCTCCCACCGGTCGAGCGAGGCCAGGTCCATGGGGGAGAGCTTCCACCGGCGCACGGGGTCGAGCTGGCGGATCGCGAACCGTGTCCGCTGCTCGGTCCGGGACACCGAGAACCACAGCTTCGTCAGGTGGATGCCCGACTCGACGAGCATCCGCTCGAACGCCGGGGCCTGCGCCATGAACGTCGTGTACTCCTCGTCGTCGCAGAACCCCATGACGCGCTCCACGCCGGCGCGGTTGTACCAGGAGCGGTCGAACATGACGATCTCGCCGGCGGTGGGCAGGTGCTGGGCGTACCGCTGGAAGTACCACTGCCCGCGCTCGCGGTCGCTCGGCTTGGAGAGTGCGACGACGCGTGCGGTGCGGGGGTTGAGGTGCTCCGTGAACCGTTTGATCGTGCCGCCCTTGCCCGCCGCGTCGCGGCCCTCGAACAGGATGACCGCGCGCCGGTCGTTGTCCTCGAGCCAGTACTGGAACTTCAGCAGCTCGACCTGGAGGTGGTACTTCTCGAGCTCGTAGACGTCGCGGTCCATGAGCTCCTCGTAGGGGTAGCCCTCGCGCCACGTGTACACCGGGTTGCCCTGCGGGTCGATGAGGTCCGGGTCGGGCGTGTGGCCGTCCCGCACGGTGTAGCCGCTGTCGCGCAGGTACTCGATGTACTCCCGGAGGTCTCGCGGCGTGTCGGCGACGGTCATGCGATCTCCTCGGTGCTCGGCAGGCAGGCGGGCGCCGACGGCGCCGTCCTCGAGTCTGCGGTCTGCGGATCGGGTCGGCACGCCACGCCCGCGGGCGCCGGGCTCCCGAGGCTGCGACGCTCTCGGGATGCAACCTCGGGGCGGGGACCTGGACGACGACTTCGACGGCGTGGACCTGGACGGCACCGTCTGGACGCCGCACTACCTCCCGGCGTGGAGCTCTCGCGCGGCGTCCGAGGCGACGTACGAGGTGCGTGACTCGTCGCTGCTGCTGAGCATCCCGCCGACGCAGGGCCTGTGGTGCGCCGGTGACCACGAGCCCGCGTTGCGGGTGAGCGCGGTGCAGTCCGGCAGCTGGTCGGGTCCCGTCGGCAGCACGCGGGGGCAGCAGCCGTACCGCGACGGCGTGCGCGTCCGGGAGGAGCAGCCCGCCTTCGCGGGCTGGACCCCGGGGCCGGGCTGGGTCGAGATCCGCGCGCGCGCCGACCTCACGGGACGGTCGATGGTGTCGGGGTGGCTGATCGGTCTCGAGGACGAGCCGGAGAGGAGCGCGGAGATCTGCGTGTTCGAGGTGTTCGGCGACGCGGTCGACCCGCGTGGGCGCTCGGCCGCCGTCGGGAGCGGCCTGCACCGGTTCCGGGACCCTGACGTCGTCGAGGACTTCGCGGCGCCACGGCTCGGCATCGACGTCGCGCGGTGGCACACCTACGGCGCCCGGTGGGACGGCTCGACGTTGCGGACCACCGTCGACGGCGAGGTCGTCCGCACGTGCGCGGCCCCTCCGACCTACCCGCTCCAGCTCATGCTGGCGGTCTTCGACTTCCCCGACCGCGCCGGCGTCGACGACCGTGACGCCGTCCCGCTGCTGGCGGTCGACCGCGTCCGCGGGCACGGCTGACCCTGACCCCGAGCGGCCGGAGCGGGGCACCGGCCGCGCCCCGCTCCGGCGGGCTCAGCCGCGGCGGGTGAGCAGGTCGACGAGGTCGGTGGCGAGGACGCGGTCGATCTCGGCCGGCACGGGCTCGATGCCCGACCACGACGCCTCGCCCGTCGCGATGGCCGCGAGGCTGCGGGCCTGCAGCGCGAGGCCGAGGTCCATCGCCTGGATGGGGTTCCCGAGGGCGGCGGTGAGGTTGATCATCCGGGTGCGGTGCAGGACGACGACGGAGCGGCCGTCGTGGAGGTGGTGCACGACGCGGGCGTCGGCGTCGCCGCCGTCGGGCGAGAGGACGACCGTGCGGGCGGTCGCGGCGGAGAGGGCGTCGGGGTCGAGCTCGAGGCCCTCGTGGCCGACGCCCACCAGGGTGGCGCCGTCGCGGAGCAGGGCGATCTCGGCGGTGCCGACGACCGAGCGGGCGCCCGTGGCGAGGAAGACGACGTCGCACGTGCGCAGCAGCGTGGGCAGGTCGCTGACCACGTGGCCGGCCATGACGGCCTCGAGGGCGCGGAACGGGTCGATGTCCGCGACCTGGACGACGGCGTTGAGGCTGCGCAGGGTGTCGGCGGTGCCGCGGCCGCAGGGGCCGTAGCCGACGACGCCGACCCGTGCGCCCGGCAGCATGAGGTTGGTCGCGTTCATGAAGCCCTGCACGACGCTCTGGCCCACGCCGTACTCGTTCTCGACGAGCAGCTTGAGGCGTGAGTCGTTGATGACGACGACCGGGAAGCCGGGAGTGGTGGGCAGGGCGCGCAGGCGCAGGCCGCCGGTCGTGGTCTCCTCGGTCGCGCCGCGCAGACCGGGCCAGGTGCCGCGCGCGAGGACGCCCTCGACGAGCTCGCCGCCGTTGTCGAGGAGCAGGTCGGGCGTCGCGTCGAGGATCGTGCGGAGGTGGCCGCTGCGCTCGTCGGCGGTGTCGCTGCGGCCCCCGAGGACCGTCACGCCGATGCTCCGCAGGGCGTCGGCGGTGTCGGTCTGCGTGGTGCCGAGGTTGCCGGTCACGGTCACCCGGGCACCGGCGGCGACGAGCCAGCGGCACAGGACGGCCGTCTTCGGCTCGACGTGCAGGGTGATGCCGACGTGCAGGCCGGCGAACGCGTCGCCGACCTGGTCGAACGTGCGCGCGAGCAGCGGCATGTGGCGGGTCGCCCACGTCGTGCCGGGGTGGGCGAGGGGGAGCAGCGGGAAGCGGTGGGTCGAGGTCATGAGGGCTCCCTGGGCAGGGTGGTCGCGCGCGGGGGCGCCCGTGCGCGTCGTGCGTCGCACTGCCGAGGGGTCCTACGGATGCAGCTCGCGCCGCGTCTCGTCGGCGCCGTAGAGCGCGCACCGGCGCACGGACCGGGTGGTCCGGACCTGGTGCGCGGGGGCTGTCGCCATGCGGGACACGGTACTCGTCGCGCCGGCGGCGCCCCGGCGCTCACCCCACGACGGACAGGTCGTCGGGCACGCGGACGGCGACCGCGTGGGGCTACTATTCAGATGTTCTGATAAAGGAGGAGGGCTCATGGTGCGCGTACGCCGCTCGGACCCGGACCGGCGCGACCGGATCCTGCGCGCCGCGCTCGACGTCGTCGCCGAGCACGGCGCCTCGGGCGTGACCTACCGCGCCGTCGCCGAGCGGGCGGGTGTCCCGCTCGGGTCGATGACCTACCACTTCCCGAGCCGGGAGGAGCTGGTCTACGCCGCCTTCTCGCTGCTCGCCGACACGATGCACTCCCGGTTCGACGAGATCCTCGCGTCCCTGCCGCCCGGCACCGACCCCCGCGAGGGCGTCGTGCAGATCGTCGCGACCCAGGGCGAGGGCTACGCGTCCGAGATGGTGCTCTCGGTCGAGCTCTACGCGCTCGCGGTCCGCGACGTCCGGTACCGCGAGCTCGTGCAGGCGTGGATGCTCCGCTCGCGACGGTCGCTCGAACGGCACTTCGACGCCGACCTCGCACCGATGATCGACGCCCTGCAGGAGGGGCTCGTCCTGCACAGCCACATCTCCACCGAGCCGTTCGACGTCGCCCGGGTCCGGCAGGCGGTCTACCGCCTCATCGCCGACCCCGCCTGACCACCGCCGCGGCGCCGAGCGCCGCCGGCCCCCATCGCCGCCACGCACCCCACCCCAGAGAGAGCCCCACCTGTGCACCAGACGACCGAGCCCGCCGCACCGGACTCCGCCACCCTGCCCGTCGCCACGCTCCACCGATGGCGCGGGGCGCTCTTCGCGGCGTTCTTCGTCACGGGCCTGTCCATGGCGACGTGGGTCACCCGCACCCCCGACATCCGCGACGTGACCGGTGCGAGTACCGCCCAGATGGGCCTGATCATCGCGGGGCTGTCCGTCGGGTCGATGGTCGGGATCTCCGTCGGCGGGGCGCTCGTCGCCCGGCGCGGCGGGCGGTTCGTCGTCCGGTGGGGGATGACCGCGATCGTCGCCGGGGTCGCGACCGTGGCGCTCGCGACGGCCGCGCACTCGGGCGTGCTCGTCGCGGTCGGCCTCGCGCTGTTCGGGTACGGCATGGGGTCGGGCGAGATCGGGCAGAACGTCGAGGGCGTCGCGCTCGAGCAGCAGATGCGGCGCACCGTCGTGCCGAGCCTGCACGGCTGCTACAGCCTCGGCATCTTCGTCGGAGGGCTGACCGGCCTCGCCGCCAACGCCGTCGCCCTCCCCGTGACGGTGCACCTGCTCGTGGCCGCGGCCGTCACCGCGGCGGCGTCCGTCTGGCTCGTCGTGAACCTGCCGGCCGCGACCGGCCGCGAGTCGGCCCGCGAGACCGGTCCGTCGGCGGAGGCCGTCGACCGGCCCGGGTCGGTCTGGCGGGAGCCTCGCACGGTCGCGATCGCCGTCGTCATCCTCGGCATGGCGCTCGCCGAGGGCTCCGCGAACGACTGGCTGCCGCTCATCATGGTCGACGGGTTCGCCCTGACCGCGACCGTCGGCGCGCTCATCTACGCCGGCTTCGGCGGCGCCATGGCGGTCGGCCGCTTCGCCGGCGGCGCGCTGCTCGACCGGTTCGGCCGGACCCGGGTGCTGCTCACCAGCGCCGCCCTGGCGGCCACCGGGATCGCGGCCGTCGCCTTCGCACCCAACGCCGCCCTCGGCGGCGCAGGCGTCGTGCTGTGGGGGCTCGGTGCCTCGCTCGGGTTCCCCGTCGCGCTGTCGGCCGCGGGCGACGACCCCGTCGGCTCCGCGCGCCGCGTCAGCGCGGTGGCGACCGCGGGCTACGCCGCGTTCCTCGTCGGGCCGCCCGTGCTCGGGCTCCTCGGCGAGCACTGGGGGCTGCGCGGCGCGATCGTCGTCGTCCTGGTCATGGTCGGAGTCGCCGCGGTGTTCATCCCGAGGATCCGCCCCCTGACGCCCGCGGCGCCGTCCGCACCGGTCAGCGCCGCCTGACGACGGCGTCGTCGCCGAGCAGGAACGGCGACCGCGACGGAGGATGGGCGGGCGTGAGGGGTCCGGAAACCGCCCGTCGAGCCGACCGCCGAGGACGACCCCGATGACGACTGCCCCTCCTGCCCTGGTGAGCGCCCCGGTCCTCGTCCCCGGTGACGTCGTGCGGGTGCTCGCGCTGGCCAGCGTCCTGGTCGGCACCGCGCGCTCGGGGGTCGTCGGGGCGGCGCTGTTCCTGCTCGTGCTCGGCGGCACCGTCGTACCGCGGGCCGTCCGGGCCCCCGCCGCCGTCGACGTGGCGTACGGCGCCACGCTGCTCGTCGCCGCGTGGGCCGCGCAGCTCGACTGGTACGCCGCGGTGGCGTGGCTCGACGTGGTCGTGCACGCCGTCGCGACCGCGCTCGTCGCGGTCATGACCCTGCTGGTCCTGCGCAGGGCGGGCGTGGTCGACCTGCGCGCCGCGGGCGGCTGGGCGGGCGCCGTCGTCGTCGTCGGCGCCGGGGCGACCGCCGCCGTGCTGTGGGAGATCGGTGAGTGGGCCGGCCACACGTTCCTCGACGACGGCATCCAGGTCGGCTACGGCGACACCGTCGGCGACCTCGCCGCGGGGCTCGCGGGCAGCGTGGTCGCGGCGTTCGTCGTCCGGTCCGCGGCCGTGCGGGGCAGGTCGTCGTGAGCGCGCTGCCGACGGTGTCCGTCGTGATCCCGGTCCGCGACGACGCCGAGCCCCTCGCCGCCTGCCTCGCCCTGCTCGCGGCGCAGACCGTGCCGCCGTGCGAGGTCGTCGTCGTCGACAACGGGTCGACCGACGCGTCGGCCGCCGTCGCCGCCGCGTGGGGTGCGCGCGTGGTCACCGAGCCGCGACGCGGGATCCCGGCCGCTGCCGCCGCCGGGTACGACAGCGTCCGGGGCGACGTCATCGCCCGCCTCGACGCCGACTCGCGCCCCGGCCCCCAGTGGGTCGAGCGGCTGACGCAGGTGCTCGCCGACGACCCGGACCTCGACGCGGTCACCGGGTCCGGCCGGTTCGTCGACCTGCCCACCGGGCTCCGCCGGGCCACGTCGGGCGTCTACCTCGGCGCGTACTACGTGCTCGGGCACCTCGCGCTCGGCCATCCACCGCTGTGGGGGTCGTCGATGGCGTTCCGCCGCCGGTCCTGGCTGGAGGCCCGCGCGACGGTCAGCCTCGACCCCGAGGTCCACGACGACCTCGACCTGGCCTTCGCGCTCGGCCCGCACGGGCGGATCCGACGCGACTCGACGCTCCGGGTCGGCGTCTCGGCGCGGTCGCTGCGCGGGCGGGCGCAGCGCCGTCGACGGCTCGACCGGGCCTGGCGGACGCTGCACCGCAACTGGGCCCGGATGCCCCCGTGGGAGCGCTGGTCGGTCCGGCTGGCACGCCCGGCACGGGACGCCTGACGATCAGGCCCGCGTCGGCTCCGCCGCGCGGCGCCTGATGTGGTCAGGCCGGTGTCGGCTCGCTCGCGCGCGCGACCCGGTCCCGGCCCGCCGCCTTCGCCGCGTACATCGCGTCGTCCGCGGCGCGCAGCAGGTCGTCCGCCGACCACCCCGGCGCGAGCGCCGCGACGCCTGCGCTCAGGGTCGGGCGGACCGGCGCGGACGCCGTCGGCACCGCGATCCGTCCGACGCGGGCCCGCAGGTCCTGCGCGCGCCCGGCGGCCTCGTCGGCGGTCATCCCGGGGAGCAGCAGGACGAGCTCCTCGCCGCCGAGCCGGGCCGCCGTCTCGCCCGGACCGGTCGCCGCCGCGAGCGCCCCGGCGACCTCCACGAGGACCCGGTCGCCCACCGCGTGGCCGTGCTCGTCGTTGACCGCCTTGAAGTGGTCGACGTCGACCAGCACCACGCTCAGCGGGCGGCCGGTCGAGGTGGACTCCTCGACGGCCGTCGCGAGCCGCTGCACGAGCGCGCGGCGGTTGTGCAGGCCGGTCAGCCCGTCCCGGGTCGCCTGGTCGACGAGCACGGCGCGCAGCCGCTCCAGCTCCGTGACGTCGCGCAGCACCACGACCGTCCCGGCGGCGCGACCCACGGCGTCCGTCATCGGCGTGACGCGCACGTCGAGCACAGTCCCCGACGCCGTGGTGAGCGTCCCGGGGTCGTCCGCGGGTGCCGAGGCCAGGTGGGCGCGCCACGGCGCGTCCGTCGTGCCGTCGTCCAGACCGGTCCCGTCGGGTCCGGCGAGCAGCGTGCGGGCCGCGGGGTTGGCGTCGAGCACGCGCCCGAGCGGGTCGAGCACGACGACGGCGTCCTCCAGGACCTCGAGGACCTGACGGGTCGACACCGGGACGGTCGCGCTGTGCTGGCCGAACCGCTCGACCCACCACCAGATCGCCGCGCTCACCAGGAAGAACACCGGGGTGAGGTGCAGGTCGTCGGACCGTGTCGCGACGAGCGTCGTCAGGATGTTGCCGACCATCGGGATCGTCGCGGCGAGCGTCGCGACCACGTACACGCGCCGGTGCCGCGGGACGGCGCGCACCATCGCCCCGAGCGCCAGCACGATGCCCGTCGCGATCAGCGCGTAGCAGTAGGCGGTGTGCACCCAGTAGAGGGGTCCGGCGCTCACGTCGACCGTCGTGCCCTCGATGGCGACGTGCAGGAACGCCTCGTGCCACGGGTCGGCGACGAGCACGACGAACAGCAGCGTCGGGTGCACCAGGAGCAGCGCGGCGCCCCGTCGTGTCAGGCGCCGCCCCGACAGCACGACGAAGTACCAGAACGTCGCGCCCGCGACCGCCGCGGCGCCGGGGAACACGAGGAAGTGCAGGGTCACGGTCGCGGGCGGGGACGGTGCCGCGACGGGCAGCAGCGCCCGGGCCGTGGCCCACAGCGACGCGCCGAACATCATGACGGCCAGAGGCAGCGCCAGGGGAGAGGACTGCCGCCGGCGCAGCACGAGGATGCCGGTCGCGGTCGCCACGACAGCGGCGAGCAGCGAGACGGCCTCGACGAGCGTGAGCACGCGCACCTCCTCTCCCTCTATCGGTCACGCGCGGCGAGGGCTGAACCGGCTCAGGGGGAGGGG
>NZ_BIMR01000230.1 GCF_004306155.1 Cellulomonas biazotea
CGGCGGTCGGATGGGCGACGTGTCGGCCGCCATCGGGCAGGTCGGCCGCGCCGCCGGGTACGGCATCAACGCCGACTTCGGTGGTCACGGAGTCGGGCGGACCATGCACGAGGAGCCGCACGTGCCGAACCTCGGCCGCCCCGGCACGGGCCTCAAGCTCAAGACCGGGCTGGTCGTCGCCATCGAGCCGTGGTTCATGGCGGGCGGGGACGACTACGTCGTCGACGACGACGGCTGGACGATCCGCACGGCCGACGGGTCGCTCGCGGCCCACGCCGAGCACACCGTCGCCCTCACGCCCGACGGCCCCGTGGTGCTGACGGCGCGCGACTGACGGCTGGCGGTCGTACTCGCCGCTTCAACCCGGCGGCGGAGGCCGCTGGCCCCCTAGGTGCCGCCGAGCACGGCACCGACGACGAGCGTCGCAGCGCACAGCGCGACGAAGAGGTCGAACCACGACGGGCGCAGGAACCAGGGAAGTGGTGCGTCGCGACCTCGCCACGCACGTTCCTGCACCGGGACCGCCAGCCAGCGCAACCACTGTGTGGCACCGACGGCCCAGAGCAGCGCCCCGGCACAGGCACCGACGTCGATGAAGACATCCGAACCGCTCGCGATGCTTGCACCCAGACCGATCAAGAACACCACGAACCCCGTCGTCGATCCCAGCGTGGTTCCGATCAGAAGCAGTCGCCGCAGACGCGGGAAGTCGGGCGGCGACTCGTCGAGGGTCCGCGCGATCTCGATCTCGGCGAGCCGACGAGATTCGGCGCGGGAGCGATCGGTGCGCGTCAATAGGGCGAGAATTTCGGTGTAGATCACGCGCATGATCCGACCCCCAACGTCTTCCGTGCGGCTGCGCCGCTCAGGACGCCCACGTCAGGCGGTCGTCCGGCGGGGGAAGACCCGGTACTCGTAGCGGACCGGCCCGAGGTCGTCCCAGGGCACCGTGCCGGCGTAGTAGTCGTCGTTCTTCTCCCACAGGAACCCCGCCGGGATCGTCTCGGCGCGGTCGGCGTTCTTGTCCCGTCGCCACACCGTGTGGACCTGGTCCCCTTGCCGGCGCCTCGGCTCGAGCACGGCACCGTCAGGGTGGTCGGCGAACGGCGTGACGAGGACGTCGAGGGCGACGCGCTCCTCGCGCACCAGCTCCAGCTCGCCCATGGTCCCGGCGGGGACGTCGTGGACCTGGACCTCGACCCATCCGGGCGCGGCCGCGCGCCACGTCGTGCGCCGCAGCTCGCCGTCGACGAGGACGAACCGGCCGGTGAGCAGGCCGTCGTGACGGGCGACGGCCCGGTCACGGGCCGCGAGGAACGCAGCGTCGGTGACGGCGACGGGCTCGACGGGCGGGACGGGCCCCGCGGGGCCGGTGGGGTCGGCCGGGTCGACGGGCATGCGGGTTCCTCTCGTGGGTGCTTCGCGCCGCCACGTGGGCGCAGCGGCCGGTCGGCGCGCGGGCGACGTGGTCCACCCGGCGCGCCACGGTAACCGGCGGACGTGTCGGACCTCGCCGTGGTGACGCGTCGTCGCCGGTCCGCGGTTCGTCGACCGATCGACGCACCGCGTTCACCTGCGGGTTCACCCCGCGACACGGCGCGCGGACACCCTCGGGCCGACACCCCCGAGCAAGGAGCCCTTCGATGCTGCGTCCGCAGCCCGCCGTCGACCGTCGCGTCGACCGCACGGCCGACAGCCGTGCCGTCAGCCCTGCCGACCGTCCCGTCGCCACCTCGCGCGCACCCCGTCGTGCCGTCGCCGCGACCGTCGCCCTGACGACGACCGCCGCCGCACTCGTCGCGGGCATGGCAGCCACCACCGCCGCGGCCCAGGAGACGATCCAGGGGAGCGCAGCCGCGGCACCGTCAGAGCGTCTGGCCGCCGCCGGCTGGACGACGCCGACCGCGCAGGAGGCGTTCCACCGCCTCGCGACCTACCCCGTGTACCTCAACCGGCCCGCCGGCACCGACGCCGCGGCCGAGACCGTCGCCGAGATCTCCGCGATCAGCGACGACGGCCGGACCTTCGTGCACACCGACGCGCTCGCGCGCCGGATCGGCTTCGTCGACGTCACCGACCCGTCCGCCCCGACGGGCCTCGGCACGCTCGACCTGGCCGGGCTGGGCGTCGGGGAGCACGCGGAGCCGACGTCGGTCGCCGTGGTGGGGGACCACGTGCTCGTCGTCGTCGACACCTCGGAGTCCTTCTCCGACCCGTCGGGCCTGCTCGCGGTCGTCGACCTCGACACGCACGCGCTGGTCCGGACGCTCGACCTCGGCGGCCAGCCCGACTCGATCGCGCTGTCGCCTGACCGGCACCGCGCCGCGATCGCGATCGAGAACCAGCGTGACGAGGAGGCGACGCCCGCGGGCGCCGACGAGGGCGACCTGCCGCAGGCGCCCGCCGGGTTCGTGCAGCTGCTCGACCTGCCCGACACGACCGACCCGGCGACGTGGTCGACGCGCACCGTGCCGTTCACGGCGGGCGACGGCTCCGCGCTGCCGTCGTTCGTCGCCGCCGGGATCGACACCCCGCAGGACCCCGAGCCCGAGTACGTCGCGATCGACCCGACGGGCACCACCGTCGCCGTCACGCTCCAGGAGAACAACGGCGTCGCGCTCGTCGACCTCGCCTCCGGTGCGGTCACCGGCGTCTTCAGCGCGGGGTCGGTCGCCGTGTCCGGCATCGACGTGAAGAAGGACGGCCGCATCGACCAGACCGGGTCGATCCCCGCGACGCCGCGCGAGCCCGACGCGGTCGCGTGGCTCGACGCCGGGCACCTCGCCACGGCCAACGAGGGCGACTGGAAGGGCGGCACGCGCGGCTGGACCGTGTTCGCGACCGACGGGACCGTCGTGTGGGACGCGGGCGCCGAGGTCGAGCGTCTCGCCGTGCGCGTCGGCGTCCACACCGAGGACCGCGCCGCCAAGAAGGGCGTCGAGGTCGAGGGCCTCGCCGTCGCGACGCTCGGCGGCACGCCCTACGCGTTCGTCGGGTCGGAGCGGTCGAACGTCGTCGCCGTGTACGACGTGAGCGACGCCGCCGCACCCCGGTTCGTCCAGGTGCTCGCGACCACGAACGGCCCCGAGGGCCTGCTGCCCGTGCCGTCGCGCGACCTGCTGCTCGTGTCGAGCGAGGAGGACGACGCGTCCGCGCTCGTCCGCTCGTCGGTCACGGTCTTCGGGCGCGGACCCGCGTACGCGGACGTGGCGGGGTCGCCCGCCTTCCCGTCGGTCGTGTCCGCCGACGACGCGGCCGGGAACCCGATCGGCTGGGGCGCGCTCGGTGCCCTCACCGCCGACCCAGCCGACGACGACCGCCTCTGGTCCGCGACCGACGCCGCGAACACGCCCACGCGGCTCCTGTCGCTCGACGTCGCCGGCACCCCCGCGGTGATCGACCGCGAGGTCACCGTCACCCGCGACGGCACCCCCGTCGGGCTCGACGTCGAGGGTGTGGCCGCGCGGTCCGCGGGCGGGTTCTGGCTCGGCGTCGAGGGCGCCACGGGTGCGGGCAACCAGCTCGTGCGCGTCGACGCCGGCGGGGCCGTCGTCGAGACCGTCGCGCTGCCCGCCGACGTCACCGCCGGTCTCACCAAGTGGGGCGTCGAAGGCGTCGCCACCGCCGTCGACGACGACGGCGAGCACGTGTTCGTCGCCCTCCAGCGTGGCCTGACGACCGACCCGGGTGGCCTCGCCGGCACCGCCCGCATCGGCCGGTACGACGTCGACGGCGGTGCGTGGACGTGGTTCGCCTACCCGCTGTCGACCACGTCCGCGGCCGGCGACTGGATCGGGCTGTCCGAGGTGACCGTCGTCGACCACGACACCCTCGCGGTCATCGAGCGCGACAAGCGCAACGGCCCGGACGCGCAGGTCAAGCGCGTCTACGCCGTCGACCTGCCCGCCGTCGACCCCGCCCCGGGCACCGTCGGCACGCTCACCAAGGACCTCGCCCACGACGTCCTGCCCGACATGCGCGCCACGCACGGCTGGACCCAGGAGAAGCTCGAGGGCCTGACGATCGGCGGCGACGGCACCGTCTGGGCGATCACCGACAACGACGGGGTCGTCGACGCGACCGGCGAGACGGTGCTCCTGCCGCTCGGTGCCGCGGCGGACGTCTTCGCGGGGCACCTGGGCGGGGGCGCGACGCCGACGCCCTCTGCCTCGCCGACGCCCTCGGGCGGGCCGTCGCCGTCGCCGTCCGGGCCGTCGGACGTGCCGGGCGCCGGGCCCACCCGTCCCGAGACCCCGCGCTTCACGCCGACCGCCGACGACCTCACCGACGCCACGCGCGGCGGCGTGACCGTCACGGGGACGCTCCGCCCGGGCGGCACCGTGACCGTCAGTGCGACCGGGTTCGCGCCCGGCGAGTGGGTCCAGGGCTGGCTGTTCTCGACGCCGACCGCGCTCGGGTGGGCCCGGGCCGACGCGTCCGGTGCCGTCGAGGCACGCCTGACCGTGCCGTCCGACGTCGCCACCGGAACGCACCGGCTCGCGCTCGTCGGGCAGGTCGACGGCCGGACCGTGTGGGTGCAGGTGCAGGTCCTCGCGGCACCGGGCGGTGCCGGAGCCGGCGCGGGGTCGGTCGCCGGGTCGGGGGCGCTCGCCACGACGGGCGCGGACGGGGTGCGGACGGTCGCGCTCGTCGCGACCGCGCTGCTGGTCGCGGGCGGGATCGCGACCGTCGCGACCCGTCGTCGGCCGTCGCTGGCCGCGACGACCCGCGCGGCCCGGTTCGTGGTCGGCCGCCGCTGACGGTCTGACGACCAACCCGTCGACGACCCCGTCCTGACGCCCGTTCCCGCACCGCGGTCGGGCACCAGGACGGGGTCGTCGCGCGTGACCGGCCGGCCTGCCCCGTGCGCGAGGATGGTCCGGTGACCCAGCCGTACCGCGTGATGACCGTCTGCACCGGCAACATCTGCCGCTCGCCCATGGCGGAGGTCGTGCTGCGCGACCGGTTCGAGGCAGCTGGCCTCGGCGACCGGGTCGTCGTCGACTCGTCGGGGATCAGCGACGAGGAGCACGGCCGTCCCGTCGACCGGCGGGCCCGCGCCTCGCTCGTCGCGCACGGCTACCCGTCCGGCGACGGCCACCGCGCCCGCCAGGTCCGGGCGTCCGACCTGCCCGCGCGCGACCTCGTCCTCGCGATGACGTCCCAGCACGCCCGCGCGCTGCGCCGCCTCGCCGGGTCGACGGGCGCCGAGCACGTCGTCATGTACCGCGCGTTCGATCCCGCCGCGCCCGTCGTCGCGCCCGGTCAGCCCGAGCACGTCCTCGACGTCGACGACCCCTGGTACGGCGGGCCGGAGGACTTCGAGACGTGCCTCGCGGAGGTCGAGGCCGCCGCGGACGGCGTCGTCGCGCACGTCCGCGCGGCGCTCGCGGCCCGGGACGCGACCCCCGCGGGCTGATCGGACCACGCCCGCCTCGCCGCACGACGACGGTCGCTACAGCCAGCGGTTGCGCCGGAACGCGCGGTACAGCAGCACGCACGCGGCGCCGATGACGACGAGCACCACCCAGAACCCGAACGAGGTCTCGGCCGCAGGCAGGTTGCGGACGTTCATGCCGTAGATCCCCGCGATGGCCGTCGGGACGAGCCCGATCGCGGCCCACGCGGAGATCTTCCGCATGTCGGAGTTCTGCTGGACGCTCACGCGGGACTGCTCGACGGTCACCTGCGCGAGGTCGGCGGCGAGCACCCCGGTGAGCAGCGTGTCGGCTGCCTCGATGGAGTCGGCGACCCGCAGCGCGTGGTCCTCGACGTCGCGGAAGAACTGCTGCATCTCCTCCGGCACGCCCGGGACGTGGCCGGACGCGAGCCGGTGCAGCGGGCCGACGAGCGGCACGACCGCCCGCCGGAACTGCTGGACCTCGGACTTGAGCCGGTAGATCCGCTCGGCGTGGTCCTGCCCGGGCGGCGACCCGAAGACCTGGTCCTCGATCTCGTCGAGGTCGACGTCGACGTCGCGTGCGACGTCCAGGTACTCGTCGACGGTGAGGTCGAGCAGCCGGTGCAGGACGGCCCACGGGCCGAGCGCCATGGTCTCCGCGTCGCCCTCCAGCGCGCGCCGGGCGCGTGCCGGGACGGTCGAGTCGCCGTGCCGCACGACGACGACGAACCGCGGGCCGACGAACACGGCGAGCTCGCTGACGTCGACGACCTCGGCGTGGTCGACGTACCGGACGGGCTTGACGATCGCGAACGTCAGGTCGGGGTAGCGCTCGAGCTTGGGGCGCTGGTGCGCGCGGATCGCGTCCTCGATGGCGAGCTCGGGCAGGGAGAACCCCTCGATGAGTGCGTCGAACTCGTCGGCGGACGGGTCGACGAGCCCGATCCACACGAAGCCGTTCTCCCGCTCGGCCTCGCGGGCGGCGGCGAACACGTCGTCGAGCCGGTGCTGCCGGACGCCGTGGGTGTAGAGGGCGCAGTCGACGATCACCCTCCGCATGCTGCTCTGCCCGGCCCGCCGCGTCGAGCCCGGCACGGCAGGATGGGTGAGGTGAAGATCGCCGCCCGCGCGCACGTCCCGCCCTTCGCCGTCATGGAGATCCTCGCCGCCGCCAACGCGCGGCGCGCCGCCGGGGAGCACGTCCTCAACCTGTGCGCGGGCGAGCCGTCGACCGGGGCGTCGGACGTCGTGCGGCAGCGCGCGATCGAGCTGCTCACGTCGGGCGACCTCGGGTACACGGAGGCGCTGGGCGCCCCGGGCCTGCGGGCGGCCATCGCGACGCACTACCGCACCTGGTATGACCTGGAGGTCGACCCGGCGCGGATCGCCGTGACGACCGGGTCGTCGGGCGGGTTCATGCTGGCGTTCCTGGCGGCGTTCGACGTCGGCGACCGCGTCGCCCTCGCGCGTCCCGGCTACCCGGCGTACACGAACATCCTGCGCGCGCTGGGCTGCGAGGTCGTCGAGCTGCCGTGCGGGCCCGAGTCGCGGTTCCAGCCGACGGTCGCGCACCTCGAGGCCCTCGACGGACCGCTCGACGGGCTGGTCGTCGCGAGCCCCGCCAACCCGACCGGCACGATGATCGACCCCGCCGCGCTGGCCGACCTCGCCGCCTGGTGCGCGGAGCACGGGGTCCGGCTGGTGAGCGACGAGATCTACCACGGCATCACCTACGACGACGTGGCGCAGGTCGCGACCGCCGCGCAGTACCTCGACGGCGGGGCGGTCGTCGTGAACTCGTTCTCCAAGTACTGGGCGATGACGGGCTGGCGGCTCGGCTGGCTCGTCCTGCCCGACGACCTCGTGGCACCCGTCGACGCGCTCGCCGGGAACGTCGCCCTGTGCCCGCCGGCCCTCGCGCAGCACGCCGGCGTCGCCGCGTTCAGCCCCGACGGGTACGCCGCCGCCCGCGCCAACGTCGAGCGCTACGCCGGGTCCCGCGCACTGCTCCTCGACCGCCTGCCCGAGCTCGGCTGGACGCACGTCGCACCCGCCGACGGCGCGTTCTACCTGTACGGCGACGTGTCGTCGTCCGGGCTCGACTCGGTGACGTGGTGCGCGCGGCTGCTCGACGAGGCCGGGGTGGCGCTGACGCCCGGCACCGACTTCGACCCCGTCGACGGGCACCGGTTCGTGCGGCTGTCGTTCGCGTCGTCGCTCGACGTGGTGCGGGAGGCCGTCGACCGGATCGTGCGGTGGCAGGGGACGCTCGGCGTCTGAGCCCCGTCCCGACGTCCCGACGCCCCGGCGGGTTGCGGGCCCGTCCGCCGGGCGCCGTCGTCGCCGCGCGGGCACCATCGGGGAAGGTCGTGCGTTGACCCGTCGACCGTCGAACGCCCTCGGGAGGACCGACCATGCGCTGCCCCGTCGACCAGGCCGAGCTCGTCATGTCCGAGCGGCAGGGGGTGGAGATCGACTACTGCCCCACGTGCCGCGGCATCTGGCTGGACCGTGGCGAGCTCGACAAGATCCTCGACCGCGCCGGCTCGCCCGACCCGGGCCTGGGTGTCGGCGGTGCCGTCCCGCCCGCGCGCCCGGCACCCGACCCGCGGTACGCGGGCAGTGACCAGCGCGGGTACGACGACCGGCGCGGCTCGGACGACCGGCGGGGCTACGACGACCGTCGCGGGTACGACGACCGCGGCCGCGACCCGCGGTACGGCGGCGACCCGCGCTACGGCAGCCAGGACCCGCGGTACCGCCGCAAGAAGAAGGAGTCCTGGCTGGAGGACCTCTTCGACTTCTGACGGGCCCGGCGCCTCTTTGCGACGGTCCCGTGACGTACCCCGCCCGCCCGCTGCGACGTAGGTTGGGCGACGTGCCGCTGCCCCCGCTCGTCGACGTCGGCCCGCCCCTGACCGCCGCCCAGGTGGCGCGCGGGTCGCGGCACCTGCTGCTGCCGGGACTGGGGATCGACGGCCAGCGCCGGCTGCGGAACTCGCGTGTGCTCGTCGTCGGGGCCGGAGGGCTCGGGGCGCCGGTGCTCCAGTACCTCGCCGCGGCCGGCGTCGGGACGATCGGGGTCGTCGACGACGACGTGGTCGACGTGACGAACCTGCAGCGCCAGGTCGTCCACGGGACGGCGGACGTCGGCCGCCCCAAGGTCGAGAGCGCGCGCGACGCGCTCGCCGCGCTGGACCCGGACGTCCGCGTGATCGCCCACGCGGTGCGCCTCGACGAGTCGAACGTGGACGACGTCCTGCGCGGCTACGACGTCGTCGTCGACGGCACCGACAACTTCCCCACCCGCTACCTGGTCAACGACGCGTGCGTCCGCCTCGGCGTCCCCGAGGTGTGGGGGTCGGTGCTCCGCTACGACGCGCAGACCACCGTCTTCTGGGGCAGCCCGCCCGCCGGCGTCCCAGCCGTGCAGCTCCGCGACCTGTTCCCGGCGCCGCCGCCGCCCGACACCGTCCCGTCGTGCGCCGAGGCCGGGGTGCTCGGGGCGCTGTGCGGGCAGGTCGGATCCGTCATGGCGACCGAGGTCGTCAAGCTCGTCACCGGCCTGGGCGAACCGCTGCTCGGCCGCGTCCTCGTGGTCGACGCCCTGCGCGGGCGGTGGTCGGAGGTCCCGCTCGTCGGCACCGCGCGACCCGCTTCGCAGGCCGACCAGCCGTCCGCCACGCCGTCTCCCTCGCCTCAGGTCGCGCCCGTCCGACTCCTCGACGCCGACGTCCCGCGCATCAGCGCCGCCGACCTCGCGGACCGGCTCGCCGCCGACCCCGCGACGCTCGTGGTCGACGTCCGCGACGCGGCCGAGCTCGCGGCCGTGGCGATCCCCGGCGCGACGCACGTCCCGCTCGCACGCGTCCTCGACGGGTCGGCCCTCCCCGACCTTCCTCGGGACCGTCCCGTGCTCGTGGTCTGCCAGGTCGGGGCGCGCTCGCTCGTCGCCGCGCGGTTCCTCCGGGCCGAGGGGGTCGACGCGGTCAACGTCGACGGCGGCGTGCTCGCCTGGCTCGCGACCCGGGCCTGACGCCCCCCTGGTCCCGCCGGTCGCTGAGGTCGTACGACGGTCCTTCTCCCTGGGTGATCCGAAGCCCGCTGACGTCGGGTCGAGCGGCCGCAGTCCGAGGCCCCGGTAAACCCCCTTGACCGTTCTGCACGGTTTCCGACAGCCTGGCGGGGTTTGCGTCGGCGCTGGTCTGAGGGGGCCCCAGTGGACGTGTCACGCCGCAACCTGCCGCGCCCGCAGCGGCGCCGCGACCGGCTCCGAGGCCTGCTCGGTCTTGCCGCCGGGCTCTCGCTCGCCGTCACGGTCGTGCTCGTCCCGGTCGGCGAGGTGGAGGCCGCACCCCGCTTCGACATCCAGTGCGACGAGCTGATCGACGGCATCGACGGCATCGCGGGCGACGACGACCTGCCCGGCGGGAAGAACGTGCCGGCGGGGCACAAGGAGAAGATCCCGGACTACACGTACGAGAACTCCGCCGAGGCGTTCCGGAACCGTGCGGCGCCGACCGGTGCGGAGCTCGACGCGCTGCAGGGCGAGTACAAGAGCTTCCCTGCCGGGTCCGAGGACCACATGCTCCGGCGCTGGAAGGAGTACGCGAACAGCGGCGGCGACTGGGAGTGGGAGCGCTGGCGCAACACGTACATCCCGAACATGGCGAACGACTCGCGGGGCGACGGGTTCCACCGCAACGTCGGGCGGCGCCTGAAGCTCGGCGGCCCGGACTGGATGTGCGAGGACACGCAGCTCGCGAAGGAGAAGAACCTCGGGTACGACCGCCGGTACGACTCCGTGAACCGTGCCCGGGAGGTCGCCTACGAGCTCAAGTCCGGTGGCTCACCGCTCAAGCTCGAGCAGCTGCGGGCCGACCAGGCGCTGATGCGCGGGTCGAGCTGGAAGGTGTACTACGTCTTCAGCCAGGAGCCGCTGCCCGGGCAGGTCCGGCTGATGAACCAGCACGGCGTGCGGTACGTCGTGCTGGAGTCCACCGCGCGCCTGCAGAACCCGGCGCCGAACCCGGGCAACAGCTCCATGAGCCCCGACCAGAACAGGCCGACCGGCGGCGCCGCCAAGGACCTCGCCCAGCGCTCGGGCCGGACGGCCGCCGATGCGCGCGAGGCCCGGCGCCTCGCGGAGGACTTCTCGAACGACCAGCGCCGCCAGGGCTTCGGTCCGCGGCGCCCGGGCGGCATCGACTGGACGTCGCTCGAGCTGCACTACGTGTCCGACAACCCGCAGACCAAGGACTTCGGGTACGCCTTCTCCGCCGCCGAGCTGCCGGACGACGGCGAGGCCGAGCCGGGGTACGGGGGCGAGGCCGCGCTCGACCTGTCCTCGGACGCGCTGTTCACCTGGCTGTCCCTCGACCAGAGCCAGTTCTGGGTCAACCTCAACCCGGACACGCCGGAGTCGATCATCGACCCGCAGTTCGCGACCACCGACGCGGGGCGCGTGCTGCTGCAGGCGGACCTGCGGTTCAAGGAGACGCAGAACACGTACATGGACCCGGCCACGGAGCACGGCAAGGCGTTCTGGGACTCGATGGAGCGCACCTCCGACGGCCTGATCTGCCACGGGTCGTACCGGATGTGGGTCGAGCCCGAGCCGGCGACCGTCCGCGAGGACGGCGACCAGCTGTACATCCTCGACGCGCCCCTGGCGGCCCGGTACGAGCCGATGGACATCGACTGGCGCCCGCCGGGCCAGGGGGAGGACCTCTGCGAGAGCGCGCCGCAGGACGTGGTGGACCGCAACACGCAGCGGATCGCCGACACGTTCGCGCCGCTGCTGGAGCAGCGGGTGAACACCGCCCCGGAGTACGCGGACCTGCGTCGCGTGTACACGTCCCGGGTGGCCGCCCAGTGGCTGAAGGAGCGCGACGCCGAGCGTCCGGGCGCATTCCACGACGTGATCGGCTCCGGTGACGTCTCGGCGTGGCCGGCGCGCACGGCGTGGGACCCGCAGGACGTCTTCGACGAGTACCTCGACCAGCTGAGCACGCCGCTCTTCCGGTACGAGTGGACGTTCGGGGAGATGGAGTACTGGATGGACATCGTCGGCGGTGTCACGCTCCCGGACACGCCGCGTGAGGCGATGCCGGCAGAGCAGTTCCAGCAGGAGCACCCGACCCTGCCGGCGACCGTGCAGTCCTCCCTCTACGACGCGGTGAGCGTGCCGCTGGCCGCCGCCCCGGCCGGCGACGCCGTCGGCACCTTCGCCGAGGGCGCGGAGAGCATGGCGTGGCTGGGCGGTGGTCCGATCGTCCAGATCGCGCCCGAGCCGACCGACCCGCCGGACCCCGGCCCGGTCGACCCGCCGGCGCCCGGCCCTGGCGACCCGCCAGGTTCCGGCACCGTCGCACCGCCTCCCGCCGACCCCGCCGCTCCGTCGGGAGGCTCCGGCAGCCGCACGGTCGCCCAGCGCACCGGCGCGCCCGGCGCGGCCTGGGGCGGGAGGCTGCCCGCGACGGGCTTCTCCGACCCCTGGATCGTCCCGACCGCGCTCGGCCTGATCCTGGTCGGCGGGGCGCTCGTCATGCTGCGGCGCCGGGCGGGCACCTCTCCCTGAGGCAGGACGACGCGGGCCAGGACGCGCCCAGCCGCCGTCGGGTGCGACCGGAGGGCGTGCACCACCCCACTGTCTCCCGCGGCGGCGGCCTGGTGGGGCCCGGTGGCGCCGACCGCGGCGGACGTGCTTTGTCCCGGCGGTCGCCCGCGCGGGTGCGCGGGGTGGGGATGGCAGGATCGAGGGGTGCCGACGACCGACAGCCCGATGCGCACGCTCGACGAGCACCGGGCGGCCGCGCTGGCCCTCGCCGCACCGCTGCCGGAGGTCGTCGTCGGGCTCGACGCGGCGCTGGGGGCGGTCCTCGCGCAGGACGTCCGGACGAGCGAGCGGCTGCCGCGGTGGGACAACTCCGCGATGGACGGCTACGCGGTGCGGGCCGACGACGTCCGCGACGCGACGGCCGGTGCGCCGGTGACGCTGCGGGTCGTGGCGGACCTGCCCGCTGGCACGTCGGGCACGCCGACCGTCGAGCCGGGGACGGCGGCCCGCATCATGACGGGCGCGCCCGTGCCGCCGGGAGCGGACACCGTCGTGCCGGTCGAGGACACCGACGCCGGGACGGTGACGGTGCAGGTCAGGGCCGCGAAGGCGATCGGCTCGCACGTGCGGCGGGCTGGTGAGGACGCGTCGCCCGGTGACCTCGTCGTCGCCGCCGGGACGCTGCTCGGACCCGCGCACGTGGCGGCCGTGGCGTCGGTCGGGGTCGCGGACGTGCCGGTGCACCGGCGTCCTCGGGTCGCGGTCGTCAGCACCGGCGACGAGCTCGTCCCGCCCGGGACGCCGCTCGCGCACGGACAGATCCCCGACTCGAACTCGTGGCTGCTCGCGGCGGCCGTCCGGGACGCGGGCGGTGAGCCGGTGCGGCTCGGACCGGTCGGCGACGACCCCGACGCGCTGCGGGACCTGCTGCGCGGGCTCGACGACGACACCGACGTCGACGCGGTCGTGACGTCCGGCGGGGTGAGCGTCGGCGCGTTCGACGTCGTCAAGGCCGCCCTGCGCGACGAGCCCGGTGTCGACTTCCTGCCCGTCGCGGTGCAGCCCGGCAAGCCGCAAGGGCTCGGTCGGCTGCCGGGTGGGACTCCGGTGTTCGCGCTCCCGGGCAACCCGGTGAGCTCGTTCGTGTCGTTCGAGGTGTTCGTGCGGCCCGCCCTGCTGCGGATGCGCGGGCTGGCCGACGTCGAGCGCCCGACGACGACGGCGGTGGTCGACGACGGCTGGC
Organism: Cellulomonas biazotea; assembly: GCF_004306155.1. Classification (GTDB taxonomy): domain Bacteria; phylum Actinomycetota; class Actinomycetes; order Actinomycetales; family Cellulomonadaceae; genus Cellulomonas; species Cellulomonas biazotea. Next base: position 13,204 of record NZ_BIMR01000230.1, read on the forward strand.
GCACACCGCCCGGCCGAGCCCAGGTGATGCCCGTCCGGTTCGTGCGGCCCTACGTCGCGCGCGACGACCGCGGCACCGCCGGTCCCGCGAGCCTGTCGACGGCGCCCGGCACCGCCGACGCACGACCGCCGCACGTCGTCCGCGCCACCGCCGGCGGGTCCGGGTCCCACCTGGTCGCCCGCCTCGCCGTCGCCGAGGGCCTCGCCGTCGTCCCCGCCGAGATCGAGCAGGTCGCGCCCGGCGACCGTGTCACCGTCCTGAGGATCGCCCCATGACCCAGCCGTTCACCCACCTCGACGCCGCCGGGCACGCCCGCATGGTCGACGTCACCCAGAAGCAGCCCACGGTCCGCTCCGCGACCGCGACCGGTCGGGTCGTGTGCGGGCCGGACGTCGTCGCCGCGCTGCGCGACGGGACCGTGCCGAAGGGCGACGTCATGGCCGTCGCGCGCGTCGCCGGGATCGCCGCCGCGAAGCGCACCGCCGAGCTGTTGCCGCTCGCGCACGTCATCGGCGTGCACGGCGTCGTCGTGGACCTCGACGTGCGGGACGACGGGGTGCGCATCGAGGCGACCGTCCGCACCGCCGACCGCACGGGCGTCGAGATGGAGGCGCTGACCGCCGTGTCCGTCACCGCGCTCGCGGTCGTCGACATGGTCAAGGGCCTCGACAAGTCGGTGTCGATCGCGGACGTCCGCCTCGAGGCCAAGACGGGCGGCAAGTCGGGCGACTGGCACCGCGAGCCGTGACGGCGACGCGATGACGTCCGACGAGGTGCCGTTCGACGCGGTCGTGCTCGCGGGAGGGCGCGCGCGGCGGCTCGGCGGCGTCGACAAGGCGTCCGTGCAGGTCGGCGGCCGTGCACTCGTCGACCACGCGCTCGCCGCGGTCGGAGGTGCCCGCGCGATCGTCCTCGTCGGGCCTGCGTCCGTCGGCCGGCCCGGCGTGCCGACCGTGCAGGAGGACCCGCCGTTCGGCGGCCCGGTCGCGGGCCTCGCCGCGGGCCTCGCGTCGCTCCCGCCTGCGACTCGTCCGTCCGACGCCCCGCAGGACCCACCGATGACAGCGGACGACCCGCTCGTCGTCGTCCTCGCGTGCGACGTGCCCGGTGCCGCGCGCGTCGTGCCTGCGCTGCTCGCCGCCGCCCACGCCGCGCCGGACGTCGACGGTGCCCGCCTCGTCGCCGCCGACGGGTCGCCGCAGCACCTCCTCGCCGCGTACCGCCGCTCGGCGCTCGACGCGGCGCTCGCGGCGCTGCCCGACGGCCCGCGCGACGCGTCGGTCCGCCGCGTCGTCGACGGTCTGCGGCTGGTGGACGTGCCGGACCCCGACGACGCCGGCGCGGACGCGGACACGTGGGACGACGTCCACCGGCTCGACACGCGCCTGACCGCAGGTGGCAGCATCGGACCCAGCGACGACGACCGGAGGACACCGTGAGCATCGACCCCCGCAAGGCGCCCGGCGCCGACCTGCCCGCCTGGGTGGAGCACATCGCCCGTGAGCTGGGCGTCGACCCCGCGCTCGTCGACGTCGACCGCATCCTCGGCGTGGCCGCGGACGTGGCGCACACCGTCGCGCGCCCGGCGGTGCCGGTGACGATGTTCGTCGCCGGGCTGGCGGTCGCCGCGGGGCGCTCGGGCGACGACGTCCTCGCGACCGTCGAGCGGGCCGCGCTGGCCTGGTCGTCCGACGAGAACGTGCTGCCGTGACGCACGGGCCGACCGTCGCGGAGACCCCGCGGACGGACCCGGTGCCGACGGTCGGGACGGTGACCGTCCGCTACTTCGCCGCGGCCGCCGAGGCCGCCGGGTGCGACACCGAGTCGCTGCCGGGCGGGACGGCCGCCGACCTGGTCGCCGAGATGACCCGTCGCCACGGCGCCGCGCTCGCGGAGGTCCTGACGCGCTGCTCGCTGCTCGCCGCCGGCACGCGCGTCGAGGGCGACGACGAGGTCCCCGACGGCGGCACGCTCGACGTGCTGCCCCCGTTCGCGGGCGGCTGACCGGTCGGTCGACGCTGCCGACCTGCGACGACGTGTCCCGGGTCGGTCCGTCGCGCGGGGACGTAGGCACGGGGACGTAGGTCACTGTCCGGGACGCAGGTCGGCCGCGAGCCTGGGCCCATGACCGTCCCGCGCCCCGACGCGCGCACGAGCGACGTCCGCGCCCGCACGGGGACGCCCGGGCCGGTCGCCGGCCGCCCGATCGACCTCACGACGGCCCGCCTGCACCTCCGGCCGTTCCGGGCCGACGACGCGACCGCGCTCCATGCCTACCTCTCGCGGCCCGAGGCCGTCCGGTTCGAGCCGTACGGCGTCCTCGACCGTGACGCCGCGACCCGGGAGGCCGCGCGCCGCGCGCACGACCCGGCGTTCGTCGCGGTGACCCTGCGCCCCACGGGAGCCCTCGTGGGCAACCTGTACCTGGCCGAGGACGGGCCGACGGAGTGGCGCACCTGGCAGCTCGGGTACGTGTTCCACCCGGACCGGTGGGGGCAGGGCTACGCGACGGAGGCGTGCGCCGCGCTGCTGGACCACGCGTTCGCGGTCCTCGACGCGCGGCGCGTCGTCGCCCGGTGCGACCCGCGCAACCGCCGCTCGTGGACGCTGCTGGAGCGGCTCGGGATGCGGCGCGAGGGCCACCACCTCCAGGCCGCGAGCTTCACGACGGACGAGCACGGGCACCCCGTCTGGCACGACGCGTTCGTCTACGCGCTGCTCGCGAGCGAGTGGACCGGCCCGCCGCGTTGACGCGCGGGTCAGTCCTCCTCGTCCGCCCGGCGGTTGGCGCGGCGCAGGAGCTCGCGTAGCTCGGGGTCGTGCGGGGGTGTCGCTGCCTGGGTCGGTGCGATCTCGACGGCATGTGCCTCGAGCCAGGCAGCGATCTCCTCGATCGACAGGTGGGTGTCGCCGCCCACGGTCCGGACGAAGTGGTCGACCTCGCGCGGCTCGGCCCGCAGCGCGAGCCCGTTGAGCCGGTAGAAGACGTCGGTCAGCGTCCAGGCCAGCCGCTTGTTGCCGTCGAGCAGGGGGTGGGAGCGGTTCAGTCCGTCGAGGAGTGCGGCAGCCTTGGCGTGGAGGCCCTCGTAGGCCTCGACTCCCCAGACGACGGCAGAGGCACGCGTCAGCGCCGACGCGAGGGCGCCTTCGTCGCGGATGTAGAGGCCGAGCAGCTCGCAGAAGTCGAGCGCGTCCTCCATCTCGACGTACAGGTACTCGGTCATTGCGACAGCAGGTCGAGCGCCTCGCGGTTGTCGGCGATCGACTCGCGGATCGCCCGGGCGGCGGCAGCGCGTCGCTCGGCCCGCGCCGCGAGTGCCGCGTCCTCGTCCGCGGCGTGCAGGCGCGCCGCGTGCTCGCGGACCGCGATGGCGACGACGTCGGTCATGGTGCGCTTCTCGCGGTCGGCGACCGCCCGCAGGAGGTCCTCGTCGGCGGCGTCGAGCCGCAGCGTCATGGCCATGCACTCCTCCAGGGTGGCTAGGAGATACCAGGCTACGACGGATATCCAGCAGATACCAGGGGTGTCTCAGCCGCCGATCGCGCTCATCGGGCGGTCGGGCTGCCGGAACGTCGGCTCGCCGATGCCGTGACCGGCCTTCTTGCCCGCCAGGCAGCGCCGGAAGGCCTCCGCGACGGCCTCGTCGCCGACCTCCGCGTCGCGCACGACGGCCCGCACGTCGACCTCGTCCTGCGCGAACAGGCACGCGCGGAGCTGACCGTCGGCGGTGAGCCGCAGCCGGTCGCACGCGGAGCAGAAGGGGGCGGTGACCGACGCGATGACGCCGACGGTCTCCGGGCCGCCGTCGACGGTCCACAGCTCCGCGGGGGCCGCGCCGCGCCCGGGCACCTCGGTGAGGGTGAACGCCGAGGTCAGACGGTCGAGGATCTCCGCCTGCGTGACCATCTGCGTGCGGTCCCACGTGTGCCCGCCGTCGAGCGGCATCTGCTCGATGAACCGCATCTGGTACCCGCGGTCGACCGCGAACCGGGTCAGGGCGACGACCTCGTCGTCGTTGACGCCGCGCATCGCGACGGCGTTGATCTTCACCGGGTGCAGGCCCGCGGCGTCGGCGGCGGCGATGCCCGCGAGGGTGTCGACGAGCTTGTCGCGCCGGGTCAGCTCCATGAACCGGCCGCGGTCGAGCGTGTCGAGGCTGATGTTCACGCGGGACAGCCCGGCGTCGCGCAGCGGGGCGGCGAGGGCCGGCAGGCGCAGCGCGTTGGTCGTGAGCGAGACCTCGGGGCTGCCGTGCGGGCCCGTGAGGGCCGTGAGTCGGCGGACGACGTCCACGACGTCGACGCGCAGCAGCGGCTCGCCGCCGGTCAGGCGGATCTCGGTGATGCCGAGGTCGACGCCGACCCGGGCGACGCGCACGATCTCGTCGGTCGAGAGCATCGTCTGGCGGGCGAGCCACGGGACGCCCTCGGCGGGCATGCAGTACGTGCAGCGCAGCGAGCAGCGGTCCGTGAGCGAGATCCGCAGGTCGTGGTGCGGGCGCCCGAACCGGTCGACGAGCGGCGCGACGGGCGTGGCCGTCGACCCGTCCGCCGGGACGGTGGAGCCGGACAGCGCGGGTGTCGACCGCGGGGGCGTCGCGCCCTCGTGCGGCGTGCTCGCCGTCGGCTCGTCCGGTGTCATGCCGCCATCGTCCGTCACTGCATCCCCACCCACACGTGGGAGCCGTCCGCGAGGACCTCCCGCTTCCAGACCGGCAGCTCGGCCTTGACGACCTCGACGAGCGCCCGGCAGACCTCGAACGCCTCCGCGCGGTGCGCGGTCGCGACGGCGCAGACGATCGCGGCCTCGCCGACCGAGAGTCGCCCGACCCGGTGGCTCACGGCCAGCCCGAGGACGTCGTCGTCGGCCGCGGCCTGCTCCGCGAGGCGCGTGAGCACCGCGGCGGCGTCGGGGTGCGCGCTGTACTCCAGCGCGACGACCTCTCCCTCGACGGACGGGTCGTGGTCGCGGACCAGCCCGACGAACGTCGCGACCGCCCCGGCCCGCGGGTCGCTCACGTGTTCCACGTGAAACAGCAGGTCAAGCGGCCGGTCCTCGATCCGCGCGAGCACGGTCATCCGTGGTCACCCCCGGTGACCTGGTCGAGCAGGTGGTCGAGCAGCGGGATCAGCGTCGCGAGGTTGTCGCGCACCCCGCCCGGCGACCCCGGCAGGTTCACGACGACGACCCCGTCCGGCGTGACCCCCGCGAGGCCCCGGGACAGGACGGCCGTCGGGACGGTCCGCGCCGACTCGCGCCGCAGCAGCTCGGCGATCCCGGGCAGCTCGCGGTCGACGACCGCCCGTGTGCCCTCCGGGGTGTGGTCGCGCGGTCCGACCCCGGTGCCGCCCGACGTCACGACGAGGCGCGCACCGTCGCGCACCGCGGCCTCGATCGCGTGCTGCACGGGCAGCGCACCGTCGGGCACGACGACCGGTGCCCCGACGTCGAGACCGGCGGCGCGGAGCAGGTCGCGCGCGAGCGGACCGGAGCGGTCCTCGCGGGTGCCGGCCGCCGAGCGGTCGGACACGACCACGACCGTGGCGCGACGCGCACCGCCGGTGCTGTCGGGGCCGCGCGTGCCGTCCGTCGTCATCGCGTCAGCCTAACGACGCACGCTCCGGTCGCCCGGGGTGCTCGTACCGTGGAAAACCCGCCCGGGCCAAGGCGTCGCCGCCGTCCCCCGAGCTGCTGGTCCTCGCGTCCGGCCCCCGGGGCTCGCCGCCGGTGCGTCCACCGGTGCCGGCCGCGCTTGCCAGGACGCCGGGCGACGGCCGGGCGGATCCGCGCCGGACGGAACGAGGCGCGACCGACGGCCCCGGCCGGCCGTGCGGCACGATGGGCGCGTGACGCGACGCCCCCCGACCCGGCCCGGCCGCGGATGACGCCGCGGGACTGGCGGCGCAAGCGGCGTCTGCTGCTCAACGCGGCGGTCGTCCTCGTCGTCGGGCTGGCGGTCCTGCGCGTGGCGACGCGCGGCTCGACGGTGATCGCCGTCGCCGCGGTCCTCGCGCTGGCCGGCGGTGCGTGGCTCGCGGTCGACACGGTCCGTCGTCGTCGTGCCGGGCGTGAGCACGACGCCGGAGGGCATCGGGACGACCGACGGGGTGACCGCCGGACGTGGCGGAGGCCCCGCGCCTCACGGCGGGTAGGCTGACGCCTCGAAGCACGCGACAACTGAACACGCTGCTCGAACCGACGCGGGAGAGCTCCGGCCCACGTGCCGGACGCCGAAGGAGCAACCCTCCCCGGGAATCTCTCAGGCCCCTGTACCGCGACGGCGAGGCAACTCTGGAAAGCGGCCCGACCCGGCACCACGCCGGCAGGGCCCACCGACGGTGCAAGCCGGCGCGCCCCGGGCCACCACAGGCCACGGCGGACCGGCAAAACTCTCAGGTCGTGCGCCCTGCGCGTGCGGATGACAGAGCGGGGAGCCCACACGTCCGTGCCGGCGCGCGCGCCGGACGAGTCCCCGGAGCAGCCCTGTGACCGACCTCAGCTCGTTGCACGACGCCGTCGCCCGCACCGGCGCGCCCGCCGTCCCGCCCGTCGCGCTGTCCGCCGACGACACCGCCGTCGCGCTCACCGCCGTCGAGCACACGCCCGCCGCGGAGGTCTTCGCGGACCGCCACATCGGGCCGCGCGGCGAGGAGACGCTGCGCATGCTCGCGACCGTCGGCTACGACTCGATGGACGCGCTCGTCGACGCGGCCGTCCCGGCGTCGATCCGGACGGGCCGCGAGCTCGACCTGCCGGAGGCTCGCAGCGAGGAGGACGTCCTCGCGGCGCTGCGCGGCATCGCGGACCGCAACCAGGTGCTCACGTCGATGATCGGCCAGGGCTACTACGACACGGTGACGCCCGCGGTGATCCGCCGGAACGTGCTGGAGTCGCCCGCCTGGTACACGGCGTACACGCCCTACCAGCCGGAGATCTCGCAGGGCCGTCTGGAGGCGCTGCTGAACTTCCAGACGATGGTCACGGACCTCACGGGCCTGGACATCGCGAACGCGTCGCTGCTGGACGAGGCGACCGCGGTCGCGGAGGCCGTCGCGCTCATGTGGCGCGGGCAGAAGAACAAGCCCGGCACGGTCGTGCTCGACGCGGAGCTGTTCGGGCAGTCGCTCGCGGTCACGGTGGGCCGTGCGGAGGCGATCGGCCTGCCCGTCGTCGTGGCGGACCTGACCGACGGGCTGCCCGAGGTCGAGGGGACGCTGCTCGGGGTCGTCGTGCAGCAGGTCGGTGCGTCCGGCCTGGTGCGGGACCTGGGGCCGGTCGTCGCGCAGGCGAAGGAGCGCGGCGCGCTGGTGACGGTCGCGTCCGACCTGCTCGCGCTCACGGTCGTCCGCACGCCGGGGGAGCTCGGCGCGGACATCGCGGTCGGCTCGGCGCAGCGGTTCGGTGTCCCGCTGTTCGGCGGCGGCCCGCACGCGGCGTTCATGGCGGTCCGCAACGGGCTCGAGCGGTCGCTGCCGGGCCGACTCGTCGGGGTGTCGGTCGACGCCGACGGCGCGCGCGCCTACCGACTGGCCCTGCAGACCCGTGAGCAGCACATCCGCCGCGAGAAGGCGACGAGCAACATCTGCACGGCGCAGGCGCTGCTCGCGATCGTCGCGTCGATGTACGCCGTCTACCACGGGCCCGACGGCCTGCGGGCGATCGCGCGTCGCGTCCACGGCCACGCCCGCTCGGTCGCGATGGTGCTCACCGAGGTGGGTGTGACCGTCGAGCACGCGACGTTCTTCGACACCGTGCGCGCGGTCGTCCCCGGCAAGGCGGCGGAGGTCGTTCGCGCCGCGGCGGGCCTCGGCGTGAACCTGTGGGCGCCCGACGCCGACCACGTGCAGGTCGCGTGCGACGAGCGGACCCGCACCGACCACGTGCTCGCCGTCGTGCTGGCCTTCGCGCAGGCCGGCACGACACGGCTCGAGGCGGACGAGGACGGCGACTTCGCGTTCGGCTTCGTCGGGGCGTCCGACGTCGACGGGCCGTCCGAGGCGCTCCCCGAGGCGCTGCGCCGGAGCACCCCCTTCCTGCAGCACCCCGTCTTCCACCTGCACCGGTCGGAGACCGCGATGCTGCGCTACCTGCGCCGGCTGTCCGACAAGGACCTCGCGCTCGACCGCACGATGATCCCGCTCGGCTCGTGCACGATGAAGCTCAACGCGACGGTCGAGATGGAGGCGATCTCCTGGCCGGAGTTCGCCGCGATCCACCCGTACGCGCCCGCCGACCAGACGCAGGGCTACGCCGAGCTCGTCACGGAGCTGCAGGACTGGCTCGCCGAGATCACGGGCTACGCGGCGGTGTCCGTGCAGCCGAACGGCGGCTCGCAGGGCGAGTTCGCGGGCCTGCTCGCGATCCACGCCTACCACCGCAGCCGCGGCGAGGAGCGCGACATCTGCCTGATCCCGGCGTCCGCGCACGGCACCAACGCGGCGTCGGCGGCGCTCGCGGGCCTGCGCGTCGTCGTCGTCGCGACGGCGCCGGACGGGTCGATCGACCTCGACGACCTGCGCGCCAAGCTCGACCAGCACGGCCCGCAGGTCGCGGCGATCATGATCACCTACCCCTCGACGCACGGCGTCTACGAGGAGGGCGTCCGCACGGTGTGCGACCTCGTGCACGACGCGGGCGGCCAGGTGTACATCGACGGCGCGAACCTCAACGCGCTGGTCGGCCTGGCCCGTCCGGGCGAGATCGGCGGCGACGTCAGCCACCTCAACCTGCACAAGACGTTCTGCATCCCGCACGGCGGCGGCGGCCCGGGCGTCGGCCCGGTCGCGGTCGCGGAGCACCTGGCGCCGTTCCTGCCGGGCGACCCGACGCCGACCGGCGACGCGACCACGTCGGCGGTGGCCCCGGTCTCCGCGGCCCCGTGGGGGTCGGCCGGCATCCTGCCGATCTCCTGGGCGTACGTCGCGCTCATGGGTCCCGACGGCCTGCGCGCCGCGACCGAGACCGCCGTGCTGGCCGCGAACTACCTGGCCACACGCCTCGCCCCGCACTTCCCGATCCTCTACACGGGCCCGAACGGGCTCGTCGCGCACGAGTGCATCCTCGACCTGCGCGACCTCACCAAGGAGACCGGGGTGACCGCGGAGGACGTCGCGAAGCGGCTCATGGACTACGGCTTCCACGCGCCGACGCTGTCGTTCCCCGTCGCGGGCACGCTCATGGTCGAGCCGACCGAGAGCGAGGACCTCGGCGAGCTCGACCGGTTCGTCGACGCGCTCGTCGCGGTCCGTGCGGAGATCGACGCCGTCGCGGCCGGCCGCTGGGCGGTCGAGGACTCGCCGCTGCGCCACGCCCCGCACACCGCAGCCAGCGTGGCGACCGACGTCTGGGACAAGCCGTACGGGCGCGAGCTCGCCGCGTTCCCCGTCGCGTCGCTGCGCGAGGGGAAGTACTGGCCGCCCGTCCGCCGCATCGACGGCGCGCGCGGCGACCGGAACCTCATCTGCTCGTGCCCGCCGGTCGAGGCGTTCGCCGAGTGACCGGGCCGAGCACCCCTGTCGGAACGACCGAGCGCACGACCCCGACGAACGGAGCGACCGTGAGCGACCCGACCGAGGACGTCCTGTCCCCCCTGCACGACGAGCACGTGGCTCTCGGGGCGACGCTCACGTCGTTCGCGGGCTGGCAGATGCCGCTGCGCTACACGTCCGACCTGGCCGAGCACACCGCGGTCCGCACGGCCGCCGGGCTGTTCGACCTGTCCCACATGGGCGAGCTCGAGGTCACCGGCCCGCAGGCGGGGGCGGCGCTCGACGCGGCGCTCGTCGGCAACCTGTCGGGCCTCGCCGAGGGGCGCGCGCGGTACACGATGGTCGTCGACGAGCACGGCGGCGTGCTCGACGACCTGGTCGTCTACCGGCTCGCCGAGCAGCGGTACGTCGTCGTCGCGAACGCGTCGAACGTGGCCGTCGTCCGCGAGGCGCTGACCGAGCGTCTCGCCGGGTTCGACGCGACCCTCGACGACGCGTCGCTGCGCACCGCCCTGGTCGCGGTGCAGGGCCCGCGCGCGGAGGAGATCGTCGCGTCGCTGACCGAGCCGGCAGACGTCGACGCCGTGCGCGCGCTGAAGTACTACGCGTCGACCCCGGCGACGGTCGCGGGCATCGCCGCGCTCGCCGCCCGCACGGGCTACACGGGCGAGGACGGCTTCGAGCTGTTCGTGCCCGCCGACGACGCCCCCGCGCTGTGGCGTGCGCTGCTGGCCGCGGGCGAGCCGCACGGCCTCGTGCCCGCCGGGCTGTCGGCCCGCGACAGCCTCCGTCTGGAGGCGGGCATGCCGCTCTACGGCAACGAGCTCGACCGCACGACCACCCCGTACGACGCGGGCCTCGGCCGCGTGGTCCGCCTCGACAAGGTCGACGACCAGGGGCGGCCGCTGCCGTTCGTCGGGCGCGACGCGCTCGCGGGCCGGTCCGACTCCGAGCCCGCCCGGGTGCTCGTCGGCCTGGAGGGGCTGGGGCGTCGTGCCGCGCGCCACGGGTATCCCGTGCTGGCGTCCGCCGCACCGGACGCCCCGCACGTCGGCACGGTGACGTCCGGCGCCCCGTCCCCGACGCTCGGGCACCCGGTGGCCATGGCGTACGTGACGCCGGAGGTCAGCGGACAGGGCACGGAGCTCGCCGTGGACGTGCGCGGTCGGGCCGAGCCCGTGCGCGTGGTGGCCCTGCCCTTCTACCGTCGTCCTCGGTGACGGTCGACGACCGCTGCCTGCCGGACCTGCTGGACCCCGTTCGCACCGCCTGACCCGTTCGACCCGCTCGCGCCGGACCGCCGTCCGCCCGCCGTGACCGACCAGGAGACGCCATGACCGCTCTGCCCACCCACCTGCACTACACGCTCGAGCACGAGTGGCTCGACGACTCCACGCCCGCGACCGTCGGCATCACGTCGACCGCCGCCGAGGCGCTGGGCGACATCGTCTACCTCGAGCTCCCCGCGGTCGGCGAGCAGGTCGTCGCGGGCGCCGTGGTGGGCGAGATCGAGTCGACCAAGTCCGTGTCGGAGCTGTTCTCGCCGGTGTCCGGCACCGTCGTCGAGGTCAACCAGGACGCGGTCGACGACCCCTCGCTCGTCAACGCGGACCCCTTCGGCCGCGGCTGGCTGCTCAAGGTCGACGTGTCCTCGACCGGACCGCTGCTGACCGCCGAGGAGTACGAGGCGCACGCCGCGGGTTGACCGGTGAACTGACAGGGCGTCAGCATCGTTTATCGGACCAAACGGTCGGACCGCTATCGGCCGAACGGGTGAACACTCGCACCAGCGAGCATCTCGGTGTATCTGCATCGGACACTGACGTTCATTGTGGGTGGCAGCGAGACCGGTACGGAGCCTGTGCGAACGAGTTGGTGAAAGTGGCGTCATGACGCCCTGGATGTCGCCTCTCATCCGGTACGCCGCCCCAGGCGGAGCCGGAGAAGTCGGCATCCAAGCAGCACAACCGGAGGACACGATGAGCATGCTGGAGACGAGCGAGACGGTCGGGACCGTCACCGAGGCGCTCACGCGCCGTGAGCGTGTGGTGCTCGGCGAGCTCGCCGAGGACGTGACGCTCGAGGAGATCGCGACCCGACTGTTCGTGACGCGCAACACCGTCAAGTCCCAGGTCCGCAGCGTCTACCGCAAGATCGGCGTCTCGACGCGCGCCGAGGCGGTGGCGTGGGCCGTCGCGCACGGCATCCGCTGAGCACCACCTGAGCAGCACCAGCCGACTTCACGGCGGCCCGGGCGACCGGGCCGCCGCACGGTCTGCCCGCCCCTGACGTGCGGGCCTGGCAGACTCACCGCATGACCCCTCCGGTGCTCGTCGTCGCGGCCGCCATCGTCGACGACCTGGACGAGCCGAGGGTCCTGCTCGCCGCCCGTCGTGCGGTGCCGGCGAGCCTCGCGGGTCGATGGGAGTTCCCCGGCGGCAAGGTCGACGCCGGGGAGACGCCTGAGGCGGCCCTGCACCGCGAGCTCCGCGAGGAGCTCGGCGTCCGGGTGGCGCTCGGCGACGAGCTGGTCGGTCCGGACGAGGGCGCGTGGCGCCTCACCGAGCAGTACGAGATGCGCCTGTGGCTCGCCGAGATCGTCGACGGCGTCGCCGAGGCGCTCGTCGAGCACGACGACGTCCGGTGGCTGCCCGAGGGGCAGTGGCTCGACGTGCCGTGGCTCGACGCGGACGTCCGCATCGTCCAGGCGCTGGTCAGCCGCGTCGGCGACGTCGTGCGCTGAGGCGGCTGACCGGTCGCGCGCCCAGGCGGCTGACCGACCGGGTCAGGTCACCAGCGGTGGAGGGTGTTCCCCGTGCACGTCATGCCCGTGCCGCGGCAGAACGAGCACTCGCCCTTCCAGCGGCGCCGCCCCTGTCCCTCGCAGTGCTCGCACTCGCTCACGTTGCTGCTGCACTCGTCGCACTTCGTCATGTCTGCCTCCTCGCCTGGGCTCGTCGTCTGAGGTGTCCCGTTGGATGGCATCGGCACTTGGCGCGTCCGCTTGAGCGACCCGCGACCGACCCCCCTGGCGGGGGTCGTCGAAGGGTGACGGTGGAGCGCTCCCATGCCCGGGTTCAGGCGGTCTGTCCACGGCCCCCCCGGGAAGATCGCCCGTTCGGCCCAGTCGTCGCGCGCAGCCCTTCCGGGGTCAGGTGAGGGCGGCCGTGGCCCGTCGGACGCCCTCGCAGATCGTCGCGGCCGACGCGGCGAGGTTGAGCCGCACGAAGCCGGCGCCCTGCTCCGCGCCGAACGTCGGGCCCGGGTTGACCGCCAGCCGGCCGCGCTCCAGCAGCAGCCGCGCCGGGTCGGCGCCGTCGCGCACCGCGGGCACGCCGCGCAGGTCGAGCCACGCGAAGTACGTCGCGTCCGGCGGCGTCCACACGGCCGCGGGCAGGTGCTCGGCCAGCAGGTCCGCGAGCAGGTGCTGGTTGCTGCGCAGGCCGGACAGCACGTCGTCCAGCCAGGACCCGCAGTCGCGCAGCGCCGTCGCATGCGCGATCGCGCCCAGGTGGCTGACGCCGTGCAGGACGATCTCCGGCATCCGGGCCAGGTCGGCGACCGCGTCCGGACCGGGCACCGCGACGGCCGCCTTCAGACCGGCCAGGTTGAACGCCTTCGACGCCGAGTGCAGGGCGATCGCCGACGGGACGACCGTCGTCGTCGGGACGAACGGCAGCGGGCGGCCCGCCACGCCGGTGCTGGTGCCGGTGCCGGTGTCCGTGTCCGTGTCTGTGCCCGTGACGAGCGGCGCGTGGATCTCGTCGGCGACGACGCGCACGCCCGACTGCTCCGCGAGCGCGCCGACCGCGGCGAGCTCCGCGCCGGTGTGCAGCGTGCCCGTCGGGTTGTGCGGGTGGCACAGCAGGTAGGCCGCACGACGCCCGCCCGCGGTCGCGTCGGCGAACGCCCGCTCCAGCGCCGCCAGGTCGAGGCGGCCGTCCGGGGTCAGCGGCGCGGTCACCGGTCGTCGGCCGGCGTGCTCCACGAACTGCACGAACGGCGGGTACACGGGCGGGTTGACGACGACCGCGTCCCCCGGGTCGGTGACGAGCTGCAGGACCTCGACGATCCCCAGCATGACGTCGGGCACGAGCCGGCAGCCTGCCACGGGCACCTCCCACCCGTACCGGTCGGTCGCGAACGCGGCGAGCGCCTCGGCGTAGGCCGGGCCGAACACGTAGCCGGTGTCGCCCGCACGCATCGCATCCGACACCGCACGCACCACCGGCTCCGGCTGCGGGACGTCCATCTCCGCGACGTACATCGGCAGCACGTCCGGCGGGTAGCGCCGCCACTTCTGGCTCGTGCGGCGGCGCAGGGCGTCGAGGGGGACGGTGTCGAAGATCGTCGGCGCGCCGCGGTGCTCCACCCGGCCGACCCTAGCCGTCGGCCGCTGCCCGGGCCGGGCGGGTGGACCCGCGCGGCCCTGCCGTCGGCCGCGGCCCGGGCCGGGCGGGTGGACCCGCGCGCGGGGGGTGCCCGCGCCGGGCGGAGGACGTCGGGCGGGCG
>NZ_BIMR01000231.1 GCF_004306155.1 Cellulomonas biazotea
CGCCGGGACGGTGCGCCGGTGAGCGCCTGGGTGCCCACGGCCGGGCCGGACAGCGCAGGCGTGGCGCGCGTCCGCGCGGCGCCCACGGGCGCGGCGACGGCCGACGGGGTCGCAGCCGACGGCGACGCGGCCGACCGCCGCCTCGACGACGTCGTCCGCGCGCACCTGCCCGGCCTGCTGCGGTACGCGACGGTCCTCACGGGCGACGGGCACACCGCCGCCGACCTGGTCCAGGAGGTGCTGCTGCGCGCACACGTGCGCTGGACCCGGATCGGCCTCATGGCGCGGCCCGACCTGTACCTGCGCCGCATGGTGACCAACGAGCACCTGTCGTGGCGGCGGCGCTGGCACGTGCGGACCGTGCGGCCGACCGAGGACGCCGCGCTCGCCGCCCGCATCGACCCGCAGCGCGACCACGCCGAGCACGTCGTCGAGGACGACGCGATGTGGGGGCACCTCGCGGCACTGCCCCCGCGGCAGCGCGCCGTGCTCGTGCTGCGCTACTACGAGGGTCTCGACGACACCGAGATCGCGGGCGTGCTCGGCACCTCCGCGGCGACCGTCCGCTCCCACGCCTCCCGTGCCCTGGCGACGTTGCGTCGCACCGACCTCACCCTCCCCCCGGAGACACCATGACCGAGCACCCGCGGGCCACGGACGGCTCGCAGCACCCCCGCTCCGAGCCCCGGCCCGAGCCCCGCACCGCGCCCGGCGGCACCCCGGCGCCCGACGACCTCGGCGACCGGATCACGCGGGCGCTGCGCTCCAGAGCCGCTGCTTCCCCCGACCCCGCGGTCGTCGCGGCCCGCATCGAGGCCGGGCTGGCCGACGCGCCCGTGCACCGGGCGACGGTCACCGTGCTCACGCGGCGCGGAGGACGCGTCGTCGCCGCCGGTGTCGTCACCTCCGCGCTCGCGGTCGCGGGCGCGGGCGCGGCCGCCGCCGCGAACCCCTACTCGGGCGTCGCGCGTGCCGTGGAGGACGTCGCGCACGCCGTGGGCATCGAGTGGTCGGCCATGCCCGACGGGTACACGCGCGAGCAGTACGAGGCCTTCTGGGGCGCGGGGTACACGGTCGAGGACGTCGACGCGCTCGGCGCGCTCTGGCAGACCGACGCGGTGCAGACGAAGGCGCGCGCCGGGCAGATGGTGCTCGACGGCGAGGTCGTGCCGGTGCCGCCGGGGCTGCTGGTCCCGGGCGGGGACGACGCGACGTGGGGGTCGGCCGAGGAGCGCGAGGTGGAGGCGTTCTGGAACGCCGGCTACACCGCCGAGGACGTCGACGCGCTCAACGCGCTGTGGGACAGCGACCACATGGAGACCAAGGCCCGGGCGGGACGGATGCTGCTGGACGGCACTCCCCTGCCGTTCGGGCCGGGCGAGGGCGACGACGCGGGTCGCGGCTGACGGGCGGCCGGCGCCGTGCGCCGGTCGAGCAGGTCGCGGCGCACGAGGTCCGCGTCACGACGGTGGTCGAAGTCGGGCACCACGGGGCGGGCCCGGGTCTAGGGTGTCGAGCGCCGGGCCGCACCTGACGCCGGGCGGACAGCGTCGCAGCCCGGCGCCCGGACCCCGGGCGCTCGCGGGCTCGACACCGGTGAGCCTCTGGAGGACCCATGAAGCCCCTGGCGAGCGGTGACCGCTCCCGCCGGCGCTCGGCGGCCGTCGGCGTCGTCGCGGCGACCCTGACCGTGGCCGCGACCGGGGCGGCGTACGCCCTCGCGAGCGCCGACCGCCCGCAGGCCGAGCAGGTCGTCGCCGGTGGTGCGGACGCCGTGGCGACGGCGGACCCGACGCCCTCGCTGCTCCCGCAGGACGTGACCGACGAGAGCGCCGGACCCGACGAGTACACGCAGGCGCGCGCGGACGCGTTCTGGGGCGCGGGCTACTACATGGAAGACGCCGACGCGCTCGCCGCGCTGTGGCAGCTCGACCTGCTGGAGGCGAAGGGCCGGGCGGGGCAGCTGCTGCTCGACGGCCTCCCGGTGCCCGTCGCGCCCGGCTCGTCCCTCGACCTGACGGACCCGGACACGCTCGACGGCCTGGCCTTCGAGGCGTACTGGGATGCGGGCTACAACAGCGAGGAGGCCGCCGTCCTCGCCGAGCTGTGGAACGTCGACGTCGGCGAGGCGAAGCTCACCGCCGGTCGGATGCTCCGCGCCGGGCAGCCGCTGCCGATCCCCCCGAACGCGGCGCCGCAGTCCTGACCCAGGGGGCGGGCGCGACGTCCGGCCGCTCCTGGCCCGCGACCGCTCGCCGCGTCCGGCCGAGGTGGTCGGCGGCGAAGCCGACGAGGTCCCGCACGCGCACGAGCCGCGCCGTCGCGTCACCCACGGGGGCGACGACCTCGCCCCCGGTCGCGCCGAACGCGGCGCCGACGGCCTCGAAGTCGGCGTCGTCGACGACGGGCTCGTCGAACCACACCCACTCCCGCCGGCCGTCGACCAGCAGCGGCGCACCGTTGCGGACCGTCGGCAGCGGGAGCCCGCAGCGGGCCTCGGCGAGGTGCAGCGCCGTGCACTTGTCGTACCCCACGCCGAGCAGGAGGACCTGGGCGTCGAGGGCGTGCAGCGCCGCGAGCGGCGAGCCCTCGCCGACGGGGTCGTCGAGGTCGTGCCGGGCGACGACCTGCGCGGCACGGGGACCGTGCGCGACGAACGACCGGTGCGGGTGCGCCGAGCGCAGCGTCCCGGGCAACGTGCGCAGCGCCTCGACGACCAGACCCATGGTGCGGGTGGGCGTCCAGGCCGGGTCGTAGACGGGCAGCGCGGCGCGGACGTCGTCGTACCGGTCCGGCGGCACCGACGGGTCGGCGAGGTACGCGGGATCGCACAGCTGCCACGACTGGGACGGCATGACGAGCGTGCCGTCGTCGCCGAGGACGTCGAGCAGCGCCCGCACGACGGCCTGCTCGCCGCCGACGACCGTGCCGAGCCGCGACAGCGACGCGTGCACGAGCAGCACGCCCCCGGGCTCGACCCCGAGCGCGCGCAGGTCGCGCCCGAGGTCGGAGCCGAGGACGAGCGTCACGCGAGGCGCCAGACGGTCACGCCGGGCCCGTCGCCGCCGACCTGCAGGGCGTCGTCGGCGACGTCGAGCGTGCCCTCGCCGTAGAGGCGCTCGGCGCGCCCGCCCGCGAGCAGGTGCCGGGGCAGCGCGACGCCGGACCACGGCGCACGCGACGCGACGACGAGCACACGCTCGTCGGCGGTCTCGCGCAGGTACGCGAGCGCGTCGTCCTCGACGACGGCCCACCGCAGGCCGCCCTCGCGCAGCGCGCGCGACGAGCGCCGCAGGGCGATGAGGGACCGGTACGTCTCGAACGTGCGGGCGTCCCAGCGGGACCCGCCGCCCGCCTCGATCTGGTCCCACGGCATCGGCACGCGCGCGTGCTCGCCGTTGGTGCCGGTCGCGCCGCCCTCGTCGCCCGCGAACAGCGCGGGCGTGCCGGGGTAGGTGAACAGCAGGCCGGCGGCGACCTCGACGAGCCGCGGGTCGCCGACGACGGTCCGCAGGCGCGGCGTGTCGTGCGAGCCGAGCATGTTCCACTGCCGCGCGGTGACCTTCCACGGCACGGTCGCGTCGAACTCGCGCATCGTGCCGACGACCGAGCCGCCGTCGCGGCGCGGGATCGTCGTGGGGATGCCGAGGAAGTCGAGCGTGGTCGCCGGGTCGACGAGCCACGTCCACAGCGGCTTCGTGAACGCCGAGTAGTTCATGTTGACCTGCCAGCCCTCGCCGGTCAGGTCGCCCGCGGCGTCGTGGAAGTGCTCGCTGACGAGCACCGCGTCGGGGTTGGCCTCGGTCATCGTGGCGCGCAGCGTCCGGGCGACGTGGTGCGTGAAGTCGTCGGACGCGTACCGGCCGGTCATGTTGGCGACGTCGATGCGCCAGCCGTCGATCGCGAACGGCTCCCCCAGCCAGCGGCCGATGACCGAGCCGGGACCCTCGACCATCCGCCGGGCGAGGGCCGACGAGCCGTAGTTGAGCTTCGGCAGCGACGGGACGTCGAGCCACGCCACGTAGCCGAGGTCGGACTCCTTGTCCCAGTAGTAGAACTCGGCCTCCTCGGAGGACCGGTCCTGCAGCGCGCGCTCGAACCACTCGTGCGCGACGCCCGTGTGGTTCGTCGTGAAGTCGCCGACCAGGCGCATGCCGCGCGCGTGCAGGGCACGTCGCAGCGACACCATGGCCTCGTCGCCGCCGAGGAGCGGGTCGACGTGGTCGAACGTCGTCGCGTCGTAGCGGTGGTTCGACCGCGACGGGAAGACGGGCGTCAGGTAGACCGTGTCGACCCCGAGCCGCTGCAGGTGGTCGAGCCGCTGCTCGATGCCGAGCAGGTCGCCGCCGTAGAGCTGCACGGGCGTGGACGGGCCGCGGGCGACGGGCTCGTCCTCCCAGTCCGCGGGCTCCGCCCAGGACGGCATCTCCCGCTCGACGCCCGACCGCGCGAACCGGTCCGGGAAGATCTGGTAGACGACCGCGGACGACGTCCAGGCCGGCGCCGGCTCGTGGACCGTGAGGCGGAAGTCCGCGGCGTCCGGGACGTCGCCGGTGTGCACGCCGCGCCCGTTGAGCCAGCGGTAGCCGCCGGGCTCGTCGAGCAGCGCCCGGTACGTGGTGACCGGGTTGTGCACGGGGATGTCGGCGACGTACCAGCGCTCGTGCGCGTCGGTGTGCTCCAGGCGGGCCTGGACCATGCGCGGCTCGGCGTCGCGCACGGTCCGCACCCACAGGGCACGCTCGGTGCCGGACGCCGGCACACGGAACCGGACCGGTACGACGTCGCCCAGCGCGGGCGTGCCCTGCGGGACGTACAGCTCGGAGCCGTCGTGGTGGGGCTGGTCGAGCAGGTGGTGCACGGTCATCGGCGGCGTCATCCCTTCACCGCGCCGGTCGTCAGGCCGGACACGATGTAGCGCTGGAGGAACTGGAACAGGAGCACGACGGGGATCGCGGCGAGCACGGCACCGGCGGCGAACACGCCCCAGTACTCCGAGAACCGCTGCGAGACGTACTGGTAGAGCCCGACGGGCAGCGTCTGGCTGTCGGGGTCGACGAGCACGATCGACGCGATGAGGAAGTCGGAGAACACCCCGACGAACGACAGCAGGCCGACGACGGCGAGGATCGGCGCGACGAGCCGCAGGATGATCCCGAAGAAGATCTGCGCGTGGCTCGCGCCGTCGATCTTGGCGGCCTCGTCGAGCTCCTTCGGCACGGTGTTGAAGAACCCGTACATGAGGTAGGTGTTCACGCCGAGCGCACCGCCCAGGTACACGAGGATCAGGCCGAGCCGCGACCCGAGGCCGATCGCCGGGAAGACCTCGCGCAGCGTCACGAGCAGCAGGAAGATCGCGACGTACGCGAGGACCTGCGGGAACATCTGGATGAGCAGCAGCGACAGCAGCCCGCCGCGGCGCCCGCGGAACCGGAACCGCGAGAACGCGTACGCGGCCGCCGCGCCGAGCAGCACCGTGCCGACCGACGTCGTGGTCGCGATGACGAGCGTGTTGACGAACCAGCGCGCGTACGGGTGCACCGGGTCGGTGAGGAGCTCGACGTAGTTGGTGAGCGAGATGCTCGAGAACAGCCGGTTCGACCCCGTGAGGGAGCCCGTCGGGTTCAGCGACGAGGACACCACGTAGAGGATCGGGATGAAGGCGAACGCCAGCACGGCGAACGTGACGACGTGGCGCCAGCCGAGCTCGCGCCACCAGCGCAGGCCCTTCGGCGTCGTGTCGCGCTGGACGGGCACCTCGGTGCCCGTGCGGGTCGTGACGGTCGTGGGGTGGGTCGTCTGGGCAGCCATGTCAGATCAGGTCCTCGAGTGCGCGCGTCCTGCGGAAGGTGGCCGCCGAGATCGAGGCGACGATGAGGAAGATGAGGATCGAGACCGCGCAGGCGAGCCCGTACTGACGGTTCACCCCGCCGAACGCGAGCCGGTACACGAACGTGATGAGGATGTCCGTCGCCCCGACGTCGACCGGTGCCGACAGGTCGTCGGGACCGCCCTCGGTGAGCAGGTAGACGACGTTGAAGTTGTTGAAGTTGAAGGCGAACGACGAGATGAGCAGCGGCGCGGTCGAGACCATGAGCAGCGGCATCGTCAGGCCGCGGAACATCCGCCACGGCTTCGCGCCGTCGATCTTGCCCGCCTCGTAGATCTCCTGCGGGATGGACTGCAGCGCACCCGTGCAGATGAGGAACATGTAGGGGAAGCCCAGCCAGAGGTTGACGACGAGCACGGAGATCTTCGCGAGCCACGGGTCGGTCAGCCACGGGATGTGCGCGCCGCCGAGCAGTGTCGCGTTGACGAAGCCGAAGTCGCGGTTGAGCATGCCCTGCCACACGAGCGCCGTGAGGAACGCCGGGAAGGCGTACGGGACGATGAGCAGCGACCGGTAGATCTTGCGGCCGCGGACCTTCGGGTGGTTGAGCACGATCGCCATGAACAGGCCCAGCCCGAACGTCGTGGCGACGGACAGGATCGCGAACGCGAACGTCCACAGCAGGACCCCGAGGAACGGTCCGGCGAGCGTGGAGTCGGTGAAGACGCGCGTGAAGTTGTCGAGCCCGACGAAGACCTTCCAGCCGGTGCCGAGCTGCGAGCCGTCGGAGGCGACGAACGAGCCGACCTCCTCGTCGGCCAGGTACACCGTGCCGGTCGTGGTGTTGGTGATGCTGCCGGCGGCCTCGTCCCACTCCATCGTCGAGACGTAGACGTAGCCGGTCGAGCCGTCGGGCGTGCGGACGCTGCCGTCGTTCGGGTCGTCGGAGATCGGCACGCGCAGCGCGAAGATCGCGTCCTGCTGGGCGAGGACCTCGCCGAACTGGAGGGTCTGCCAGCCGTCGACCGCGGTGACCCGGCCGTCGTCGACGGTCGCGTCGACGGGGTGCAGGGGCTCCTCGGCGGTGCCGACCTGCGCGTCGCCCTCGCCGTCGACCACGGCGAACCCGAGCGTGTCGCCGTCGGAGAGGACGGTCAGCGGGTAGGACGGCGAGTCGGGCAGGCGCGTCTCGTTCTGCACGAGGACCGCCTCGACGGCGTCGGCCTGCGTGGAGTTGTGGCCGTCGCCGTAGTTCGTGAAGGCGGTGACGCCCGTGTAGAGGACGACGAACACCTGGTAGACGAGCAGGAAGAGCAGGCCGGGCACGAGGTACTTGGCCGGGAGCATGCGCTTCGAGAAGTAGACGACGTTGACGACCGCGAGCGCGACCACGAGGAACGCGACGATGCCCCACTGCTGCAGGGCGCCGGCGGCGAGGATCCCGTAGACGCCGAGCGCGTCGACGAGCGCGACGAGCGCGAGCTTGATCCAGAAGCCGCGCGTGATCTCCTGCCGGCTCCACCACGACCCGCGCCGGTCGGCGCGGACCTCGGGGGGTGGGGCGGTCGGGTCCGTGCGGGCGTCAGGGCGGGTCGACGTGTCCGTCATGGGGGTGTGCTCCGGTGATCGGCGGTGATCGGCGTGCGCGCGCGCGGGGGCGCACGGGGTCCCGCCCGGGACGACGCCCGTGGCGGGGGGCCCGGTGGCCCGGCCGGGACGATCCGGCCGGGCC
>NZ_BIMR01000232.1 GCF_004306155.1 Cellulomonas biazotea
CGGCACGAATCGGCGAACTCGCGGGCAGTGGGGATGGGCGGGGTGAGGGGTGGGGTGAGGGGTGGGGTGAGGGGTGGGGTGAGGGGTGGGGTGAGGGGTGGGGTGAGGTGAGGGCGGCGGTGGGCCGGGGTGGGGTCAGGGGTGGGCCCGGGTGGGGTCAGGGGGTGGGGTGGTGGGCGTCGTACGACCAGAACGAGCGCTGCGCGCGGACGAGCAGGGTCACCAGGACGACGCACGTCAGGCCGCCGACGACCGCCGTCCAGCCCTCGCCGACCCGCGTCGCCAGACCGCCGAGCAGCAGCTCGCCGAGCCGCGGACCACCCGCGACCACGACCACGAACACCCCCTGCAGCCGCCCGCGCATGTCGTCGGGCGTCGCGGTCTGCAGGATGCTCTGCCGGAACACCGAGCTGATCGCGTCGGACGCCCCGGCGACCACCAGCATGAGCACCGCGAGCGCGAGCGCACCCCACAGGACCTGGTCGGGCTGGTCGGGCCGCACGGTGACGAGGACCGCGCCGAAACCGGCGATCGCGAGCCCCCACACGACGATCGCGACGGTGATGATCCGCCCCTGCCACCGGACGTGCACGAGCGGCCCGGAGAACACCCCGGCCAGCACCGCCCCGACGGCCACCGCGGCCGTGACGACGCCCGTCGTCGTCTCGCCGCCGCCCAGGTAGAGCAGCCCGACGGCGGGGAACAGGACGCGCGGCGACGCGGTGATCATCGCGACCAGGTCGACGGCGAACGTCATGCGGACGTTGCGCTGCGTCCCCAGGTAGCGCAGCCCGTCGACGACCGACCCGAGCCCGACGCGCGCCCGCCGCGTCGACGACGGCTCGGGCGGGACGGGCGGCAGGCGCAGCAGGGCCGCGAGCGCGAACGTGAACAGCAGCGCGTCGAGCGTGTACGCCGCGCCGTACCCGAGCCACGCGACGAGCCCTGCGCCGAGCAGCGGCCCGACGGTCAGCGCGACGTTCCACCCGGTCGTCTGCAGGGCGTTTGCGGCGGGCAGGAGGGTCGGGTCGAGCAGGCGCGGGATGATCGCGGTCCGCGCCGGGCCGTTCACGGCACCGGCCGCCGACTGGACCGCGACCAGCGCGTACAGCAGACCGACGTGCTCGTTGCCGGACCACGCCTGCACCGCGAGGCCGAGCACGACGACCCACGACACGACCGACGCGACGAGCGCGACCCGGCGGCGGTCGTAGTGGTCGACGACCGCGCCGCCGTAGAGGCCGAACGCGACGAGCGGGACGAGCGCGCACAGGCCGAGGACGCCGACGGAGAACGTGGACCCGGTCAGGTCGTACACCTGCAGGCCGACCGCGACGACCGTGAGCTGCGTGCCGAGGTTGGAGACGGACAGCCCCCACCAGAGCCGACGGAACGCGGGGCTGACACGCAGGGGCGTCATGTCGACGACGAGGGAGGACATCGCGGGCCACCCTACGTCGCGCCCCCTCCGCCGAGATCGTGACTTCCGACCGAGGTCGGTACCTGCAGGTGACGATCTCGGTCGGATGTCACGACCTCGCGGGGGTTCCGGAGAGTGGGGGTCGCGTCGCGGCGTGGGAAGGTGGCGGCGGTGTCGGTTCGACCGGAGGTGGAGCGGTGGGTGTGGAGCACGTCGTCGTCATGGGGGTGTCCGGGACGGGGAAGACGACCGTCGGGCACCTGCTCGCCGACGAGCTCGGCGCGGCGTTCGTCGAGGGCGACGACCTGCACCCGCCGGCGAACGTCGAGAAGATGCGCTCCGGCGTCCCCCTGACCGACGCCGACCGGGAGCCGTGGCTGCGGCTGGTCGCCGGCGCGATGACGGAGCACGCCCAGGCGGGACGCCCGACGGTCGTCGCCTGCTCGGCGCTGCGGCGTGCCTACCGCGACGTGCTGCGGACCGCCGAGGGCCGCGTGCGGTTCGTGCACCTCGCGGTGCCGCCCGACGAGCTCGCGCGGCGGATGGCGGGACGTCGCGGCCACTTCATGCCCGCGACGCTGCTGGAGTCGCAGCTCGCGACGCTCGAGCCCCTCGCACCCGACGAGGACGGGCTCGACGTCCACGTCCAGGCCGCGCCCGGCGCGACTGCGGCGGCGGTCCTCGACGCGCTGGCCGCGCAGGACGCCCCGGCCGTCTGACCCGGCACACAGGCCGACGCACCCCGACGCCGCGGCCGCCAGACCCCCGCACGCAGACCGACGCACCCCGACGCCCCGGCCGCCGGACCCCGCACGCAGGACGACGCACCCCCGCGGTGCCGGTGGCCGTGCGGGGGTGCGTCGTCGTCGTGCCCGTCGTGCCGCCCGCCGACTCCCCAGCCAGGACGGGCGACGACCGACGTCAGGGGCGCGTGCGGGCGTCGCCCACGTCGATGACCGGCTCGCCCGCGCGGACGTCCGGCGTCGGGTCGTCGGCCTCGGGCGTGCTGCCCGACGGCTTCCACGGGGCACCGCCCGCGACGGCCTGCTTGGCGGCCTCGACGGCCTTGTCCTTGAGCGCGACGCCCTGCTGCTTCGCGAACGCCGTGGCCTGGCCCTCGACGTCCTGGACGTAGCCCTGGACGCGCGGGTCCTGCCAGACGTCGTTCGCCCAGCCCTTGATCTTCTCGAACTGCCCTCGTCCGGCGCGGGTCCCGAGCAGGTACCCGAGCCCGGCACCGGCGACGAATGCCAGCTTGCCCTTCATGCGCAGTCCTCCCGAGGTCCGGTCCGGCGTCGCGCGCCGCAGGTGGCACGTCGCCGGTGGTCGAAGGTCCGAGCGTATGCAGGACCCCGCCGTCGCGCGCGCCGAGCGGACGGCCGTCCAGAGCCGGGCCGGGCCGGCTCGCCGACCCGTGCCCCGACCCGCCGCGCACCGGTCCCCGCGCGGCCCTCGCGGTCCGGGTCGACACTGGCGGCACGGCGACCAGGGGGTCTCGATGAGCGACGAGAGCACGACGACCACGACGGCGGGCACGGGCGACGAGCCCGCGCTGCGCCGCAGCATCGGGCGCAAGGTCCTGCTGCTGTTCGTCGTCGGGGACATCCTCGGCGCCGGCATCTACGCGCTGACCGGCAAGGTCGCGGCCGAGGTCGGCGGCATGGTCTGGCTGCCGTTCGTGTGCGCGTTCGTGCTGGCGACGCTCACGGCGACGGCGTACGCGGAGCTCGTCGCCCGGTACCCGAAGGCGGCAGGGGCTGCCCTGTACGCGCACCGGGCGTTCCGCCGGCCGTTCCTCACGTTCCTCGTGGCGTTCGCGGTGATGATGTCGGGCGTCACGAGCGCCAGCGCCGCCGCCCGGGCGTTCGGCGGCGACTACCTGGCGGAGTTCGTCACCGTCCCGACGCTGGTCGCGGCGTGGTTCTTCCTGCTCGTCATCACGGGCGTCAACCTGCTGGGGATCTCCGAGTCGGTGCGCGTCAACGTCGTCCTGACGATCGTCGAGGCGACCGGCCTGCTGGTGATCCTCGCGATCGGCGCGTGGGCGCTCGTCCAGGGCGACGGCGACCCGTCGCGCGCGTTCGTGCTCGAGACCGACGGCACGCCCTGGGTCGCGGTCCTCGGCGCGACGGCCCTCGCGTTCTACGCGCTGCTCGGGTTCGAGGACTCGGTCAACCTGGCCGAGGAGTGCCGGGCGCCGCGGCGCGACTTCCCGCGCGCGCTGTTCGGCGGGCTGGCGGTCGCGGGCGTCGTCTACGTCGGGGTGGCGTTCACGTCGGCGATGCTCGTCGAGACCGACGTCCTCGCGGAGTCGACCGGGCCGCTGCTCGAGGTCGTCAAGGTCGCGGGCCTGGCGTTCCCACCCGGGCTGTTCGCGGTGATCGCGCTGCTCGCGGTGTCGAACACGGCGCTCATCAACATGCTCATGGCGTCCCGGCTGGTCTACGGGATGTCGCGCGAGGGCATCGTGCCGGGCGTGCTCGGTCGCGTCGGGCACCGGCAGACGCCGTACGTCGCGATCGCGTTCACCGTGGTCGTCGCCCTCACGCTGGTGTCGACGGGCGACCTCGCGGGACTGGCCGACACGACGGTCCTGCTCCTGCTGCTGGTGTTCGCGACGGTCAACGTGTCGGTGCTGGTGCTGCGTCGCCACCCCGACGACGCCGAGGACGACTCCGGGGACGACGCCGGGAGCGCGGACGGCACCGACGACCGTCGCCGTTCCACGTTCCGTGCGCCCACCTGGGCCCCCGTCGCCGGGGCGGTCGTCTCGCTCGTGCTCGCGTCGCCGCTCACGGGCCGCGACCCGGCGGTCTACCTGCGCGCGGGCGTGCTGCTCGCGATCGGCGTCGTCCTGTACGTCGTCAACCGGGCGGTCGTCGCGCGCTCGGGTGCCGAGGCGGGCGACGCGTCGCGCGTCTGACCACCTCCGACGCGCCCCCGACCCGGCCGGGATGACGCCCGGGTGTCCACCGGTTCGGCCCAACGGGCGAACTCTGACCGTTCTGTCCTCGTTCGCCCGAAGTCGTCGCTACGGTGAGCGCCATGTTCACCCTCACCACGCTCGCCTCCACGTCCACGGACTCGGCGGCCGCTGCTGCCGGCGCCGGCGTCGGCGCGTTCATCGGCTCGGTCATCGGTTACGTGATCGCCGCGCTCTCCCTCCAGGGCATGTTCACGAAGGCCGGCGAGCCCGCCTGGGCCGCGTGGGTGCCGATCTACAACACCGTCGTCCTGCTGAAGATCTCCGGGAAGCCCTGGTGGTGGCTGCTGCTCCTCATCATCCCGGTGGTCAACATCGTGGTGCTGGTGCTCGTCTCCATCGCGCTCGCGAAGTCGTTCGGCCAGGGCGGCGCCTTCGCGGTCGGCCTGTTCCTGCTGCCGATCATCTTCTACTTCGTGCTCAGCTACGGCGGCTCGCAGTACGCCGGTCCGGGTGGCACCGAGGTCCGCCCCGGCGGCGCGGCCAGCTACGTCTGACACCTCTGATCCGCCACGACGGGCGGGCGTGCCGGCACTCCGGCAGCCCGCCCGTTCGTCGTCCCGGGGTGCTCAGCGGTGCCGGTCGGCGTGCGCGCGGTGCAGCACGCACACCTCGTCGACCAGCGGCTCGACGGGTCCGTCGACGACCACGCCCGGCACGACGGCCCGCAGCGGCAGCGGCGCGACGGGGCCGGGCGGCAGGCCCCACCCGCGGCGCCACGCCACGAGCTGCCCGCTCGACGCGACGTAGACGATCCGCCCGAGCCCGGCCCACCCGTGCGCGGCGGCGCACATGGGGCAGTGCTCGCCCGACGTGTACACGGTGCAGGCGGCGCGGCGCTCCGGCGGCAGGTGCGCGGCCGCCCAGCGGGCGATCTCGAGCTCGGGGTGGCGGGTGCCGTCGCCGTCCTTGACGCGGTTGCGGTCCTCCAGCAGGACGGTCCCGTCGGCGTCGACGAGCACCGACCCGAACGGCTCGTCGCCGTCGTCGAGCGCTTCCCGCGCGAGCGCGACGCACCGTCGCAGGTGCACCAGGTCGACGTCGGAGACGGCCATACGGCGACCCTAGCCCGGTCCGCCGGCGGTGCCGCGACGTCGGGCGCAGGCCCGGCCGCGGGCTCAGCCCGTCGGGCCGTCGCGCTCCACCAGGTACGCCTTGCCGTCCGGCCCGACGACCCGCTCGAACGCCTGGCGGGCGTGCGTCTCGCGCGCGACCTCGTCCTCGGTGACGACGCGGCCACGGTGGTCGGGGGCGGCCGTCGACGGGGGTCCGACGAACTTCAGGAAGAAGAGCGTGACCTTCTCGTTGAACCGGTCGAACCTGTCGAACGCCATGCCTCTGCCCTCGGTCGTGGTGCCTGCCGGCCCGGGTCGTCGTGCGGTGCCGGCGGGGGCCGCGGGCGTCTGCCGCCACCCTAGGGCGGAACGCCGTCGTGACCGGAATCGATGCCCCGGCACGCGACTCCCGACATGTGAGCGTTAACATTCCGCGGAACGCCGACGCCGCCGCGACCACCGCCGCGCCCGTCGGACCGTCCGCGAGCGCAGACCGGAGACGTACACATGGCGACGACGCCCTCCCGCCGACCCCCGATGGGCTGGAACAGCTGGGACTGCTACGGCACCACCGTGACCGAGGCGGAGGTCCTCGCGAACGCCGAGTTCATGGCGGAGCACCTGCTGCCGTTCGGCTGGGACACCGTCGTGGTCGACATCGACTGGTCGGACCCGACGGCCCGGTCGCACGGCTACAACGCGGGCGCGCCGCTGGAGATGGACGAGCACGGGCGGCTGCTGCCGGACCCGGGCCGGTTCCCCAGCGCCGCCGACGGAGCCGGGTTCGGGCCGCTCGCGGCGAAGGTGCACGCGCTCGGGCTGAAGTTCGGGATCCACACGATGCGCGGCATCCCGCGCGGCGCGGTCGAGCAGCGCACCCCGGTGCTCGGCGGCGACGGCGCGACGGCGGCGGACGTGGCCGACGCGACGAACGTCTGCGAGTGGAACCCCGACATGCTCGGCCTGGACCACACGCACCCCGCCGCGCAGGCGTACTACGACTCGACGCTCGACCTGTACGCGGGGTGGGGCGTCGACTTCCTCAAGACCGACGACATGCTGTGGCCGTACCAGGCGGCGGACATCGAGGCGTACGCGCGGGCGATCGCGCGCACGGGCCGGCCGATCGAGCTGAGCCTGTCGCCCGGGCGGGACCTGTCGCTGGCCCGGCTGGACCACCTGCGGGAGCACGCCACGATGTGGCGCATCTGCGACGACCTGTGGGACCGGTGGGAGGACGTCGAGGCGAACTTCGCACGGTTCGCGCGGTGGGCGCCGTTCGCGGGCGAGCAGGGGTGGCCGGACGGCGACATGCTGCCGCTGGGCCGGGTCGGGATCCGGGCGGAGCGTGGTGAGCCGCGGCACGACCTGCTGACGCCCGCGGAGCGGGTCACGCTGCTGACGCTGTGGGTCGTCGCGCGCTCCCCGCTCATGGTCGGCGGGGACCTGCCGACGTCGGACCCGGCGACGGTGGCGCTGCTGCAGAACGCGGACGTGCTGGCGGTGCACGCGGCGTCGAGCGGGAACCGGGAGGTGTTCCGCGAGGACGGCCTGGTGCTGTGGACGGCGGACGGTCCGGACGGCGTGCGGTACGTCGCGGCGTTCAACCTGCACGACGTGCCGCGCGCGGTCGCGGTGGACGCGCTGAACGTCGGGCTGCCGGTCGCGGCGGGTGGCGGCGTCGGCGGCGAGGTCGTCGAGCTGTGGAGCGGGTCGCCGGTGCGGACGTCGGCGGTCGCGGTGCAGAGCGACGACGCCCGCGGGGTCGCGCCGGGCAGCGCGGCGCTGCACCTGGACCTCGAGCCGCACGGCGCGGTGCTGCTGCGCTGCACGCCGACGGCCTGACGGGCCGGGGTTCGCCCGACCACCCTCGACGACCTGCTCGACCGGGTTGACGGCATTTCTTTCGACCCTCAGACTAAGGGTTGGAATCTGCAGTCGATCGTCTCGCCGAGCACGCCGGCCGACTGATGACCGCCCGTGTCGACGAGGACAAGAGGTACGACAGGACCATGAGCCGGTTCGAGATCGGCGAGGAGCACTTCCTCCTCGACGGACAGCCCGTCCGCATCCTGTCGGGCGCCCTGCACTACTTCCGGATCCACCCGGACCAGTGGCGCGACCGCCTCGTCCGGGCCCGCGAGCTCGGCCTCAACACCATCGAGACGTACATCCCGTGGAACGCGCACTCGCCCGTGCGCGGCGAGTTCCGCACCGACGGGATCCTCGACCTCGGCCGGTTCCTCGACGAGGTCGCCGCGCAGGGCATGCACGCCATCGTCCGGCCCGGCCCGTACATCTGCGCCGAGTGGACCGGCGGCGGGCTGCCCGGCTGGCTGTTCACCGCGGGCGCCGCGGTCCGCCGGCACGAGTCGACCTACCTCAAGGCCATCCAGGAGTACTACGAGGCCGTCGCGGAGATCGTCGTCCCGCGACAGGTCGACCGCGGCGGACCCGTCGTCCTCGTCCAGGTCGAGAACGAGTACGGCGCCTACGGCGACGACAAGGACTACCTGCGCGCGCTCGTCACGCTGCTGCGCGACACCGGCATCACGACGCCGCTGACGACCATCGACCAGCCCGAGCCGTGGATGCTCGAGAACGGCAGCCTGCCCGACCTGCACAAGACCGGGTCGTTCGGGTCGCGCGCCACCGAGCGCCTCGCGACCCTGCGCGAGCACCAGCCGACCGGGCCGCTCATGTGCGCCGAGTTCTGGGACGGCTGGTTCGACTCGTGGGGCCTGCACCACCACACGACCGACCCGCTCGCGTCGGCGGGCGAGCTCGACGAGCTGCTCGCCGCCGGGGCGTCCGTCAACCTCTACATGCTGTGCGGCGGCACCAACTTCGGCTTCACCAACGGTGCCAACGACAAGGGCACCTACGTCCCCATCGTCACGAGCTACGACTACGACGCCCCCCTCGACGAGGCCGGCCGACCCACCGCGAAGTACTGGGCGTTCCGCGAGGTCATCGCCCGGTACGCCGACGTGCCCGCGTCCACCGCACCCGCCGCGCACGTCCCCGGGCCCGCGTTCACCGTCCCGCTGACGACCGTCGCGCCGCTGTGGGACGTCCTCGACGTCCTCGGCCCGACCGAGCTGCACGACCACCTGCCGACCGTCGACGAGCTCGGCCAGTACGACGGGCTCACCCTCTACCGGGCGCTCGACGACGTCGCCCCCGGCGTCCTCGACCTCGCCGAGGTCCGCGACCGCGCGCAGGTGTTCGTCGACCGCGAGCCCGTCGCCGTCCTGAGCCGCGACCTGGGCGAGCACCGGGCGGTCCTGCCGCGCGGCGGTCGTCTGGAGGTGCTGGTCGAGGACCAGGGGCGCGTCAACTACGGGCCGCGGATCGGGGAGCCGAAGGGGCTGATCGGCCCGGCCTGCGTCGACGGCGCCGCGCCCGCGTCCGGCGCGACGCTCGACCGCTGGGCCGTCCAGCCGCTCGCGCTCGACGACGTCACCGCGCTCACCGCGCGCGTCCGCGACGCCGCGCCGGTCGACGGCCGCGTCGTCGCCGGTCCCGCGTTCGCGCACGCCACGTTCGACACCCCCGACCCGGACGCCGACCACTTCCTCGACACCGCCGGGTGGGGCAAGGGTGTGGTGTGGGTCAACGGGTTCTGCCTCGGGCGCTTCTGGTCGCGCGCACCGCAGCGCACCCTGTACGTGCCGGCACCCGTGCTGCGCGCCGAGGGCAACGAGGTCCTCGTGCTCGTGCTCGACACGGCGGCATCGCACGTGACGTTCGTCGAGGACCTGGCCCTCGGCCACACGGAGGAGTGAGCGCGTGATCGACGGCTACCTGTTCGCGTACTTCGCCGGCGAGGACACCGCCGACGGCGAGCAGGTCCGGTTCGGGCTCAGCCGCGGCGCCGACCCGCTGCACTACGACGACCTGCACGGCGGCCGTCCCGTCCTCGTCTCGACGCTCGGCGAGCAGGGCGTGCGCGACCCGTTCCTCGTGCGCAGCCCGGGCGGCGACCGGTTCTACGTGATCGCGACGGACCTGCGGATCCACCCCGACCACGACTGGGCGGCCGCGGTCCGCACCGGCAGCCGGTCGCTCGTCGTCTGGGAGTCGCCCGACCTGGTCCGCTGGTCGCCGCCGCGGCTCGTCGAGGTCGCCCCGGAGACCGCCGGGTGCACGTGGGCGCCGGAGGCGGTGTGGGACGACGAGCACGGCGAGTTCTTCGTGTTCTGGGCGTCGACGCTGTACGACCCGGCCGACTCCGGCCACGACGGCGACAGCCACCACCGCATGCTCTGCGCGACGACGACGGACTTCGTGACGTTCTCCGAGGCCCGCGTGTGGAGCGACCCCGGGTACTCCGTCATCGACTCGACGCTCGTCCGGCACGACGGGTGGTGGTACCGGTTCACGAAGGACGAGCGCGACCCGTCCGCGTCGTCGCCCGGCTCGAAGTTCATCACCGTCGAGCGGTCGCGCGACCTGTGGTCCACCGCCTACGAGCCCGTGACCGACGGCCTCGGGCGGGCGAACGACCTCGGGCCCGGTGTCGAGCGCGGCGAGGGACCCGTCGTCGTGCCGTCGCCCGACGGTGAACGCTGGTACGTGCTCGTCGACGAGTTCGGCGGGCGCGGGTACGTGCCGTTCGAGTCCGCATCGCTCGACGCGCCGCAGTGGGCGACGTCGACGTCGTTCCGCCTGCCGACGGGCGCCCGGCACGGCTCGGTCCTGGCGCTGACGCGCGCCGAGCACGACGCGGTGCGCCGGGCCTTCGGGTCCGCCTCCCCCTGACACACCCGAGACACCCCTGAGAGGACCTGGTCCGACGATGCCCAGCCCTGTCCTGCCCGGCCACTACGCCGACCCGGCCCTCGTCCGGTTCGGCGGCACGTACTACCTGTACGCGACGACCGACGGGTTCGAGGGCTGGTCCGGCACGTCGTTCGAGGTGTGGTCGTCGCCCGACCTCGTGTCGTGGACGAACCACGGCGTGATCCTCGACGTCGCCGCCGACGTGACCTGGGCGGACGGCAACGCGTGGGCGCCCACCGCCGCGGAGCGGGACGGCCGCTACTACTTCTACTTCACGGCGTCGCAGAGCATCGGCGTGGCCGTCGCGGACTCCCCGACCGGGCCGTTCGTCGACGCGATCGGCCGCCCGCTCGTCGACAAGGCCGACTACCGCGGCGAGCAGCAGATCGACCCGTCCGTGCTCGTCGACGACGACAGGCGGGCGTACCTGTACTGGGGCAACATGACGGCCCGCGTCGTGCCGCTGCACGACGACATGGTCGGCTACGACCCTGCGGACGTCCGCGTGCTCGACGGGCTCGACGACTTCCGCGAGGCGCCCTGGGTCGTCCGGCTCGGCGACGGGTACCACCTGTCCTGGTCGGTCGACGACACCCGCAGCGCCGACTACCGCGTCGCGCACGCCACCGGCCCGACGCCCTACGGCCCGTGGACGCCGCACGGGCTGCTCCTGCAGAAGGACGAGTCGCTCGGGATCGTCGGCACCGGGCACCACTCGATCCTGCGTGCGCACACCGGCGACTGGTACGTCGCCTACCACCGGCACGCGATCCCCGACGGCGACGGCACGCACCGGGAGACGACGATCGACCGGCTGCACGTCGCCGGCGGGACGTTCCTGCCCGTCGTCCCGACGCTCGAGGGCGTCGACCCGCTGCCGCCCGCGACCGCCACCTC
Organism: Cellulomonas biazotea; assembly: GCF_004306155.1. GTDB lineage: Bacteria > Actinomycetota > Actinomycetes > Actinomycetales > Cellulomonadaceae > Cellulomonas > Cellulomonas biazotea. The sequence continues at coordinate 11,141 of NZ_BIMR01000232.1, forward strand.
CGTCCCGACCTCCCACCCCGACCAGGAGCCCACCATGGCCGCGATCGCCTCCCGCCCCGACCACGAGTCGGTCGTCCCCCCGACCGGCGTCCGACCCGCCCGGTTCCGCCCTCCCGCCGGCGCGTCCGACGCCGCGTCGCAGACCCTCGACGGCCCGTGGCGCTTCCGGCTGTTCGACGAGGCCGTCACGGGCGTCGACCCGGCCGACCCCGGCGACGGCTGGGACACGCTGGCCGTGCCCGGCCACTGGCAGCTCGCCGAGGCGCCCGACGCGTGGCCGTACGGGAAGCCCGCGTACACGAACGTGCTGTTACCGATCCCCGTCGACCCGCCGCGCGTGCCCCGCGCGAACCCCACGGGCGAGTACCGGCGCACGTTCACCGTGCCCGCCGCGTGGCGCGACGGCGGACGGGTCGTCGTGCGGTTCGAGGGCGTCGACTCGTGGTTCGAGGTCGCCGTCAACGGCGTCGTCCTCGCCCAGTCGCACGGCTCGCGCCTGCCCACCGAGGTCGACGTCACCGACGTCCTCGTCGACGGCGACAACCTGCTCGCGGTCCGCGTCACGCAGTGGTCGGCGCACACGTACGTCGAGGACCAGGACCAGTGGTGGCTGTCGGGCATCTTCCGCAGCGTCCACCTGGAGCACCGGCCCGGCGGCGGCGTCGAGCACGTCACGCTGCACGCCGACTACGACCACCACACGGGCGACGGCGTCCTGCGGGTCGAGGTCGAGGGGGCCGCCGGCGCGCGCGTGCGCGTCCCCGAGCTCGACGTCGACGCCGCCGCGGGCGAGACGGTCCGCGTCCCCGGGGTCGCGCCGTGGAGCGCCGAGAGCCCCCGCCTGTACGACGTCGTCGTGTCCACCGGCGCCGAGTCGGTCACGCTGCGCGCGGGCTTCCGGACGGTCGCGGTCGTCGACGGCGTCTTCACCGTCAACGGCGCACCCGTGAAGCTCTACGGCGTCAACCGGCACGAGTTCGAGCCGACCCGCGGCCGCGCCGTCACCGCGGAGACGATGCTCGCCGACGTCCTGCTGATGAAGCGGCACCACGTCAACGCCGTCCGGACCAGCCACTACCCGCCGCACCCGCACTTCCTCGACCTGTGCGACGAGCACGGCCTGTACGTCATGGACGAGAACGACCTCGAGACGCACGGGTTCGAGCCGCTCGGCTGGCGCGGCAACCCGACCGACGACCCCACCTGGGAGGCGGCGCTCGTCGACCGCGTCACCCGCATGGTGCGCCGCGACGCCCACCACGCGAGCGTCGTCATCTGGTCGCTCGGCAACGAGGCCCGCAAGGGCTGCAACGTCGGCGCCATGGCCGACGCGATCCGGGCGCTCGACACCACCCGCCCGCTGCACTACGAGGGCGACTGGTCGAGCGTGCACGTCGACATGTACTCCCGCATGTACCCGACCAGCCAGGAGGTCGCGCTCATCGGCCGCGGCGAGGAGGACGCCTGGACCGACGCCGCCGCCGACGCGCGCCGCCGGACCCTGCCGTTCGTCCTGTGCGAGTACGCGCACGCCATGGGCAACGGACCCGGCGGGCTGACCGACTACATCGACCTCGTCGACGCGCACCCGCGGCTCATGGGCGGGTTCGTCTGGGAGTGGGTCGACCACGGCATCGCGACGCGCACCGCCGACGGCACGCCGTTCTACGGGTACGGCGGCGACTTCGGCGAGGAGCTGCACGACGGCACGTTCATCGCCGACGGGCTGCTGCTGCCCGACCGCACCCCGTCGCCAGGCCTCGTCGAGACGGCCGCGGTGTACGCGCCGGTGAGCGTCCGGCCGGTCGACGGCGGCGCGCTCGCCGTGCGCAACCGGTACGCCTTCACGACGACCGCGCACGTCCGGCTCGCCTGGTCCCTCGTCGCCGACGGGGACGTCGTCGCCGACGGCAAGGTCGGCACGGTCCTGGCGCCCGGGGAGTCGGTCGTCGTGGCCGCGGACGACGTCGTCGGCGACGCCCTCGCCGCGGTCGACCCGCACGCCGCCGTGTGGTTCGTGCTGCGTGCGCTGCCCCGGGACGAGGGGGCCGACTTCTCCGGCGGCGACCTCGGCGCCGGGCAGGTGCTGCTGCGGGCGGCGTCGCTGCCGCCCGTGGGCGGCCTGAACGGCACGACCGGCGCGACCGGGCGGGCGTCGACGGGTGGATCCTCGACGGGCGGGTCCTCGGCGGGCGCCGCCGCACACCGCGTCGGCCCGGTCGAGCTCGACACCGCCGGCCGCGTGGTCGCCGTCGGCGGCACCCCCGTCCGCCTGGCCCGCGCCGACGCCTGGCGCGCGCCCACCGACAACGACCTGCGCCGCTCCTGGTACGACCGGATCGGCGACGACGAGGCGTGGACGCGCGCGGGCCTGACCCGCCTGCACGAGCGCGTCGACGCCGTGACCGTCGAGGGCGACGCGCTCGTCGTGACCGCCCGCACCGCGGGTGCGGCCTCCGACTGCGCCCTGCAGGTCCGGTACGAGTGGCGCGAGGTCGACGCCTCGACCGCCGACCTGGTCGTCCACCTGACGCCGACCGGCCGCTGGCCGGGGTCCGTCGCGCGGCTCGGGTGGCTGCTCGCGCTGGAGCAGCCGTCCGCCGGGGCGGTCCCCGTCGACTGGGCGGGCCTCGGCCCGCACGAGTCGTACGCCGACTCCGCGCGCGCCGCGCTCGCGGGCCGCTGGCAGCACACCGTCGACGACCTGCAGACGCCGTACACGCACCCGCAGGAGAACGGCGCCCGCCGCGGCGTCACCCGCGCGACGCTCGACCTCGCCGCCGGCCCGCTCACGCTGCGCGCCGGGGACGTCACGGTCGGCGGCCACGCGGTGCCGGGCGTCGAGCTCACCGCCCGTCCGTGGTCCGACGCGGCCCTCGCAGCGGCGTCGCACCCGCACGACCTCGTGCCCGACGGGCTGCTGTGGCTGCACGTCGACGCCGCCCAGCACGGCGTCGGATCCGCGGCGTGCGGCCCGGGCGTCCTGTCGAACGCCGCCCTCCGCCCGACGACGGCCACCCTGCACGTCCGCCTCTCGGCGTGACGCGTCGACCTCCGCCCCCCCCCCCCCG
>NZ_BIMR01000233.1 GCF_004306155.1 Cellulomonas biazotea
CCGCCGGGGTCCGGCCCGCGCCGGCCGACGCCCCGCCGCACCGGGCTGCTCGTGGGCGTCGCGGCGCTGGCCGTCGGCGTCGTCGCGGTGGGTGCCGCGGTCGTCGTCCCGATGCTCGGCGACGGCGGGACCGGCGCGGGCGGGGGAGGCCTCGCGGCGGACGAGCCGTTCTACGGGACGACGGCCGAGCTCGAGGCGGCTGCGGACCTCGTGGTCCGCGGGACGATCACCGGGACCGAGGCGGACTCGTCGCAGGGATACGAGCAGACCGTCGCGTCGGTCGACGTCGCCGCGACGGCCGCGGGGGACGTCGCCCCGGGGTCGACCCTGGAGGTCGCCTACACGACGCCGGGCAGCGGGCCGGAGTCGCCCGTCGGGCTCGCGGTCGGCGGCGAGTACGTCCTGCTGCTCGCCGCGGGCGACGACGGGCGGGCGTACCTGGTCAACACCACGCAGGGGTACTTCACGGTCGAGGACGGCAGTGCGGTCCCGACGACGGACAACCCGGTGCCGCTCGACCCGGCCACGCTGGCGGCGCTCGGGCTGTCCTGACGCCCGGGGTTGCGGGGCCGCCGGGGCCGGACAGGGCGACGTCCGGACGGCCCCCTGCCGCCCGGACGTCGCCGGTCCTGCTCCTGCCGCCCGCCGGCCGTGGCCGGCACGCGGTCGCTCCGCGCTACTGCGCGGCCAGCGCCTCGATCCGCTCCAGCGTGGTCGGGATCGCGACCCCGGGGACGGTGCTCGCCGGCTGCAGCCCCGCGGTCGGCGACACCGTGTAGAGCGCCTGCTGCGGGTTCACCAGGTCGAGCGGGACGTCGGCGCCGTGGTCCGCGAGCAGCAGCACGTAGTCGGTGCCGCCCACCTGCAGGGGCACGGTCTCCTCGTCGACGTAGACCTTCCCGCCGTGCCGGCCGCCGAGCTGGCTGACCTCGACCTGCGACCCGACGGCGACGTCGCCCTTGAGGACCTGCTCGACCTCGACGGTCGCGACGGTGACGACGACGGGCAGGACCTGGGCCGCGGCGGCGGGGTCGAGCCCGGCCTGCGGGTTGCTCACGGGGTCGCCGCCGGTCGACACCTCGGGCAGGAGCTGCTCGACGCGCGTGGCGATGACGATCCCGCGCACGACGACGTCGGACGCCTGCACGAGCGCGGCCTCGGACTCGTACGACGGGTAGTCGGCGACGTACTCGACGACCTCGGCGGACGCGGAGCCCGACGAGGTCGGGGCGCAGGCCGCGAGCGCCGCACCGGCGACGACGGCGAGGGCGGCGGCGGCGGTCCGCCGGGCGGGGTTCCGGGTGGCCCTCATCAGTAGATCCTCTGCACTTCGCTGACGTCGTACGACGTGGGCTTCTGCAGCGTCGTCCGGTTCCGGGAGTGCTTCATGAGGGAGCTCGACGACGTGCTCGGGTTGTCCGCGAGGCTGAGCGCGTGGCCCAGCTCGTGCGTGCTGGTGCTGAGGATCCACTTGGTGAAGTTGGACCCGGAGTCGGCCTCGAGGGTCCGCGCGTTGACCTGGATGGTGAACGTGCGGTTGATCCCGCGGATGCCGTGCGGCGTGTAGAGGCCGTACCAGCTGGCCGAGTACCGGCCCGCGGTGAACACCGCGGCGGCGCTCGACGAGCGGCCGATGCTGGTGCCGGCGCCCGACCCGTTCCAGTTGGCGCGCGACGTGTCGAGGAACCCGACCCACGTGTCGTTGATGCCCGACGGCTTGACGTTGAACGAGCGGGTCGGCATGCCGCCCGAGTAGTAGGTCGCGCTCGCCGGTGTGGCGACGGCCGTGACGACGAGCGCCGTCGTCAGCCCGAGCACACCGACGGCGGCCCCGACGCGTGCGCGTGCGCGCACCCGGTCTGGTCTGCGTGACATCCGTTCCCCCTGAGCGTCTCGCCGGTACGCGGGGGACGACGCGACGCACGGAACGCCGCGAATCGTGCCATTTCCCCCCGAGCTGGCGGGACCGACCGTAGGGGCGCCGCCGCGCGGTCGGCCAGGTCCCGTCCACACCGGCCCGGACGGCCGTCCATGCCCCGCGGGCCGCCGGGGACCGCGCGGGTGGCCTTTCACGCCTGCGGCGAACACGGGCAGTGGGGGCTACATGCCGCGGTTAGCATCGAACAACGCCGCTCGTCGTCGCCCACCGGCCGCCGCCCCGGGTACCCGATGAGCACGTCGCTCGTGAGGAGTGCACATGTTCGAGAGATTCACGGACCGAGCCCGCCGCGTCGTCGTCCTCGCCCAGGAAGAGGCGCGGATGCTGAACCACAACTACATCGGCACCGAGCACATCCTCCTGGGACTCATCCACGAGGGTGAGGGTGTCGCGGCCAAGGCCCTGGAGTCGCTCGGCATCTCCCTGGAGGCCGTCCGCGCCCAGGTGCAGGAGATCATCGGCGAGGGCCAGCAGGCCCCGTCGGGTCACATCCCGTTCACGCCGCGCGCCAAGAAGGTCCTCGAGCTGTCGCTGCGCGAGGCGCTGCAGCTCGGCCACAACTACATCGGCACCGAGCACATCCTGCTCGGCCTGATCCGCGAGGGCGAGGGCGTCGCCGCCCAGGTCCTCAACAAGCTCGGCGCGGACCTCAACCGCGTCCGCCAGCAGGTCATCCAGCTGGTCTCCGGCTACCAGGGCAAGGAGCCCGTGGCCGCCGGCGGACCGCAGGAGGGCCAGCCCTCCGGCTCGGCCGTGCTGGACCAGTTCGGTCGCAACCTCACGCAGGCGGCGCGTGACGGCAAGCTCGACCCGGTCATCGGGCGCGAGAAGGAGATCGAGCGGGTCATGCAGGTGCTGTCCCGCCGCACCAAGAACAACCCGGTCCTCATCGGTGAGCCCGGCGTCGGCAAGACCGCCGTCGTCGAGGGCCTCGCGCAGGACATCGTCCGCGGCGACGTGCCGGAGACGCTCAAGGACAAGCAGCTCTACACGCTGGACCTGGGCGCGCTCGTGGCCGGCAGCCGCTACCGCGGTGACTTCGAGGAGCGCCTGAAGAAGGTCCTCAAGGAGATCCGCACGCGCGGCGACATCATCCTGTTCATCGACGAGATCCACACGCTCGTCGGTGCGGGTGCCGCCGAGGGTGCGATCGACGCCGCGTCGATCCTCAAGCCCATGCTGGCCCGCGGCGAGCTGCAGACCATCGGCGCGACGACGCTCGACGAGTACCGCAAGTACGTCGAGAAGGACCCGGCCCTGGAGCGCCGCTTCCAGCCGATCCAGGTCTCCGAGCCGAACCTGCAGCACGCGATCGAGATCCTCAAGGGTCTGCGCGACCGCTACGAGGCGCACCACCGCGTGTCCATCACGGACGCCGCACTGGTGGCCGCCGCGACGCTGGCCGACCGGTACGTCAACGACCGGTACCTGCCGGACAAAGCGATCGACCTGGTCGACGAGGCCGGCGCGCGCCTGCGCATCCGCCGCATGACGGCTCCGCCGGAGCTGCGCGAGCTCGACGAGCAGATCGCCGAGACGCGCCGCGACAAGGAGTCGGCGATCGACGAGCAGGACTTCGAGAAGGCCGCACGCCTGCGCGACGCCGAGAAGCAGCTCGGCCTCAAGCGCCAGGAGAAGGAGAAGGCCTGGAAGTCCGGCGACCTCGACGCCGTCGCGGAGGTCGACGAGGAGCTCATCGCCGAGGTGCTGGCGAACGCCACGGGCATCCCGGTGTTCAAGCTCACCGAGGAGGAGTCGAGCCGCCTGCTGCGCATGGAGGACGAGCTGCACAAGCGGGTCGTCGGCCAGGACGCCGCCATCAAGGCGCTGTCGCAGGCCATCCGCCGCACGCGCGCCGGGCTCAAGGACCCGAAGCGTCCCGGTGGGTCGTTCATCTTCGCGGGCCCCACGGGCGTCGGGAAGACGGAGCTCGCCAAGGCGCTCGCGGAGTTCCTGTTCGGTGACGAGGACGCGCTGATCCAGCTCGACATGTCCGAGTTCTCGGAGAAGCACACCGTCTCGCGGCTGTTCGGCTCGCCCCCCGGGTACGTCGGGTACGACGAGGGCGGTCAGCTCACCGAGAAGGTGCGTCGTCGTCCGTTCTCCGTCGTCCTGTTCGACGAGGTCGAGAAGGCGCACGCGGACATCTTCAACTCGCTGCTGCAGATCCTCGAGGACGGTCGCCTGACCGACTCGCAGGGCCGGGTGGTCGACTTCAAGAACACCGTCATCATCATGACCACCAACCTCGGCACGCGGGACATCGCCAAGGGCCTGCAGACCGGCTTCCAGGCCGGCGGCGACCTGTCGACGTCCTACGAGCGGATGAAGGCCAAGGTCAACGACGAGCTCAAGACGCACTTCCGTCCCGAGTTCCTCAACCGCGTCGACGACGTGGTCGTGTTCCCGCAGCTGTCCCAGCCGGAGATCTTCGCGATCGTCGACCTGATGATCGCCAAGCTCGACAAGCGCCTGCGGGACAAGGACATGGCCATCGAGGTCACGCCCGCGGCCAAGAAGCTGCTGTCGGAGAAGGGGTACGACCCGGTCCTGGGTGCCCGGCCGCTGCGCCGCGCCATCCAGCGGGACATCGAGGACGCGCTGTCCGAGAAGATCCTGTTCGGCGACCTCAAGTCCGGCCAGCTGGTCGTCGTCGACGCCGAGGGCGAGGGGCTCCTCGGGGAGTTCATCTTCCGCGGTGTCGCGAAGGGCCTGCGCAAGGACCCGGTGCCGGTCGGCGCGAGCGTCGGGACGCCCGGCTCCGGCCAGGACGTGCCGGCCGCCCCGACGGTCGGTGGCCACGGCGACTCGGGCACGGGGCTCGCCCCCGCCTGACCCGCAGCACGGCTCGACACGACGACCCCGGTCCACCACGGACCGGGGTCGTCGTGCGTCCGGGATCAGCGGCCAGGGTCGGGCGTGCGGGGCGCGGTCAGCGGGTCGCGGCGAGGGCGCCGCGGGCGGCGACGACCTGCTCGACGGTCGCGGTGACGATCGCGAGACGGGCGGCGACGTCGGCGTCGGCGGGTCGTGCGGCCCACTTGAGGCCGACGCGCGGGACGTCGCCCGCGGCGGCGAGGGTCGCGGCGATCTCGTCGGGTCCGAGCAGCGACGCGGCGGACGCGGCGAGGGCGGGCGCGTCGCCGCGTGGCGGGATGTGCATGTCGCCCCACGCGGGTCCCCAGGCGGTGTCGGCGTCGGTCGCGCCGGACAGGACGAGCGCGCGCAGGAGACCGGTCGCGGCGGCGGTGCGGGTGTGGTCGACGGCGGTCGCGGGGTCACGGCCCTCGATCGCGGAGCGTCCCCAGTTGACGCTGAGGCCCAGCCGCTCGGGGGGCAGGTCGAACGACCGCACGACCGCGATCTCCTCGTCGAGCGTGAAGAAGCCCTTGGCGGGCGCCTGCCCGGGGACGTGGGCGTCGCAGTGCTCGACGAGCACCTCGGCACCGGCGAGGTCCCAGCCGAGGAGCTCGTCCAGGGAGCGCGCGAACGCGGCGGTGGTGCCCAGGAGCGGGCCGGGGGCGGTGTGCACCTCGATCGCGGCGACGCGCCGGCGTCCGTGCCGGTCGGCGAGGGCGCGCGCGAGGTCGCGGGCGCGCGCGACGTCGTCGAGGGCCCGGTCGCGGGCGCCGTCGTCGGCGGACGCGAGGCCGTAGGCGGGCTGGTCGGCGCGGCGCACGGTCATCGTCGGGACGAGCGTGACGACGAGGTCCCAGTGGGCGGGGACGTGCGCGTCGATCCAGTCCGGGTCGAGGGTGCGGGCGCCCGCGGGGGAGAGGGCGAACTCGAGCCCGCCGAGGTCGAGGCCGGCGACGGCGTCGTAGAACGCGTCCTCGGCCGCCGGGTCGGTGGGGGCGGTGATGTAGGCGGAGACGAACAGGTCCTGGGTCGTCATGCGTCCTCCGGGTCGGTGCGTGCGGCTGGGAAGGGCTTGCCCGTCCGGTTCGTGGGGTGTTGACCGGTCCGCGCCGTCGCGTTACCGTTCCGCTCCATGGAACCGAGTTCCATAGAAGTCTGACATCGGCGTCCTGACTCCCGCAAGAACCCGCCCGGACGGCACCACCGGGCCACGTCCCCCGCGCTCACCGCCGAGCGCCCGAGCGCCCACGCCCGCGTGGGCCGCACCGAGGAGCACCCCATGAGGCGAAACACCGTCGTTTCCGTCACCGCGCTGACCCTCACGGCCGCGCTGGGCCTCACCGCCTGCAGCGGCACCCCCACCGGCTCGTCGACCGGCACCGCCGACAGCGGCGGCGACACCGGCGCAGCCGCCACGACCGTCTTCAAGGTCGCGTTCAACCAGCAGCCCAACCACCCGCAGTACCGCGCGCTCGACGCCATGGGCGACCGGATCAAGGAGCGCACCGACGGCGCCTACGACCTGGAGATCTTCCCCAACGAGACCCTCGGCGCGCAGAAGGAGACCATCGAGCTCGTCCAGTCCGGGGCCATCGAGTTCTCCATGGTTGCGAGCCCGCTGCTGGAGAACTTCAACCCCGACTTCGTCGTCTTCAACCTGCCGTTCACGTTCGACTCGCAGGACCACCAGCGCGAGACGACGAACGACCCGGAGATCGTCTCCGAGCTCTACGCGTCGCTCGACGACCAGGACCTGCACGTCCTCGCGTCGTTCCACGGCGGCGTCCGCTCGATGTACAACGCGGAGAAGCCCATCGAGACGCCCGCGGACCTCGCGGGCATGAAGGTCCGTGTCATCGAGTCCGACACGAACATCGAGATGATCCGCCTCATGGGCGGCACCGGGACGCCCATGGGCATGGGCGAGGTCTACACGGCGATCCAGTCGGGCGTCATCGACGCCGCCGAGAACAACGAGCTGACCTACGCCAACGTCAAGCACTCCGAGGTCGCGCCCTACTACAGCTACACGCGGCACCTCATGCTGCCCGACTACCTCATCACCAACCCCGCCGTCATGGACGCGCTGCCGCCGGACGTGCAGGAGATCTTCGCGGAGGAGCTCGCGGCCGCCGTCGAGGAGGAGGGCGAGATCTGGAAGACCGAGATCGAGACCGCCAAGGAGATGGCCGTCGAGGCCGGCGCGACGTTCAACGAGGTCGACGCCGACGCGTTCGCCGACGTCATCCGCCCGCTCACCGAGGCGAAGCTCGACAACGACGTCATCCGGGAGATCCACGCCAAGGTCCGCGCCGCCGCCGAGTGACGGCGTCCTGACCGTCCCGCCCCCTCCCGACCCGACTCGCGTGAGGTCTGCCCCATGACGTCCCCCGGACCGCCGCCGCCCGACGACGGCGCACCACCCCCCTCCGAGCACGCCGTGCTCACCCGGTTCAAGACCGTGCTGGACTCCGTCCTCGTCGCCGTCTGCGTGTCGCTGTTCGCGCTGCTCGTCCTGCTCGTCACCTGGCAGGTGTTCACGCGCCTCGTCCTGTCGGCGCCGAGCGTCTGGTCCGAGGAGGCCGCGCGGTACGTGTTCGTCTGGCTCAGCCTCGTCGGCGTCTCGATCGCCACCGGGGAGAAGGCCGACGTCGCCATCGACTACTTCGTGCAGAAGGCGCCGCTCGGTGCGCAGCGGGTGCTCGAGGTCGTCGCGTACCTCGGCACCCTGACGTTCGCCGTGGTCGTCATGGTCTGGGGCGGGTGGACCAACGCCCACCAGACGTGGGACCAGGCCAACCCGGTGCTCCCCGTGTCGGCGGGCGTGCTCTACCTCGCGGTGCCCGTCGCGGGCGTGCTCTTCACGTTCTACCTGCTCTACCACCTCGTGCTGACCCTCTCCCGCGGGTACGCCGGGGCCGAGCACACCGCACCCGAGGAAGGGGTCGAGCTGTGACCGAGGTCGGGCTCGTGACCGTCGTGCTGTTCGGCGGGATGGCCGTGCTCATGGCCATCGGTGCGCCCATCAGCATCAGCATCGGCCTGCCGTCGGCCGTCTCGCTGGTCCTCGTCATGGGGCTCGAGGACGGCGCCGCGACGTCCGCGCAGCGCATGTTCAACGGCGTCAACTCGTTCGCGCTGCTCGCGATCCCGTTCTTCATCCTCGCCGGCGGGATCATGAACAACGGCGGCATCGCGACACGCCTCATCAACCTCGCGAAGGTCCTCGTCGGCCGGACCCCCGCACCGCTCGCGCAGACCAACGTCCTCGCGAACATGCTGTTCGGCGCCATCAGCGGGTCCGCGATCGCCGCGGCAGCCGCCGTCGGCACGACGATGGCCCCGATGCAGGCCCGCGAGGGCTATGACAAGGGGTTCACCGCCGCGACGAACGTGGCCTCCGCCCCCAGCGGCATGCTCATCCCGCCCAGCAACCTCATGATCATCTACGCGCTCGCGAGCGGCGGGACGTCCGTCGGGGCGCTGTTCCTCGCCGGGTACGTGCCCGGGATCCTCTGGGGCGTCGCGTGCATGGCCGTCGTCTGGTGGTACGCCCGCAAGCACCCCGAGCTGCGTGCGCCGACCCGGGCCGGCCTGGCCGAGCTCGGGCGGGTGTTCGTGCAGGCGCTGCCGTCGCTCACGCTCGTGCTCGTCGTCATCGGCGGCATCGTCGGCGGGTTCTTCACGCCCACCGAGGGGTCGGTCGTCGCGGTCGTCTACTCGCTGCTGCTCGCGCTGCTCTACCGGGCGATCTCGCTCCGGGACCTGCCGCGCATCCTGTTCTCCGCGGCCCGGACCAGCTCCGTCGTCGTCTTCCTCATCGGCGTCTCGTCGATCATGTCGTTCGTCATGAGCTTCACGCGGATGCCGCAGCTCATCGCCGAGGGCCTGTTCGGGTGGACCGACAGCAAGGTCGTCGTGCTGCTCGTCATGATGGTCGTCCTGCTGATCATCGGGATCCCGCTCGACGCGACGCCCGCCGTGCTGATCTTCACGCCGATCTTCCTGCCCGTCGCCGTGCAGTACGGGATCGACCCCGTGCAGTTCGGCATCATGCTCACCTTCAACCTCTGCATCGCGATCATCTCGCCACCGTCGGCACCCGTGCTGTTCGTCGGGGCGCAGGTCGCCGGTGTCCGCATCGAGCCCGTCATCCGGCACCTCATGCCGTTCTTCCTCGCGCTCGTCACGGTGCTGTTCCTCGTCACGTTCGTCCCCGCGCTGTCCCTGTGGCTGCCCGGGCTCTTCGGGCTGCTCTAGCCCGACCTGACCACCGCCACGCCCACCGAGAGGCACCCATGGACCTGCGGTACGCCACCAGTCCCGAGCACGTCCCCGGCATGGACACCGACGCGCTGCGCCGGCGGTTCCTCGTGCAGGACCTCTTCGTCGACGACGAGGTCCGCGCGGTCTACACCCACCACGACCGCGTCGTGCTCGTCGGCGTCGTCCCCGCCCGCGGCCCGCTCGCCCTGCCGACGTTCCCCGAGATCCGGTCCGCGCACTTCTTCGAGCACCGCGAGGCCGGCGTCGTCAACGTCGGCGGGCCCGGGACGATCACCGTCGACGGGACGACGCACACCGTCGACCGGGGCGCGTTCCTGTACGTGGGGCGCGGCGCCGAGGACGTCGTCCTCGCGTCCGCCGACCCGGCCGGTGCCGGTGGACCCGCCGCGTTCTACGTGTTCTCTGCGCCCGCCCACACCACCCACCCGACGACGCTCGTCGGGCCCGACGGCGGGACGGTCCGCGAGCTCGGCGACCCGCTCACGTCGAACCGCCGCACCCTGCGGCAGGTGATCCACGAGGACGGCGTCCGCAGCTGCCAGGTCGTCATGGGCATGACCACCCTGCACCCGGGCAGCATGTGGAACACCATGCCCGCGCACACCCACGACCGACGGACGGAGGTCTACCTGTACGTCGACGTGCCCGCCGACGCCCGCGTCGTGCACCTGCTCGGCGAGCCGACCGAGACCCGGCACCTGCTCGTCGCCGACCGTGAGGCCGTCATCGCGCCGAGCTGGTCCGTGCACTCCGGGGTCGGCACCGCGAGCTACGGGTTCATCTGGGCCATGGCAGGCGAGAATCAGTCGTTCGACGACATGGATGGGCACCCCATCACCGACCTGCGCTAGGGCGCGACGACACGACAGGTGGACGGACATGGTCTCCGGCTCGACGCCAGCACCCGACCCGACGGCCGGCGGCCGGCCCGTCCGGATCGACACCGCGCCGGGCGCGAGCGAGAAGACGCTGCTCGTCCTGGAGGCCGCGATGGCGCACGGCCGGTTCACCGACGTCGTCGAGGCCACCGGGCTCGCGAAGGCCACCACCCACCGGATCCTCGCGACGCTCATCGACCGGCAGTTCGTCGCGCTCGCCGCGGACGGCACCTACCTGCCGGGGCCGAAGATCCTGTCGCTCGCCGGCCGGGCCATGGCCCGCATCGACATCACCGCGATCGTCCAGCCGTTCGTCGACGAGCTCGTCGAGAAGACGCACTGCACCGTCCACGTCGGGGTGAAGAACGGCGACGAGATCGTCTACCTGGTCCGCGCCGACTCCGACAAGCCGTACCTCATGCCGTCCCGGGTCGGCCTCGCGATCCCCCTGCACACCTCGGGGATCGGGAAGGTCGTCCTCGGCGGGTTCACCGACCAGGGCCTCGAACGGTTCGTGGAGCGGGTGGGCCTGCCGCGCCGGACGGCGAACACCATCACGACCCTCGCCGGGCTGCAGGCCGAGGTCGCCGAGATCCGGCGGCTCGGGTACGCGCTCGACCGGGAGGAGAACGTCCCCGGCGTCGCGTGCGTCGCCGCACCGATCCGCGACACCACCCACACCGTCACCTACGGGATCAGCATCTCGACGCTGACCCTCGAGCACAGCATCGACCAGATCGAGGCGATGGCCCCCCTGGCCGTCGAGGCCGCGGAGCGGATCTCCGCGGCCCTCGGTCACACGGGCTGACCGGACCGGTCGCCCACGGCGCACCGGAGGAGAGCAGCCCATGACGACCGCACCCAGCACCGCGGCCGAGTACACCGCCCGCCTGTTCGGGCTGGCCGGCCGGACCGCGGTCGTGACCGGCGCGAGCCGCGGCATCGGGCTCGCCGTCGCCGAGGCCCTCGCGTGGTCCGGCGCGGACGTCGTCGGCGTCAGCCACTCCCTGCCCGCCGGTGCCAGCGACGTGCGCACCGCCGTCGAGGCCGCCGGGCGCACGTTCACGGCGCTCCGCGCCGACCTCGCCGACCGGGCGCAGGTCACCGCGCTCGCCGCCGACCTCGCGGCCCTGGACGTCGACATCCTCGTCAACAACGGCGGCACGATCCGCCGCACGCCCGCCGTCGCCCACACCGACGAGGACTTCGACCACGTGCTCGACGTCAACCTGCGCGCCGCGTTCGTGCTGTCCCGGGAGGTCGGCCGGACGATGGTCGCGCGCGGCTCGGGCCGGATCGTCAACGTGGCGTCGATGCTGAGCTTCCAGGGCGGCATCACCGTGCCCGGCTACACCGCGTCGAAGTCGGCGCTCGCGGGCCTGACCAGGGCCCTGGCGAACGAGTGGGCGTCGTCCGGGGTGCACGTCAACGCGGTCGCACCCGGCTACGTCGCGACCGCGAACACCGACGACCTGCGGCAGGACCCGGCACGGCGCGAGGAGATCCTCGCGCGCATCCCGGCCGGGCGGTGGGCGGCCCCCGCCGACGTCGCGGGCGCGGTCGTCTTCCTGTGCTCACCCGCGGCCGAGTACGTCCACGGGGTCGTCCTCCCGGTCGACGGGGGGTGGCTCGCGCGGTGACAGCCCGCCGCCGGAGGACGTTCGTCCCCTCCGGCGGAGCGAGGAAGGCGTCAGAGTTATGTCACACGTTATGTCAGAACATGCGCACCACGTTCCCCGATCTGTGAGGTAACCCGATGTCTCCCCGCTACAACCCGCCCCCGAACTGGCCCGCACCGCCCGCAGGATGGACGCCCCCGCCCGGCTGGCAGCCGGAGCCGAGCTGGGGTCCCGCGCCCGAGGGCTGGCAGCTCTGGGTCGACGACGACAAGCGTCCGGGCTGGTTTGCCCGGCACAAGGTGCTCACCGGCCTCGGTGTCGGTGTCGCGGTGCTCGTCGTCGCGATCGGCGCGTCGGGCGGCGGTGACGACGCCAAGGAGGCCGCCGTGCCCGAGCAGGCAGCGAGCGAGCCCGCCGCGCCGGCCGTCCCCGAGAAGCCCGCGCAGGAGACGGCTCCCGAGGAGGGCCCGGAGGTGGCCCCCGTCGAGGAGGCGCCCGCCCTCGCCCCCCTCGGCACGCCCGTCCGGGACGGGAAGTTCGAGTTCGTCGTCCATGGGACCGAGTGCGGCGTCACGACGGTCGGCGACGAGTT
This sequence comes from Cellulomonas biazotea, assembly GCF_004306155.1. GTDB lineage: Bacteria > Actinomycetota > Actinomycetes > Actinomycetales > Cellulomonadaceae > Cellulomonas > Cellulomonas biazotea. The sequence continues at coordinate 12,175 of NZ_BIMR01000233.1, forward strand.
CCTCAACCAGACCGCGCAGGGCGAGTACTGCCTCGTGCGGATGTCCGTGACGAACATCGGCGACGAGTCGCAGTACTTCTTCGGCGACAACCAGGAGGCGCGCAACGACGCCGGGCAGGAGTTCTCCTCGGACTCCACGGCCGCGATCTACCTGGAGAACTCCGACTCCTGGATGTCGGAGATCAACCCCGGCAACGCCGTCGAGGCCGTCGTCGTGTTCGACGTCCCGCCGGGTACCGCGCTCGCGTCGATCGACCTGCACGACTCGGCCTTCTCCGGCGGCGTGGAGGCGTCGCTGCGCTGACGGCTCCGCGCCGAGACGGCGACGTCGCGTCGAGCGCACAGGTCCGCCCTGGAGCGCTCGGCGCGACGCCGGTCGACGTCGTCGCCCTCACCGGGACGCGGAGAGCCGCCGGGCGGCGAACTGCGAGGCCGGGCGTGGCAGGCCGTAGTGCTCGCGCAGCGTCGTCCCCGTGTACTCGCGGCGGAACAGCCCGCGGGCCTGCAGGATCGGCACGACCTGCTCGGCGAAGTCCGTGAACCCGCCGGTCAGGTAGGGCGGCATGATGTTGAACCCGTCGGCCGCACCGCGCCGGAACCACGTCTCGACCAGGTCGGCGACCTGCTCGGGCGTCCCGGCGACGAGCAGGTGCCCGCGGGCCCCCGCGAGGCGGTGCAGGAGCTGGCGGGACGTCAGGCGCTCGCGCTCGGCGAGGTCGCGGACGAGCCGGAACCGCGAAGACTCCGCCTCGTCGCCGCGGTCCGCGACGCGCTCGAGCGGGAACGGCTCGTCGAGCTCGGCCTCGGTGACGAGCACGCCGACGAGCCGGTGCAGCAGGTCGATCGAGTAGGCGGGCTGCGTGAGCTCGTCGAGCTCGCGCTGCAGGGCCTTCGCCTCGGCCTCGGTCGACCCCAGGTAGGGGCTGATGCCGGGGAGCACGAGGACATGGTCGGGGTCGCGGCCCTCGGCGGCGGCACGTCGGCGCACGTCGGCGTAGTACGCCTGTGCCTCGTCGAACGACTGGTGCGCGGCGAACACGGCGTCGGCCCAGCGGGCGGCGAACGCGCGGCCGTCCTCCGACGTGCCGGCCTGCACGTAGACGGGTCGGCCCTGCGGGGTCCGGGGCGTGTTGAGGGGGCCGCGCACGGAGAACGACGGGCCGACGTGGTCGATGCGGTGGATCCGCGACGTGTCGGCGTACTGCCCGGTGGTGCGGTCGCCGACGACGGCGTCGTCCTCCCACGAGTCCCACAGCGCCGTGACGACGTCGAGGAACTCGTCGGCGCGCGCGTACCGGTCGGCGTGCGTCGGGTGCGCGTCGAGGCCGAAGTTGTGCGCGGCGCCGGGCGCGCCGGTCGTCACGATGTTCCAGCCCGCGCGGCCGCGGCTCACGTGGTCGAGTCCGGCGAGCTGGCGTGCCAGGTTGTACGGCTCGGAGTAGGTCGTCGACGCCGTGCCGACGAGGCCGATGCGCTCGGTGCTCGCCGCCAGCGCGGACAGCAGCGTGAGGGGCTCGAGGCGGAACCGGGTGGCGTAGGCGATGTCGTCCGCGAGGGACGGGCCGTCGGCGAGGAACACGGCGTCGAACCGGGCGGCCTCCGCGGCCCGTGCGAGCTCGACGTAGTACGACAGGTCGAGCACGCGTTCCGGCGCGGACGCGTGGTACCGCCAGGCGGCCTCGTGGTGCCCGCCGGGGTAGACGAACAGGTTGAGGTGCAGCGTGCGGCCGGTCATCGCGGGTCTCCTCCGAGGGGCGGTCACCCACCCTGGCAGCCGCGCCGCACGCCGAGGAGCCCCGAGCCGAATCCTGAGACATCCAGTCGGGATTTAGTCGTTCAGCGGACCTCGAGCAGCGACCACCAGTCGTTCCCGTCCCGGCCCGCGAAGCCCGTGACCTCCTGCTGACCCGCCGTGAGCTGCGGGTCCGACGCGCGGTGCGAGTGCAGCGCGACCCCCGTCGCGACGTGCACCAGGCGCACCCGCGACCCTCCCCGCCAGCGCCCGCCGCCGTCGACCTCGACGCGCCAGTCGTCGTTCGTGTCCCCGGCGCCACCCCGCCCGAACGTCGTGACCTCCTGCTGGCCCGTCACCGGCGACGGGAACCCGCGGTGGCTGTGCAGGTGCCGGCTCGTCTCGACGTGCCGCAGCCGCAGCACGTCGCCGTGCCGCAGCGCGTGCCCGTCGCCCACCCCGACCGCGTTGCCGTGCGGCGCCGCGAGCCGCCACAGGTCGTTGTCGTCCGAGCCGTCGAACGCCGTCACCTGCTGCTGCCCCGACGTGCCCGGGTGCGTGTACGCCAGCCCGTGCGAGTGCAGCGTCCGGCCCGTCCACACGTGCGACAGCTTCACGACGTCGCCCGTGCGCACCTGCTGGTCGCGCGACGGCGCGTGCCGCGTCAGCACCCGCGGGGCCTTCGGGGTGTAGTCCTGCACGAAGAACCCGCGCCACCGGCGCCCGTTCGACGCCGTCCAGTCCCGCTGGTCGCCGTCCGACTCCAGCAGCACCTCCCGGCCCGGGGTGTTCGGGTCGTACACCCGCAGCACCGTGCGGCCCGACTCGCGGTCCACGTCGTAGCCGTACGCGACGACCTGGTGGTTGTCGCCGACCTTGCCGAGCGACCGCGCGACCACGAGCCCCAGGACCACGGGACGCCCCGCGTCGACCGACGCGACGACCCGCGGGACCTCCTCCTCCTTGGTCCAGCGGCTCACGCCCTTGAACACCCACGTCTCGTCGTCCGAGTGCAGCGTCCACGTGACGAACTTCGTCGCCGACCCCGTGAAGAACGACTGCACCTGCCGCTCCTGCAGGTACCGCGCGAGCCAGTGCTCGTCCGGCGGCACGCGGAGCGGGGCGTAGAGGTCCGCGGCCCAGCGCGGCACCGGGCGGCCCGACAGGAAGTAGTCGAGAGCCGCGTACGACATGCCGCCGCACCGGCCCGACGTCGTGATCGTCGTGCCGTTCGGCAGCGTGAGGAGCTCGTCGACGAACGCGTTCGGGAACAGGAAGCCGTGCACGGCCGGGTCGAAGTCGACCGCGCGGTGCGAGCGCGAGCCGGACGTGGCCGGCGGTGCCGGGGGGAACGGGTCGGACATCGTCGGGGGTCCTTCGTCGGCGGTGCGCCCGGGACGGCGCACGACCTGGCGGGTCGGTGGGGGAGTCGGGCGAGCAGCCTGCCAGCATCCAGCGTGGCACCGTGCAGGAGTCCGCGCCGCCGGAGCAGATACCCGGCCCGGACGCGCCGACGGGCGGCCC
>NZ_BIMR01000234.1 GCF_004306155.1 Cellulomonas biazotea
CCCGATGTTCCAGCAGGTGCTGCGGGGCGTCGCGTCGGCCGCCGCCGAGAACGGCTACCGCGTGCTCGTCGCCGACACCGCCGAGGACCCCGCCGACGAGGAGAAGGTCGCCCTCGACGCGCGCCTGCGCTGCGACGCCGTCGTCCTCGTCTCGCCCCGCATGCCCGAGGCCACGCTGCGCGGGCTGCTGCCCGAGATCGCCCCGGTCGTCGTCGTCAACCGCGCGCCCGACGGCCGCACCCCGACCCTCGGCATCGACTACGCCGACGGCATCGAGCAGATCGTCGACCACCTCGCCCGGCTCGGGCACCGCCACCTGCTCTACCTGGCCGGCCCCACCAGCAGCGCGTCGCACGGCGCCCGGCTCGAGGCGCTGCGCGTCGCCGCCGCCCGCCGCGAGGACCTGCGCCTGTCGGAGATGCCCGCCGGGTCGTCCGTCGACGCCGGGTACGCCGCCGCGCAGGACGTCCTCGCGTCGCGCGCCACCGCCGTCGTCGCCTACAACGACCTCGTCGCGTTCGGCCTGCTCGCGCGGCTCAACGAGCTCGGCGTCGCCGTGCCCGGCGACATCTCCATCACCGGGTTCGACGACGTCGAGCTCGCGCGGTTCGCGACCCCCTCGCTCACCACCGCGACCGTCCCCCAGGTCGAGCTCGGCCGCCTCGCGTGGCAGCACCTGCGGCGGTCCGCCGCAGGCGAGGGCGTCGACCCCACCCCGCCGCTCATCCGCCCGCTGCTCGCGGTGCGTGCCAGCACCGGCCCGGTCCCGCCTGCCGTCCGGATGCGCCGCCGCACCCAGCCCACCACCGACCGCCCGGGAGAGCCCCACGTGCAGTCCGCCCCGCGCTGGACCACCGAGGGACGCTCGCACGTCCTGTCCGCCACCGTCCGCTCCGGCCCGCGCCCCGGTGCGCCCCTCACGCTCGCGCGCTACGAGCCCGGCGACACCATCCCGCCCGTGCACTCGCCGCGCCCGTTCCTGCACCCCGTGCACACCGCCGCCGGCACCGCGCTCACGCAGACCAGCCCCGTCGACCACCGGCACCACTACGGCGTCTCCGTCGCCGTGCCCGTCGTCAACGGCACGTCGTACTGGGGCGGTCGCACGTTCCTGCGCGACGAGGGCCCGACCCTGCTGCCCAACCACGGGCGCCAGGTCTCCACCGGCGTCCGCGTCGACGACGACGGCGGCACCCTCGTCGACGACATCCTGTGGCGCGACGAGCGCGACCGCCCCCTGCTGCGCGAGGACCGCCGGCTGCGTACCGCCGCGCTGCCCGACGAGCGCGGCTGGTCGCTCGCCTGGACCAGCGAGCTGCGCGCCGAGCACGGGCCCCTGCGGTTCGAGAGCCCCGCGACCAACGGCCGGCCCGGCGCCGGCTACGGCGGTCTGTTCTGGCGGCTGCCGTCCGCCGACGTCACCACCGTGCTCGGCGAGGGCCTGGTCGGCGAGGAGGCCGTGCACGGCAGCCGGTCGCCGTGGCTCGCGTTCGTGCAGCGTCGTGAGGCCAGCACCACGACCCTGCTGCTCGTGCAGGGCCCCGGCGAGGAGCGCCCCTGGTTCGTGCGCGTCGCCGAGTACGTCGGGGCCGGACCCGCGATCGCCTGGGACGCCCCCGTCGAGGTCGCCGCGGGCGACGTCCTGCGCGCCGGGCTCGCCGCCGTCGTCGTCGACCGCGCCCTCACCCAGGACGAGCTCGCCGCGCTCGCCGTCCAGGTGTGGGCGTGAGCGCACCCGTGGCCGCACCCGCCGCCGTCGACCTCGCGCGCGTCGCCGTCGTCGGCGTGCACGGGCACGGCGCCTCGCACGTCCGCCGCGTCGCCGCGCTCGCCGCCGACCGGCGCGCCGTCCTGTCGGGCGTCGTCGACCCCCGGCCCGTCGACGGCGTCGCCGACGTCCCGCCCGGCACCCCCTGGTACCCGTCGCTCGACGCGCTGCTCGCGGTCCAGCAGCCCGACGTCGTCGTCCTGTCGACCCCCATCCCCACGCACCTGCCGCTCGCGTCCGCCGCGATGCGCGCCGGGTGCGACGTGCTGCTGGAGAAGCCGACCGTCGCGTCGCTCGCCGAGCACGAGCAGCTCCTGGCCGTCGTCGCCGAGACCGGTCGGCGCTGCCAGGTCGGCTTCCAGACGTTCGGCTCCGGGGCGGTCGACGAGGTCCTGCGGATCGTCGCGTCGGGCGAGCTCGGCGAGGTCGTCGGCGTCGGGGCCGTCGGGACGTGGGTCCGCACCGCCGCCTACTACCAGCGCGCCGCGTGGGCCGGGCGTCGCACGCTCGACGGCGTCGAGGTCGTCGACGGGGTCGTCACCAACCCCCTCGCGCACGCCGTCGCCACCGCGCTGCTCGTCGCGGGCGCCCGGACCGCCGACGACGTCGCCGACGTCGAGGTCGACCTGTTCCACGCGCACGACATCGAGGCCGACGACACCTCCGCCGTCGTCGTCACGACCCGCACCGGCCTGCGCGTCGCCGCCGGACTGACCCTGTGCGCGCCCGAGCGACCGCCGTCGCGCGTCGTCGTCACCGGCACCCAGGGGTCGCTCACCCTGTTCTACGAGCACGACGCGATCGAGGTCCGCTCGCCGCGCGGCACCCGCCGGATCAGCACCGGGCGCGTCGACCTGCTCACGCAGCTCCTCGACGCCCGCCGGTCCGCGGACGTGCCGCTGCGGTGCGGCGTCGCCGACACCGGGGCCTTCATGCGCGTGCTCGAGGCCGTCCGCACCGCCCCCGACCCCGCGCCGATCGGCCCCGCGCACGTCACCTGGCAGGGCACCGGGCCTGACGCGTGGCCCGTCGTGGCCGACGTCGCCGACTGGTGCGAGCGCGTGGCCGTCGAGGGTCGCACCTTCACGTCGCTCGGCGCCCCCTGGACGCTCGCCGTCTGACCCCACGCGCCCGCGGCGCCCCCTGGGTGCTCGCGCTCTGACCCCGCGCGCCCCGCGGAGGTCCTGAGAGGATCGCCGGATGAGGCGGGCGCGGTCCGGCGTGCGGCTCGACGGGGGGTCGCCCGTCGGGCGGCCGGGCGTCGCGCGGGTGGCCGACAGGTGGGCGGCCCGCGGGCGGCCGGTCGGCACGCCGTCGGGTACCGGACGGCTGGTCGTGGGGGCGCTGGTCGTCGGGCTGACGGTCGCAGGGTGCGTCGCGGGCAGCGGGTCGCGCGGGCCGTCGGGCACGCCCGGGACCTCGGCCGGGCCGGCGCTGCCCGACGACGTCGCCGCGGGGCTGGCCGTCGAGATCCGGCAGTCGCGCGCCGACTGGGGGCGACGCGTCGTGCAGGTGCGGGTCGCGAACACGGGCGCCGTGGACGTCACCGTCCGGCACGCGACGCTGACGACCCCGGGCGTCGAGGGGTCGGCGACGAGCGAGCGCGAGCGGGAGGTGCGCGCCGGGGTCGACCGCGACCTGTCCGTCGCGCTCGGTGCGCCGGTGTGCGACGGCGACGGTGCGCGGGCGACCACGGCCGCGCAGGTCGAGCTCGACGTCGTGGACGCGGACGGGAACGCGGGCACGGTCGTCGTGGTGCCGGAGGACCCCCAGGGGCACCTCGCGCGGATCCACGGCGAGGACTGCGCGGCCGTCGCGGTCGCGGCCGGCGCGCGGCTGTCGCTCGACGACGACCTGTCGGTGTCACCGGTCGACGGGCGGCTCGTGGGTCGTCTGACCCTGCACGTCGAGGCGGTCGCGGGGGGTCCGCGCGTCGTGGTGTGGCAGGTCGACAGGACGAACCTGGTGATCCCCGCGGAGCTGACGAACGACTGGCCGGTCGCCGTGGACACGGGGGCGCCGGGCGGACCGACGGCGGTGGAGCTCGCCGTGGTGCCGAGCCGGTGCGACCCGCACGCCGTGGCGGAGGACAAGCGGGGCACGTTCTTCGGGCTGCACGCGCGGGTCGACGGGGTGGAGCAGCCGGTGTTCTACGTGGCGGCGTCCGACGTGCTGCGCGGGGCGGTGTACGACCTGGTCGCCGCGTCGTGCGGCTGGGAGACGGGCTGAGCGTCGCACGCGGACCCGGGGGTGTGCGGCGGCTTCGCGGGTGGACGCGCAGGCGGGCGTGCGGGGCGGCGTGCGGGTGCGGCGCGGGGCGTCCGGAATGCCCGGCCGACAGTCAGCCTTGACGATCTCTTGGGTGAACGCCATGATGACTCGCGTTCCTCTCCGCTTACCTCCTTGTCAGTAACCGACGGGGCCCCGACCGGCCCTTCGGACCGCAGCACCCGCGTGCCCGCCCTGGTCCCGGCACCGACGCCATGACCGCCACGGGGCGCACACCGCGCACGGCGACCGTCGTCGGCGCGACAGGCACCGTCGGCACGCCTCCCCCCGGAGAGGGACCGCGCGAGAGCGGCTGCGTCCTGCCTGCTCGACCTCGCCCACCCGGCGCCCCTCGCGGCGGCGGTGGCCTCGGCCAGGGTGACACGTGTCATCCGCCTCGATCCCCCTCGGGCGGACGACGTCCGACCATCCCCCACGGAAGCAGAGGTATCCCATGCGACACCGCAGGCTGCGCACGCTCGTCGGCGTCCTCGCCGCGGCGACCCTCGCGGTCCCCCTCGCCGTCACCGGCACCACCGCGGCCCAGGCCGTCGGCCCGTCGGTCCTGCCCGTCACGGTCACCAACACCACGGGCCGCGGCGACGCGGTCCACCTGTACGTCATCGGCACCAACCTGAGCACGGGACGGCTCGGGTACGTGACCAAGGGCGGCACGTTCACCGCCTGGCCCGCCGGGTCCAACCCGCCGTCGCCCGCACCGGACGTCGCCATCGCCGGCCCGCCCAACGGCGGCAGCACGACGATCAACCTCCCGCGCGGCTTCTCCGGCCGGATCTACTTCTCGCTCGGCGCCAAGCTGCCGTTCTTCCTCACGCCCGACGGGCTCGTCCAGCCCGCTCCGTGGGCCGGTGGCGACGCGAGCCGCGACGTCCTGTTCGACTGGAGCGAGCTCACCTACAACGACGCGGGGCTGTGGCTCAACAGCTCGCAGGTCGACATGTTCGCGATCCCGCACGCGGTGACCGTCACGGGCGCGAGCGGCGCCACGAAGCGGACCGGCGACGTCGTCACGAACGGCCGCGACCAGGTGATCAACGCCCTCAAGGCGCAGCCCGGCTGGTCCGGCTCGGTCGTCACGCGGTCCGACGGCACCGTGCTGCGCGTCCTCGCGCCGGGCAAGGCGGCAGGCGCGGGGCTGCTGAGCGCGACCTACCTCGACCCGTACATCACCTCGGCGTGGAACGCGTACACCTCCAAGACGCTCACGGTCGTGCCCTTCGGCGACCAGCCGAACACCCGCTACTTCGGGCGGACGAGCGGTGACGTCATGCGCTTCACCAACGCCTCGGGCGCCCAGGTCGCCGCGTTCACCAAGCCGAGCAGCGCGGACGTCTGGGGCTGCGACGGCAACCTGCACGCGCCGAACGACCAGGTCGTCGGGCCGATCGCCCGCACGCTGTGCGCGGCGCTCAACCGCGGCACGCTCGGCACGGTCGACACGCAGCCGAGCACCAACGCGGCCGACTTCTACAGGAGCAGCCCCACCAACCAGTACGCCAAGGTCATCCACGCGGCCATGGCCGACGGCAAGGCGTACGCGTTCGCGTTCGACGACGTCGGCGCGTTCGAGTCGCTGGTCCACGACGGCGACCCTCGCTCGGCGGGGCTCGTCCTGAGCCCCTTCACGGGCGGCGGCACCGGGGGCGGCGGGGGCGGTGGCGGGGGGACGACCGCCGGTGCACTGGTCAACGCCAACGGCCCGTGCCTGGACAACGACAACCGCAGCACCGCGAACGGCAACAAGATCCAGATCTGGGGCTGCAACGGGACCGTCGCGCAGCAGTGGTCGTTCGTCGAGGCGGGCAGCACCCTGCGCGTGCAGGGCAAGTGCCTGGACATCGCCGGCGGCGCCACGGGCAACGGCACGAAGGTCCAGCTCTGGGACTGCAACAGCACCGGCGCGCAGGTGTGGATCCCGCAGTCCGGCGGGGCGTACCGCAACCCGCAGTCGGGTCGCTGCCTGGACGTCCCGAGCGGGTCGACGACGTCCGGCACGCAGGTGCAGATCTGGGACTGCAACGGCAGCGCCGCCCAGCGCTGGACGTTGAGCTGATCCCGCACGCGGGGCGTGCGACGACCGACCTCGTCGCACGCTGACCGACGCACGAGGCCGTCCCGTGTCGCTGCGGGGCGGCCTCGCGCGTGCCCGGGGTCGGGCGCATCAGAGCTGCACGACGTCGGCACCTCGCGCGCGCACGACCGTCGGCGTCCGAAGGGTGAGCGCTTTCCCTCGGTTTCCGCCTGGCTCTTGCGGTGACCGGTGCGGCGTGGGTAGGAATGTCCTGCTAGCGCGGTTGAACCGTTTCAGAACGAAGCGACCTCCGCGCCGTCGGCCCGGCTCTCAACGACGAGACACGAAGGTGACGCATGCGCACGACACGTCCCGCCACGCCCCCGCCCGATCCCGCACCCGGCGGGCCGGCCCGCCGCCCGCGCGTGCCCGACACCCGGAGCCGCGCCACGACGG
>NZ_BIMR01000235.1 GCF_004306155.1 Cellulomonas biazotea
CGCCGCGGCCGACCCCGCTGCCACGGCGGCCCCCGCGGACCCCGCAGCCGCCCCCGCCGAGACCGCCACGGCCGCCCCGACGCCGAGCGGGACCCCCAGCCCGTCGCCCACCCCGACGCTCCCGCCCACGAGGGCCCCCGAGGTGCTGACCGGCGCCGTGCTCCTCACGGGCGTCACGGCAGTGCCGGCGGCGGCCCTCGCGAACGCCGCGCTGGCCGGCGTCGAGGTCGTCGACGTGCCGGGCGGCGACCCTCGCGCGACGTCGGCGACGGTCCGAGCGCTCGCGGAGCGTCGGCCCACCCACGTCGTCGCGCTCGGTGACGCCTTCGGCTCGCCGGAGCGTCTCGCGACGCGCGTGGCGACGGCCGCGACCGGCGTCGAGCTCCCGGGCGGCGGCCAGCTCGTCTTCCCGGCGGTCGCGGGGCTGCCGGGCAAGCGGTACGTCGCGCTGTACGGCACGCCGGGCACGCCCGCGCTGGGGGTGCTGGGCGAGCAGGACGTGCCGGCGACCCTGGTGCGCGCGCAGGGCGTCGCCGACGCGTACCGCCCGCTCACCACGGACACGGTCGTGCCCACCGCGGAGATCATCGCGACGATCGCGTCGGCGGGGGCAGGACCGGACGGGAACTACTCGCAGGAGCGGCCGGTCGACGAGCTGCGCCCGCTCGTCGAGGCGGCCGGCGCGGCGGGCCACACGGTGATCCTCGACCTGCAGCCGGGCCGGACGGACTTCGTCACGCAGGCGCAGCTCTACGCGGACCTGCTCGCGCTGCCGCACGTGGGCCTGGCGCTCGACCCGGAGTGGCGGCTGGCGCCGGACCAGGTGCACCTGCGGCAGATCGGGTCGGTGGGGATCGACGAGGTCAACGCGGTCGTCGCGTGGCTCGCGGACTTCACGGCGCAGCGCGCGCTGCCGCAGAAGATGCTCGTCCTGCACCAGTTCAGCCTGCGGATGATCGGCGAGCGGGAGCGGCTCGACACGTCGCGCGACGAGGTCGCCCTGCTGATCCACGCGGACGGGCAGGGCACCCAGCCGGCGAAGGCGGGCACGTGGACGGCGCTGCACGCGGGTGCGCCGCCGGTGCGGTGGGGGTGGAAGAACTTCGTCGACGAGGACGAGCCGATGCTCGACCCCGTGCAGACCTACGCGGTGCAGCCCGTGCCGGACCTCGTCACGTACCAGTGACGACCCGGGTCCGGGCGAGGTGGGCGTCGAGCCCGCGCTCGCCGGCCCGCATGACGCGCGCGTGCGACGCCGCGAACACCCCGCCGAGCAGGGGCGCGGTCGCGTTCATCCAGCGACGGGTCGTGCGCACGTCCCAGACGACGGCGATCTGCGTGCGCTCGGGCGCGAGCGCGGTGAGCGCGACGTCCCCGGTGCCGACGAGGTCGCCCGTGGCGCTGACGAGGACGCGCCGGTGCGGGTCGGCCTCGTCGACGACCAGCCCGACCTTCAGCGCGTAGCCGAGCGGGGTGCGGAACAGGAGGGTCGCGGAGCTGCCGACGAGCCCGTCGACCGGGGCCACGTCGCGCGTGCGCAGGCGCGGCCACCAGACCGGCCAGGTGAGTTCCGGGTCGGCGAGGACCTCCCAGCAGCGTGCGAGCGGAGCCCCCACGCGCCAGCGGGACGACAGCATGTAGCCGCGACGACGCACGCGGCCGAGTCTAGGCTCGGGGGCGATGAGCACCGCACCCGACGCCACGCCGGTCACCACCGGTGTGGCCGGACGGTGGCGGCGGCTCGTGACGTGGCGGCGCCTGGTCGTGGTCGCGGCCGGTGTGCTGGTCGCCCTCGTGGTCGGGGTGACGACGGCGACCGTCGAGGGGAGCCTGGGCCCGCACGAGGCCCGCTACGACGTCACGACGGACGACACGGTGACGATCGACCTCGGTCCCGTCGGGACGCTGCAGATCGACTCGCCGCTGCCGCTGACGCTCGGGCTGCGCGTCACGGTGCAGGAGATCCCGGCCGCGGTGACGGAGCTCGACCAGGCGACGACGCTCCAGGCGCTGTCGGGCGACCTGCGTAGCTACGTGGCGTTCTTCTCCGCGCCGCAGTCGACGGTCGAGGACGTGGCCCGCTCGCTCGTCACGGATGCGCTCGGGCGTGCGGCGCTGACGTTCGGCCTGCTCACGGCCGTGTGGTGGCTGGCCCGGTGGGCCCTCGGGCCGGTGCGGCGCACGGAGCTGGCCGCGTCGCTCGCCCCGCACACGCGCGTGATCGCGGGCGGGGTCGCGGCGGTCGTGGTCGGCGGGACCGTCCTGACCGCGTCGGTGGGCGAGCGGGACCAGCCGGTCACGTCGCGCCCTGCCTCGGCGGTGTTCGACGGCACGCCGCTGGCGGGCGCCCGGGTCACGGGACGCCTCGGCGGCGTCATCGACACGTACGGGGGCTACGTCGTCGACGCGTACCGCGAGAACACGGCGTTCTACGCGCGTGCGAACACGTCGCTCGAGGACGCGTGGGACGCGACGCAGCCGGTCGTCGACGCGCAGGACGAGCGCGACCGGGCGACCCCGACGGTGTCGGGCAGCCCGGGTCCGACGCAGGACGCGGCGGAGGACGTCGAGCCGGTCGTCCTGCTGGTCGTGTCGGACCTGCACTGCAACGTGGGGATGGCGTCGCTGCTCACGACGGCCGCGCGCCGCGCCGGTGCGGACGTCGTGCTCGACGCGGGGGACACGACGATGAACGGGACGGGCGTCGAGCAGTACTGCGTGACGACGTTCGCCCGTGCCGTGCCGGACGGCGTCGAGCTGGTGACGTCGCCGGGCAACCACGACTCGGCGGAGACGACGGCGATGTACGCGCGGGCGGGGGCGCGGGTGCTCGACGGCTCGGTCGTCGAGGTCGACGGGATGCGGCTGCTGGGCGACCACGACCCCGCGCAGACCCGGATCGGCTCGGGCACGACGGCGGGCACCGAGTCGGCGCAGGACGTGGCCGAGCGCCTCGCTGCGACCGCGTGCGACGACGAGGACGGCGTCGACCTGCTGCTGATCCACACGCCGCGCGTGGGGCTGCCGGCGCTGACGGACGGCTGCGTGCCGGCGCAGGTGTCGGGGCACATGCACCAGCGGATCGGGCCGTCGGTCGTCGGCGAGGGCGTGCAGTACGTGAGCTCGAGCACGGCCGGCGCGACGCTCGGCCAGCCGACGGTGGGGCCGCTCAACGGCACGGCGGAGATGACGGTGCTGCGCTGGGACCCGCGGGAGCGCCGGATCGTCGACTACCAGCTGGTGCAGGTCCGTCCGGACGCGAGCGCGTCGGTGAGCCCGCGGCTGCAGTGGCCGGAGCCCCGCCCGGCGCAGCCGTCCCGCGGCGGCGGGAATCACCCTTCTCCGATGTGACCTCCGTCACCTAAGGTGGGCCTCGCGAGTGGGGCCATGGTCGTGGCACACCGCCTCCCCTCGCACTCGACCGCTCGTGCGGTGAGGGGGGATGGCGTGGAGCAGCGGGACGGGCGCGCGACGGTGCGCGCACCGAGGTCCGGCCGGTGGGTCGCGACGGTCGTGGCCGTCGTGCTCGCGGTCGTGGGCACCCTCCTCGCGGGCGTGCTGCCTGCCGCGGCGTCTTCGGGCGAGGACCGGCTGCGCGCGGGGGAGACCCTCGGGTCGGGGCAGGCGCTGGTGTCGGCGGACGGCTCGCAGACGTTCGTCGTCCAGCCCGACGGCGACCTCGGGCTGTTCGACGCGGACGGTGCGGTCCGCTGGACGGCCGGTGCCACGGTCGCGGGAGCCGCGCTGTCCGTCACCGCGGACGGCGACGTGACGCTCGTCGGGCCCGACGGCACGACCGTCTGGAGCACGGGCACGGCGGGCGCCCCCGGCGCCGCGCTCGTCGTGCGGGACGACGGCGACGTGGTCGTCGAGGGGCCCGACGGCGTGGTGCTCTGGGAGTCGGGCACGGCGACCCTCCCGTCGATCCTGCCGCCCGGCGGCGAGCTCGGACCGGGCGACGCGCTGTCCTCGCCCGACGGTCGGCACACGCTCCTCGTGCTCGACGACGGCGACGTCGTCCTGCTGGGGCCCGACGCGTCGACCCGCTGGTCGACCGACACGCACGAGCCCGGCTCGACGCTGCGGATGCGCGACGACGGCAACCTCGTCGTCACCGACCCCGACGGCCGGCGCCCGTGGCGCAGCAAGACGGCCGGCCACCCGGGCGCGTCGCTCGTGGTCCAGGACGACGGCGCGCTGGTGCTCTACGACGCCGACGGCACGGCCCTGTGGACGTCGCAGAGCGCGATCGGCCCGGCGGTCCTCGCGCCCGGCGCGGCCCTCGCGACCGGCGCCGAGCTCGGCTCGCCCGACGGGCGGCTGCGGCTGCGGCTCGACGAGGCGGGGCTCGCCCTGACGTACGACGAGCAGCCCGTCTGGTCGGCGCCGCTCGCGTCGCCCCCGGGCGCCGGTGCGCGGCTCGTCCCGCAGGACGACGGCAACCTCGTGCTCCTCACCGCGGACGGCACGGCGGCGTGGGCGACGGGGACCTCGGGCGGACCCGGCGCGGGCCTGCGGATGGAGGACGGGGCGGTCCTGCTGCTCGCGTCGACCGGCCAGGAGCTGTGGCGCGTCGACGCGCCCGCCGAGCTGCTCGTGCGCCGCACCGAGCTCGCGACGGACTGCACGACGGTCGACGCCCCGATCCCGCTCGCCGACACCGTGGTCTCCTCGACCGGCGTCCGGGTGCACCCGTGCCTCGCGGCCGCGGTCGACAGCCTGCTCCTCGCAGCCCGGGCGGACGGCGTCGACCTGCACGCGTGGGGCTGGCGCAGCGCCGAGCAGCAGGTCGCGCTGCGGGCCAAGAACTGCCGGGCGTCGTCGTCCGGCGAGTCGGTCGTGTGCCACCCGCCGACGGCTCCGCCCGGGACGTCGCGGCACGAGCGCGGGCTCGCGCTCGACCTCACGGTCGACGGCCGCGTCGTGCAGCGCGACTCGGTCGCGTACGCGTGGCTCGTCGAGCACGCCCCCGCGTACGGGCTGACGAACCTGCCGAGCGAGGCGTGGCACTGGAGCGTCGACGGGTGGTGACGAGGTGATGACGTCCCGGGGCTCGGGCCCGGGCCGCCTACGCTGGTCGCCGTGAGCACCCAGCCGACCACGCCCCCGCTGACCGCGGTGACGCAGGACTACCTCAAGGTGGTGTGGTCGGCCCAGGAGTGGTCGTCGCAGCCGGTGACGACCAAGCTCCTCGCGTCCCGCCTGGGGGTCGGCGCGTCGACCGTCTCGGAGACGGTGCGGAGGCTGGCCGACGCGGGCTACGTCACGCACCAGCCCTACGGCGCCGTCGAGCTGACGGCGGAGGGGCGCCGGCACGCGCTCGCGATGGTGCGCCGGCACCGGCTCATCGAGACCTTCCTCGTCGAGGTGCTCGGGTACGGCTGGGACGAGGTCCACGACGAGGCGGAGGTCCTCGAGCACGCGGTGTCGGACGCGTTCGTCGCGCGCATCGACGCGCAGCTCGGGCACCCGCGCCGGGACCCGCACGGCGACCCGATCCCGGGCCCGGACGGTTCCGTGGACGCCCCGGCGGCGCGCGTGCTGTGGGAGGCCGAGCCGGGGTCGTGGTCGGTCGCGCGGATCTCCGACGCCGACCCGGAGCTGCTGCGGTACCTGGAGACGGTGCGGCTGGTCCTCGACGCGCCCGTGCAGGTCGTGGAGCGGCGCACGGTCGCGGGCGTCGTCGCGGTGCGCGCGGGCGAGGGGGCCGACGCGGCGTCGGTCGACCTGGGCGAGGTCGCGGCGCGCGCGATCTGGCTCGTGCCGCGCGGCTGACGCGTCGCCGGGTCGTGCCGTAGGCTCGACCCATCCCCGGAGCTGACGACGGCGTGACTCCGCATCCTTGTCGAATCGATTCGTGCCGGAGGACCGCCGTGGTCACCCTGACGCCCGCGCGCACGCGCGCCGCGCTCTTCGCCCTCGCGCTCGGCGGCTTCGGGATCGGGACCACCGAGTTCGCCACGATGGGCCTCCTGCCCGAGATCGCGACCGACCTCGACGTGTCGATCCCCGTCGCCGGGCACGCCATCACCGCCTACGCGCTCGGCGTCGTCGTCGGCGCCCCCACGCTCGCGGCGCTCGGCGCCCGCCTCGACCGTCGCCGGCTCCTGCTGCTGCTCATGGTCGCGTTCACCGTCGGCAACGTCCTCTCGGCCTTCGCACCGACCGCGGAGACGCTCGTCCTCGCGCGATTCGTCGCCGGGCTCCCGCACGGCGCGTTCTTCGGCGTCGGCGCCGTCATGGGGACCGCCGTCGTCGGTCCCGAGCGCCGCGGCCAGGCCGTCGCGTCGATGATGGCCGGCCTCACCGTCGCGTGCGCCGTCGGCGTCCCGCTCAGTGCGATCGTCGGGCAGGCCGTCGGCTGGCGCTGGGCGTTCGTCGGCGTCGGCGTCCTCGGCCTCGCGACGCTCGCCGCGCTGCAGGTGTGGACGCCGGGCCTCCCGCCCTTGCCGGGCGCGACCGTCCGCACCGAGCTCGCCGCCCTGCGCAACCGCCGGCTCTGGATCGCGTTCGCGGCCGGTGCGGTCGGCTTCGGCGGCATGTTCGCCGTCTACTCCTACGTCAAGCCGCTGCTCACCGAGGTGACCGGCCTCGACGTCGGGCTCGTGCCGCTGGTCCTCGCCCTGTACGGCGTCGGGATGACCGTCGGCACGCTGCTCGGCGGCCGGCTCGCCGACCGGTCCGTGCTCGGCACGGTCGTCGGCGGCATGGTCGCGACGATCGTCGTGCTCGTCGTCATCGCGCTCGTCGGCGCGTGGCCCGTGCCCGCCGTGCTGTCGATCGTCCTGCTCGGCGTGACCTCGCAGGTGCTCGGGCTCGCGCTGCAGACCCGCCTCATGGACGTCTCACCCGCTGCGCCGTCGCTCGGGGCCGCGCTGTGCCACTCGGCGCTCAACCTCGGCAACGCCGCGGGCGCGTTCTTCGGCGGCCTCGTCATCGACGCCGGCCTCGGCTACCTCGCGCCCGCCTGGGTCGGCGCGGGCCTCACGGCCGCCGGGCTGCTCGTCGTCCTGACCGTCGGCCGGTCCGCGCCGCCCGTCCTGCCGGCGGAGCCCGCGTCAGCGCCGGCGACGGGTGCCGAAGAGGGTGCGCGTGATCTCGCGCCCCAGCTGAGTGCCCGCTGACCGCAGGAACGAGTCCAGCGGGTCGCTCGACCGGCGCGACGTGCTGCGCCCCGCCCCCGAGCGCCGCGCCGCCTCCCGGTCGCGCCGCTCGGCCTCCCGCTCGGCCGCCGCGCGCTCCTTCTCCGCGGCCGCGCGCTCCTTCTCCTGCGCGGCGCGCTCCTGCTCCGCCTCCCGCTCGGCCTCCGTGCGGTCCAGGCGCGCGGTGAGCAGCTCGGCCGCCGACTCGCGGTCGACCGTCACGCCGTAGCGGGCGTTCGACGGCGACGCCGCGACGAGCCGCTCGACCTCCGACGCCGGTGCCGCGTCCATCGAGGCCCGCGGGGCCAGCAGGCGCGTCCACGCGACCGGCGTCGGGGCACCCCGCTCGCCGAGCACCGTCACGACCGCCTCGCCCGTCGCGAGGTCCTGCAGCACCCGCTCCAGGTCGTACGACGACGTCGGGTACGTGCGTGCCGCGGCCCGCAGCGCCTTCGCGTCGTCCGGGGTGAACGCCCGCAGCGCGTGCTGCACGCGGCTGCCGAGCTGGCCGAGCACGTCCGTCGGGACGTCCTTCGGGCTCTGCGTGACGAACACGATCCCGACGCCCTTCGACCGGATCAGCCGCACGGTGCGGACGACCTGGGCCAGGAAGTCGTCGGACGCGTCGGCGAACAGCAGGTGCGCCTCGTCGAAGAAGAACACCAGCCGCGGCTTCTCCGGGTCGCCGACCTCGGGCAGCACCTCGAACAGCTCCGCGAGGAGCCACATGAGGAACGTCGAGAACAGCGCGGGCCGGTCCTGCACGCCCGGGAGCTCCAGCGCGGAGACCACCCCGCGCCCGTCCGCCGCGGTCCGCAGCAGGTCCTGCGCCTCGAACGCCGGCTCCCCGAAG
>NZ_BIMR01000236.1 GCF_004306155.1 Cellulomonas biazotea
AACATCACCTGCCCCAGCAGGACCGCCACGACCGCCGCCGTCACCAGCTGCCACCACGACGGCCCGATCAGGACGAACGCCGTGAACGTCAGCCCCAGCAACGCCGTCAGCACCACGAACCGCGTCCAGTAGTACACGTGCCGCCGACGCATCAGACCCGACTCCTGCACCGTCCTGCTGAGCACGGTGAAGTCGCTGACCTGCCGCTCCCGCGGGGACAGCGTGCGGCTCGTCGCAGCGAGCACCGGGGTGTCCACGACGGCCTACTCGAAGCGGATCGTCGAGACGGCCGCATGGGTCGCGTCCGACCGCCGTCGCTCCTCGACCTCGCGGGCCTCCGCCGCGACGGCGCGCTCGTCCCGCGCGGCACGCAGGTCGCCGCCGAGGTCGCGCAGCATCGCCGCGAGCGCGGCCGCGAGGCCGTCACGGAGACGGTCGAGGCTCGTGTTCTCGATGAGGAGCCGGCGGTCCGACACGACGAGCCGCAGGGCAGGCCCCGTGGTCGGCGCACCGGACTGCTCGGCGAGCCGTCGAGCAGTCTCGGGGTCCTCGATGCGGGCGCGCTCGTCGCGGGTGACCTGCCGGGAGAACACGGCGGGCACGGTGTAGGTGGCAGGCTCGTCGGGCGTGCCGATCTGGCCGGGGAGCCCGGACTCGAGGATCGACAGCAGGTGCAGGTCGTCGCTCGTGGCGTCCGGAGCGTGCAGGGGCACGGTGGTGGTCATGGTCGGGCCCTTCGTTGAAGGAGGAGGCGGGCGGCCGGGGGGAGCCGCCCGGGCGGCTCAGCGGGTCGGCAGCGTCGGCTGCCGGTCGGCGCGGATGCGGCGGCGGAGCTGGCCGATGCGCAGGGCGCCGACGACGAGCGCGACGACACCGACGCCGAGCCCGGCGATGACGAGCACGAGCGCCAGGGGCGCGGTGCCGGCCATGCCGAGGAATGCGACCTCGACGGGGGCGGTGTTCTGCATCATGAACACCACGAGGGCGACGAGCACGAGCGCGCCGACGCAGACGCCGATCCAGGCCGCGCTCGTCCGGCTGCGGACGGGCTTGGACGCACGGGGGCGGGGACGGGCTGGCGAGCGGGCGGGCCGACCACCGACGGGGAGCGGATGCTCGAGGTCACCGGTGGATCGAGGCGTGGAGTTGCTCTGGACGGGCATGACGCCCTCCTTGGTGGTCCAAGGAGGGCGGGTCCTCGGCTGAGAGCCGGTTCATCCTGAGACTCCTCCCATCGTACGCCTGTTCGGTCGCGACGCCCTGCTGGGACGCGTCCCGGTTCGGCACCGCCCGGCGACCGGGGACGCGCTACGCCGCGGGGAGCAGCGTGGCGAGCAGCGCGTCGAGGTCGACCAGCGCGATCCGCGTCGCGGTGTCGCTGCTGCCGTAGGGCAGCACGAGCGTGCGGCCGTGCAGCATCGCGCCGCACGAGTACACGACGTTCGGCACGTACCCGGAGCGCTCCGCACCGACGGCGCGCAGGAGCGGACGGTCGAGCCGCCCGAGCACGCGCGTCGGGTCGTCCAGGTCGAGCAGCATCGCCCCGATGCTGTACGTCCGCATGGCCCCGACGCCGTGCGTGAGCACGAGCCAGCCGCGCTCCGTCTCGACCGGGGGGCCGCAGTTGCCGAGCTGCACGAGCTCCCAGCCGTGCTCGGGGCGCTGGACGACGACCGGGGTGTCCCACCGCAGCAGGTCGTCGGACGTCGTGATCGCGTTCGTCTCCCGGTCCGCGCGGGACAGCGCGGCGTAGCGGCCCCCGACCCGCCGCGGGAACAGCGCGAGACCCTTGTCGCGCGCGCCGGGCCCGCTCAGCGGCCGGCTGGTCAGGTGCACGAAGTCGTCGGTGCCGAGCAGCTGGATCGCGACGTCGCGCCCGTCGAACGCCGTGTACGTGCCGAGGTACGTCGTGGCGCCGTCGGGCTCGGTGAAGCGCACCAGGCGGACGTCCTCGACACCGTGGCTCTCGGTGGGGCTCTGCGGCATCAGCACGCGCTCGCTCACCGCCGAGCTCGCGGGGAACGTCGCGTCGTAGCTGCGCCGCGCCAGGCGCTCGAACAGCTCGGTGGTGCGGACGGCCGACCCCCGCGTGAGCCGCTGCGACCGCAGCTCGCCGAGCGCACGGTCCAGGTCGGCCCGGTCGAACGACGGCCCGAGCGACGCGAGCACGAAGTCCGCGTTCGCGTGGTCGCCCTCGAGGTCCGCGACCTGCTGCGCGAAGACGGCACGCGCGTGACGAGGCTCGGTCACGACGGGGGCCCGCGCGACCGACGGCGGGGCGTCCAGGGTGACGTCACCGGCCGCGTCGACCGTGCCGGTGCGCAGCTCGAGGCTCGACACGTGCCCCTCGCCCGTCCCGCGCACGGTGAGCAGGAACCGTGTGGACCCGGCCGGCAGCCCGCGCTGGTCGGGGTGCGGCACCATCGACGGGTTGAACAGCGCCGTCGACTCCAGGGCGTACTCCTGCGTGAAGTACGCGCCGACGAGCCGTCGGCGGTCGACGGGCAGGCGGTCCGCGTCGGGCAGCCGGTGCCGGACCATCGCGAAGTGCGCGTCCCACGTCGCGTCGAGGTCGTGGTGGCGGTGCCCGAACCGGGACCTCAGGTCGCCGAGCTCCCGGTGGACCTCGTCCTCGTCGAGCGCGAGCACGCGCGTGAGGACCGGGCCCGACCGCGAGCGCCCGCCGGCCGCCATCTCCTGACCCGGCAGGAACAGGCGGGCGAGGACCCGGTCCGGGTCGGGGTGCAGGACGTGCGCGGTCCGCCGCACCCACGGCGGGTCGCGCCCGTCGCCACCGTCGCCGGTCACCACGCGACCCGCGGGCGGGCCGTCCCGACGAGCTGCGCGCAGGCCAGCCACGCGAGCGTCGACTCGGCACCCTGGTTCCGGTTCACCCCCGTGCGCTCCAGCCCGTCGAACCCGCCTCCCGTGCGGGCGTCGCGCACCGGCACCCCGACGTCGTTCGCGCCCTCGAACCAGGCGGCGCACCGGTCGAGCACGGTCGCCCACGCGCCGTCGCGCGTGACCCGCAGCGCGGTCGCGGCCGCCTCGGCGATCGCCGCGACCTCGATCGGCTGCTGGTCGAACCCGGGCCGCGCGTCGCCCGGACCGCGGCCTCCCGCCGGGACGACCGACAGCCGGCCGTCGACCGTCTGCTCCGCCACGAGCCACCCCAGCAGCAGCAGGCCGTCGGCCAGCAGCGCCTCGTCGCCGAGCACGTCGCCGGCGGCGAGCATCGCCTCGGGCAGCACGGCGTTCGCGTACGTGAGGCGTGCGTGCGGCCACGGCCAGCGCCCGTCGGCCCGTGGCCGCGCGAGCACCGACCGCGCGTCTCGGAGCAGACGCGTCGCGCGCTCGTGGTGCGGGTGGACGCGCAGCAGCTCGACGGCGCCGAGCACCGCGTACGCGGTCGAGCGCGGGTGGGGCGAGCGGGCCGCCATCGCGTCGGTCGCGCCGCGGTGGGCGTCGAGGGCCAGCAGCCCCGCCGGCAGCCGCGCCGCCGCGGTGCCGAGCGCCCACACCGCCCGACCCCAGTGGTCGTCGGTCGACGGCGCGTCGAGCCAGGCACCGTCCGGGGACCGGCGGTTGTGCAGCCGCCCGCCGGGCCGCTGCGCCGCCCGGACGAACGCCAGGTAGGTGCGGGTCAGGGTGACGGCCCTCGCGTCGGGGCTCGGGACCCGGGCCAGCAGCACGAGCGCGCGTGCGACGTCGTCGACGCACATGCCGTGCTCCACGCGCGGTGCGGTGCCGAGGGCGTGCTCGAACAGGCCCGTCGGTGTCGACAGCGCGGCGAGGTGGTCGAGCCGCACCGTCCGGTCGGCGACCGTCGCGGGCATCAGACCGCTGCCGGCAGCGCCAGGTGACGTACGCCCGCGGCGAGGGCCAGGTACTGGGCGGCGACCGTCGGCCACAGCAGCGAGTCGGCCAGGCGCCGCGACGTGGCGGCCATCGAGTCCGCGAGCCCGTCGACCGTGAGCACCTGCTGGAGCGCGACCGCGATGGCCGCCGGGTCGCGCTGCGGGACGAGCAACCCGGCACCGCCCGACAGCAGCTCGACGGCGTGCGGGAACCGGGTCGACACGACCGGCTTGCCGGCGGCGACGGCCTCGGTGAGGACCCCGGAGGTCACCTGCTCGCTCGAGTCGTACGGCAGCAGGACGACGTCGGCCGCCCGGACGACGGCCCGCAGGTCGGGACCTGACAGGTACCGGCCGTCGAACCGGACCGACGCCGTCAGGTCCAGCCCCCGGGCCATCGCGACGAGCCGGTCGCGGTACGCCTCGCCGTCACGCTCCAGCACGCGCGGGTGGGTCTGACCGACGACCCGGTAGGTGGGCAGCGGGACGCGTCGGCGCAGGTCCGCGAGCGCCATCAGCGCCCACTCGATGCCCTTGCCCTCGGACAGCAGCCCCCAGGTCAGGACGGTGCGCGTGCCGCGCCCCGCCGGAGGCGTCACGACCCGCGCGGATGCCCGGTTGTCCTCGGCGCCGTGCGGGACGACCGTGACGCGCGCCGGGTCGACGCCCCAGCCCGCGACGAGCCTGTCGCGGGCCGTCGCGGTCATCGTCACCAGCGCCGCGGACCGCTCGACCAGGCCCGCGAGGACCCGGTGCTGGTTGGGCGACGGCCTGGTCAGCACGGTGTGCAGCACCGTGATGACGGGCACGTGCACGTGGGCGAGCAGGTCGAGCACGTCCTGGCCGTCGGGCCCGCCGAAGATCCCGTACTCGTGCTGCAGCAGCGCGACGTCGTGGTCGTCGAGCGCCCGGGCCGCGGCCTGGGCCCCCGAGCGCGACCCGGTCACCCACTCGTGCACGACGGGCGGTGCCGGGTCCGGGTGCGGCTCGTCGACGAGCCGCACCACGCCCACGTCGGCGCCCGCGGCGAGCAGGTGGGACACGAGTGCGGCGCTGAACGTGGCGATGCCGCACGGCGTGGACGGATAGGTCGACAGGACTGCGAGCCGGATGCTCATCGGGCTTCTTCCCTGGTGCTCTTCGCGCAGCGAGGGTGCTGCCGTGCACGGTGAGAGGAGAAGGCCGCGTCCCTGGGGCGCCGGTGTCCGGCGCCGTCCGCCCGGCTGAGGTGCCCCGGCGAGATCCTGGCCAGCGTAACAGGGGGCCTGCGGGCGTACGCTCGCCCCGACCCCGGGAGGTCCTCGTCAGAGTCGCCGTGCTCGCCTCGATCGCGCATCGCGTCCCGCCGCGCGGCTACGGGCCGTGGGAGCAGGTCGCGTCCACCCTCGCCGAGGGTCTCGTGGCGCGCGGGCACGACGTGACGCTGTTCGCGACGGCCGACTCCACGACGTCCGGGCGCCTGCACGCCGAGGCCCCCGCGGGGTACGAGGAGGACCCGACGGTCGACGCCAAGGTCGCGGAGGCCCTGCACATCGCGGCGGTCTTCGAGCGGGCCGACCGGTTCGACGTGATCAGCAACCAGTTCGACTTCCTGCCGCTCGTGTTCAGCCGCCTGACCTCGACGCCCGTCGTCACGACGATCCACGGGTTCTCCTCGGAGCGGATCGTCCCGGTGTACCGCGCGTACGACGACGTGGCGCACTACGTCGCGATCAGCGACGCCGACCGGCACCCCGACCTCACGTACGCCGCGACGATCCACCACGGGATCGACGTCGACGCGTTCACGCCGGGCGCGGGCGACGGCGGGTACCTGCTGTTCCTCGGCCGGATCCACCCGGACAAGGGCACCGCGACCGCGATCGAGGTGGCCCGGCGCGCAGGGCTGCCGCTCGTGGTCGCCGGGGTCGTGCACGACGCCGCCTACCACCGGCGCGAGGTGCTGCCCCATGTCGACGGCGACCGCGTCCGCTACGTCGGGCCGGTAGGCCCGGCCGAGCGCGACCGGCTGCTGGGCGGTGCGCGGGCGCTGCTGCACCTGGTCGACTTCGACGAGCCGTTCGGCCTGTCCGTCGCGGAGGCGCTGGTCACGGGTACGCCGGTCGTCGCGTACGCGCGCGGGTCGATGGCCGAGCTGGTGCGTCCCGGGGTGTCGGGGTTCCTCGTCGCCGACGTGCCCGGCGCGGTCGAGGCCGTGGCGGCCACCGCCGGGGTCGACCGGGCCGCGTGCCGGGCCGACGCGGTCGCCCGATTCGGCGCCGACCGGATGGTCGACGACTACGAGCGGCTGTTCGCCCGCGTCGCGGGCGCACCCTCCCCCGCCTCGATCGCGTCGAGGTCGCGGACCGCGTAGCGGTGGTGCTCCCACTCCTCCTCGAGGATCGTGTGCAGGCACGACAGCGTCGTCTCGGGGTACTCGGGCGCCCACGGGTTGCGGTGCGGCTCGGCCAGCACGTCCGGTCCGACCGCCGCGAGGAAGTCCCGCACCATCGCGACGCGCCCCGCCCGGGCGTCGAGCACCTCGTCGAACGACGGCGTGCCCGTCGTGAAGAGCGACATGTCGAGCCCGTCGGACGCCGCCTCGGCGTTCGCCACCCCGAGCGGGTGGTACGGCTGGTCGACGCCCAGGACGGCCTTGCGCAGCCACGTGTCGGTCGCCAGGACCAGGTGCCGCAGCGTCTGCGCGAACGACCACTCGCCGTCGACCGACACGTCGACCGTCCCGGGCGGCATCGCCGCGACCCGCTCCAGCGTCGCCGCCCACGTGCGCTCCACCGCCGCCCACGCGGCGCGCAGCCCGTCGGGGTCGCCGGCCCGCCGCTGCTCGCGGCCGGGGAACCGCCGGTCGAGCTCGGCCTCGACGAACGGGACGACGTCGACGCCGTTGACGAGGAAGGCGTGCTCGCCGTCGGGCAGCCACGGCGCGTCGATGTCCGCGCCTCCCGCGTCGACCCCCCGCATGACGACCCCGGACAGGTCGGACCTGACGAACCGCGCCCCGCGCAGGTTCGCGTCGACGAACTGCGTGCCGCGCAGGTCGCCGCTGGTGGGTGTCGTCATGCCGCCTCCTTGGCTAACGCGCCGAGCGGAGCTCCGCCGTGATCGGGCACTGGAACGGGTCGCGCGCCGCGAGGCCGACCGCGTTGAGGTGCCGCACGACGATGCCGTAGGACTCCAGCAGGTTCGCCTCGGCGTACGGGATGCGGTGCTCGGCGCAGAACTCCCGCACGATCGGCCGGAGCCTGCGCAGGTTCGGGCTGGGCATGCTCGGGAACAGGTGGTGCTCGATCTGGTGGTTCAGGCCGCCCATGAACAGGTCGACGAACCGCCCGCCGCGCACGTTGCGGCTCATGAGCACCTGGCGGCGCAGGAAG
>NZ_BIMR01000237.1 GCF_004306155.1 Cellulomonas biazotea
CCCGGGAGCACGGCCCGCCTGGCCCGGGGCGGCCGGGTCCGCGACCACGGGCACGCCGCCTGTCGCGGGCGGGCCCGCGCGCAGCACGCCGAGCAGCCGGCGCATGTCGGTGAGCGCGGCGCGCCCGGTCTCGCCGATGGTGCCGAGGGCTCGCGTGGCGGCCGCGGGGTCGGCGTCGGCGGCGTACCGCCCGCCGTCGGCCTGGGCGATCATGACGGTCAGCGAGTGGGCGACGATGTCGTGCATCTCGCGCGCGATGCGGGCGCGCTCGGCGGCGGTCGCGATCTGCGCCTGCTGGTCGCGCTCGCGCTCGAGCCGCTCCGCCCGGTCGACGAGCGCCTCGAGGGTCTCGCGGCGCGACCGCCGGACGAGCCCGAACGACCACACGGCGAGCGCGACGGCCCAGATGAAGAACACGGTGGCGATCGCGGACAGCGGGTCCCACAGCCCGCCGAGCACCGCGGGCAGCAGCAGACCGCCGAGGAGCGCCCCGAGGATCGCGACGCGGTGCGCCCAGCGCGGGCCGTGCACCGTGACGGAGTAGAGCGCGACGAGGACGGCGAGGTCCGCGGGCACCAGCAGCGGCGTGACCAGGAACATCTGGACGAGCGCGACGCTGTAGACGACGACGGCCGAGGCGGTCGGCCGCACGCGCCGCCACGCGAGGGGCGCGATGAGCAGGAAGGACGTGACGACCGTCGCGAGGGTCCGTCCGTTGCTCGTCGCCTCGATGTCGACCGAGGCGGTGACGCCCACCAGCAGCAGGAAGAGCGTCCCGGTGACGTCGACGGCGAAGCGGTGCGACTCCTCCCATCGCAGCACCCGGTCCCACCACGTCACCCGACGAGCGTAGGCGGCGCACGGCCGTGCGGTCGTGCACCCGTGGGGGGAGCCGGGGCCGGCGGACGGCCCGACCGGAGGTGGACCGGCGGCGACGCGCCGTGCGACACGCGGTCCGACCTGGGACGCACCACGACGGACATCGCGCGTCCGCTGGCGGACGAGACCGACTCGTGACCTAGCATGGGCGAATGACCCAGGTGCTGCTGGCCGAGGACGATCCCGCGATTGCCGAGCCTTTGGCCCGGGCGCTGGGGCGTGAAGGTTATGACGTGCGTGTGCAAGGCACTGGTCAAGGCGCCATCGACGGCGCGTCCACGGCGGACCTCGTCGTGCTCGACCTCGGCCTGCCCGACATGGACGGCCTCGACGTCGCCCGCGCGATCCGCAACCAGGGCCTCACGACGCCCGTCCTCGTCCTGACCGCACGCGCCGACGAGGTCGACCTGGTCGTCGGGCTCGACGCGGGCGCCGACGACTACGTCACCAAGCCGTTCCGCCTCGCCGAGCTGCTCGCGCGGGTGCGCGCCCTGCTGCGCCGCACGGTCGGCGACCCGGGCGACGAGGACGAGCTGCACGCGCAGAACGTGCGCGTCGACGTCGCCGCGCACCGGGCGTTCCAGGGCGAGCGCGAGCTGCACCTCACCGCCAAGGAGTTCGACCTGCTGCGCGTGCTCGTCGCGGCGGCGGGCACGGTCGTCGCCCGCGAGACGCTCATGCGCGAGGTGTGGGGCTCCGACCCGACCGGCTCCACGAAGACGCTCGACATGCACGTGTCGTGGCTGCGTCGCAAGCTCGGTGACGACGCCGGTGCCCCCCGCTACGTCACGACGGTGCGCGGGATGGGCTTCCGGTTCGAGACGGGCGCCGGCGAGCGGGCCTGACGCGTGCGTCGTCGCGTCCTGCAGGCGACGATCGCGGCGGTCACCGTCGCGGTCGTCCTGCTCGGCTTCCCCCTGGCCTTCCTCGGTGCGCAGCTCGTCCGCGAGAACGAGATGCGCCAGCTCGAGACCCGGCTCGAGGTCGCGGCGCGCGCCGTGGACTTCCGGGTCGAGGCGGGCGCGCCGCTGACGGACCGGATGCTCGAGAACGCCGCGGTCCCCGTCGGGGAGATCCCCGCGCAGGTGGTGGTCCGCACGGGCGACGGCGCGCTGTACGAGGCCGGCGAGCCGGTCGAGGGACGCAGCCTGACGCTCCAGACCACGTCGCTGTCCGGCGCGGTCGTCGTGCTCACGGTCTCGTTCTGGGACGTGTTCTGGGTGAGCGTGCAGGTCATCGCGCTCGTCGTCGTGGCGGCGGTCGTCGCCTTCGCGGCGGGCATCGCGATGGCGATCTGGCAGGCCAACAAGCTCGCCGCCCCGCTCGTGTACCTGGCCGCGTCCGCCGAGCAGCTCGGCTCCGGCCAGGTCCGCCCCCGGCTCGAGCCGTCGGGCGTGGAGGAGATCGACCTCGTCGCCGCCGAGCTCGCGCGGTCCGCCGACCGGATGGCCGGGCGGCTCGCCGCCGAGCGGCAGTTCGCGTCGGACGCCTCGCACCAGCTCCGCACGCCCCTGACGGCGCTGTCGATGCGGCTCGAGGAGATCATGCTCGCCACCGACGACCCGCAGGTGCGCGAGGAGGCCCGCATCTCGCTCGAGCAGGTCGAGCGGCTCGTCCGCGTGGTCGACGACCTGCTGACGAGCTCGCGCCGCGCGCAGGGCGGCACGACGGAGGCGATCCGGCTGGTCGACGTCGTGCACCAGCAGGAGGAGGAGTGGGCGCCCACGTTCGCCGCCGCGGGCCGCCGGCTCGCCGTCGAGGTCGACCCGCAGACGCAGGTCCTCGCGACGCCCGGCGCGCTCGCGCAGGTGCTCGCGACGCTCATCGAGAACTCGCTCAAGCACGGCGCGGGGACGACGACCGTCCGCTCGCGCGCGGGCGGTCCGTCGGGTGCCGTGGTCGTCGAGGTCGCCGACGAGGGTGCTGGCGTCCCGGACGAGCTCGCCGGGCGCATCTTCGAGCGCGAGGTCACCTCGGGCGCCGGCACGGGGCTCGGGCTCGCGCTCGCCCGCGACCTCGCGAACGCCGACGGCGGGCGCCTCGAGCTCGCGCAGCGTCGCCCCGCGGTGTTCGCGCTGTTCCTCTCGGGCGTCCCCGCGTCGATGCGGCCGGACGTCGTGCTGCCGCTCGGTGCGGTCGTGTCCGCCCGGCCGGACCGCCGCCGCCGCTGACCGCTGCCGCCGCTGACCTGCGCCGCCGTTGACCTGCCGCCGCTGACCTGCGCCGCCGTTGACCGGCGGGTGCGCGGGTCAGGCGGTCGCGTGCCCCGTGAACACCCAGCGCTTGTAGCCGACGTACCGCACGACGGTCCCGAGCGCGATGCCGACGACCGTCGCGACGTTGTCGGCGAGCGGGCTGACCTGCGCGAGGACGTAGTGCGAGAACGCCAGAGTCGCGACCGGCATGACCGCGCCGACCAGGTTGATGGCCGCGTAGACGACGAGCTCGCGGCCGTGCCGGGTCGTGCGGTGCGCGGCGAACGTCCAGTGCCGGTTGCCGAGCCACGACACGACCGTCGCGAGCGCGAGGGAGATGACCTTGGCGGTGATCGGCTTGTGCTCGAGGAGCTCGCCCGGGCCGAACCGGAGCAGGTTGAACACGCCGAGGTCGACGACGAACGCGACCGCGCCGACCGACAGGAACCGGCCGATCTCCAGCGCGCGTGCCCGCAGCGCCGCGATCCCGATCGCCGGGAGCCGTCGCGCCGGGGCGCCGGTCGCGCCGGCCGTGCCGGGCGCCCGCGGGACGTCGTCGAGACGTCGCTCCTCGGTCGTGCTCACAGGCGGTCTCCTCGGCTCGGTGCTCCGGCGAGGATATCCGCCGTCGGGCTGCACGTCGCGGGTCCGACGTCACGGGACGATCCGGTGAAGCGATTCGCGCGAGCCGTGGACGCGGGCGCCGCCGCTCGCGGGCTCGGTTAGGCTCGGCGCCCGTGGCAGCACCTGTGGTGGCGGTGGTCGGTGGCGGACAGCTCGCGCGGATGATGACGCCGGCGGCGACCGCCCTCGGCATCCACCTGCGCGTCCTCGTGGAGGACGCCGCGTCGTCCGCCGCCCAGGTCGTGGTCGACGCGCCCGTGGGCGCCGCGTCCGACGCCGACGCGATCCGCCGGCTCGTCGAGGGCGCGGACGCCCTGACGTTCGAGCACGAGCACGTGCCGAACGACCTGCTCGACCGGCTCGCCGCGGACGGCGTCGCGGTGCGGCCCGGCGCGCACGCGCTCGTGCACGCGCAGGACAAGGCGGTCATGCGCCGCCGGCTCGGCGAGCTCGGCGTCCCGTGCCCCGCGTGGGCGGCCGTCGCGACGCCCGACGAGCTCACGGACTTCCTCGCCGGGACGGGGGGTGTCGGGGTCGTCAAGACGACGCGCGGCGGCTACGACGGCAAGGGTGTCCGCGTCGTGCGCGCCGCCGCCGACGTCGCGGACTGGCTGGCCGCCGCCGCGGACGGGACCGGCGCCGCCCTCATTGTCGAGGAGAAGGTACCGTTCACGCGCGAGCTCGCGGTGCTCGTGGCCCGGCGCCCCGGCGGTGAGGTCCGCACGTGGCCCGTCGTCGAGTCCGTGCAGCGCGACGGCGTCTGCGCCGAGGTCGTCGCCCCGGCCCCGGACCTGCACCCCGCCACGCGCGACGCCGCTCTCGACATCGCCGTCCGCGTCGCCGAGGGGCTCGACGTCACGGGCGTCCTCGCGGTCGAGCTCTTCGAGGTCGCGGACGAGGACGGGGGCGCACCGCGCGTGCTGGTCAACGAGCTCGCGATGCGCCCGCACAACTCCGGCCACTGGACCATCGACGGGGCCGTCACGAGCCAGTTCGAGCAGCACCTGCGTGCTGTGCTCGACCTGCCGCTCGGCGACACCGCGCCGCGCGCGACCTGGACGGTCATGGCGAACGTGCTCGGCAGCGCGCTCGACGACCCGACCGACGCGGTCGCCCAGGTCGCCGCGAGCGACCCCGCCGCGAAGGTGCACCTGTACGGCAAGGAGGTCAGGCCGGGCCGCAAGCTCGGTCACGTCAACGTCAGCGGGGACGACCTCGCGGACGTCCGGGCGCGCGCCGCCGCGGCCACGGCCCTGCTGCGCGGCGAGCCCGACCCCACGGGTGAGGCCGACCCCGCCTGAGACCGGCCGCGGCGCGAGCCGCGGCAGCACGAGACCGACGCGGCGCGCGCCGCGGGACCGGACGGACGGAGGACGAGATGGCGATCGAGCCGGTGGTGGGCATCGTGATGGGGTCCGACTCGGACTGGCCCGTGATGCAGGCGGCCGCGCAGGCGCTCGCGGAGTTCGACGTGCCGGTCGAGGTCGACGTCGTCTCGGCGCACCGTCAGCCGGAGAAGATGATCGCCTACGGCCGCACGGCCGCCGACCGTGGCCTGCGGGTCGTCATCGCGGGGGCCGGGGGAGCGGCGCACCTGCCCGGGATGCTCGCGTCGGTCACCACGCTGCCGGTGATCGGCGTGCCCGTCCCGCTCGCGCACCTCGACGGACTCGACTCGCTGCTGTCGATCGTCCAGATGCCCGCCGGGGTGCCGGTCGCGACCGTGTCGGTCGGCGGCGCCCGCAACGCCGGGCTGCTCGCCGTGCGGATCCTCGCCTCGGGGACGGGCACCGAGGCCGAGCGGCTGCGCACCGCCATGGCGGCGTTCCAGGACGGGTTGCGTGCCCAGGCGGACGCGAAGGGCGAGCGCCTGCGCGGCCGGTCGGGCGACCGTCCGGCGACCGGCTTCACGGCCTGAGCGCGGCCACGCCGACCCGGCCGGTCGGGCGTGGCGGGGTGACCGGGGCCTCGTGAAAGGTCGGTGAACGACCGGCCCACGGTCCCGTCCCGGCGGGCGCACCCGCCGCGCGCGTGCCTACGGTCGTGCGGATGACGTCTGCCACCGCCTCCTCCCCGACGTCGCCCGCCCGCACGCCGGCGGCCGTCGCGACCTCAG